>JAKABH010000060.1 GCA_021801925.1 Thermoplasmata archaeon | reverse complement strand
ACGCGGGAGTCGGCGATGAGGCCGGCGGTGACGCAGCCGAGCCCCGCGTCGACCGCGAAGCTCTTCTCGATCGAGCCGGCGTCGGCGAGGCTGCTCGCCGGCAGGTTGCGGAACGCGACGAAGATGATCCCCGAGTCGTAGGTGACGGCGACCGCGGTGCCGCCCATCTGGATCGCCTGCAGCGCGTATTCGACCTGGAAAAGCCGCCCGTCCGGCGAGAAGACGGTGCTGGCGCGATCGTAGGCCATCTGTCCCGGTTGCATCTCCATCGCCGTCGTCCCTCCGAGGATGGGCGCGCCCAACCGAGTGGGGCATTTGAACCTAAGCCTCGTCCCTCCCCCGACCCCACCAGGTGGCCCCGGGCAACCCGCGGGGGCGCCCGGGACGCCTCCGGGGCCCCCTCGCAACGGCTATTATCGACCCGCGGCCCCGGACGGGGGATGCCGCCCGACGCCCCGGTGCACCTTCTCCCGATGGCGTCGAGCTACCGGGGCCCGCTCTCGCCGGCGTGCACCCAGTGCGCCGAAGGGCGGAAGATGGTCCTCTTCGTCACGGGGGTCTGCCGGTTCCGCTGCTTCTACTGCCCGGTCTCCCCGAACCGCAACCAGAAGGACGTCGTCTACGCGAACGAGCGCCGGGTCTACCGGGACGAGGACCTCCTGGACGAGGCGCGGACGATGGGCGCCGGCGGGACCGGCATCACCGGCGGCGACCCCCTCGGCGTCGTCGACCGCGTCGAGCATTACGTGCGGCTCCTCAAGTCGACGTTCGGGCCCTCGCACCACCTCCACCTCTACACCCACGAGCCGAACGCCGAGAAGCTCCGGCGGCTCGCCGCCGCGGGCCTGGACGAGTTCCGCCTGCACATCCCGCACTATCTCTGGGGCCCGCTCACCGCCGACGGCCGGGCCTACCGGGAGGTCCTCGAGGCGGCGCCCGCCTGGGGGATCCGCCGCGGGGTCGAGATCCCCGTGCTCCCCGAGAAGGAGGCGGAGCTCCGCCGCCTCCTGAAGACGCTCGAGGAGATCGGCGTCGACTTCGTGAACCTCAACGAGCTCGAATTCTCCGAGACGAACGAGGCGAAGCTCCACGACCGCGGCTACGCCCTCGACCCGCGCCGAGGCTGGGGGGTCCGCGGGAGCCGGGCGCTCGCCCAGGCGCTCGTCCGGGAGAGCGGCCCCGCGCTCCCGATCCACTACTGCTCCTCCGGGTTCAAGGACTCCGTCCAGATGCGGCAGCGCCTCCTCCGCCAGGCGGAGCGGACCGCCCCCACCTTTGCCGAGCGGACCCCCGACGGGACGGTCGTCCTGGGGGTCGTCGAACCGGACGGTGCGGTCGACCTTCCCCGCTGGGCGTCGCGGATCGCCCGGCGGCACGGCTGGGGCCCGGACGACTACCGGGTCGACGTCGCCCGACGGCGGGTCGAGCTCGCCCCGGGGCGCCTGCGCGGCGCCGCGGACGGGCTCCCGTGGCCGGCGTTCGAGGTCGAGGTGTACCCGACGGCGGACGCGCTGGAGGTCGAGCGGACCCCGCTCAACCGCGCGGCGCTCGCCCGCGCGACCGCCGCCGTCGGCGGCACGTAGCCTTCGTCGCACCGGTGCCCCCCCCAGGTGAGGTAGCGGAAGTCGCCCCGCCGGTTCTTGATCGAGCAGGGACCCCAGCCGTCGTCCTCGCCGCCGTACCACATCGGGCAGTCGCGGCACCGCAGATCGCTCGCCGGCCGCCGGGGGCGCGTCACGGCTCCCTCCCGACCCCCTCGAGGCGCTCCCAGGCGTCGACCGTGCTGCGCATCAAGGCCGCCACGGTCACCGGCCCGACGCCGCCCGGCACCGGCGTGAGCGCATCCGCCCAGCCGTCGAGGTCCGCGCCGTCGGCGTCGCCGACCGCTCGGACGCCCCCCGGCCGGTCCGGATCCGGGACGCTCGAGAGGCCGACGTCGACGATCGCCGCGCCCTCGGGGACGACCGCCCGGCGGAGGAGGCCGGGGCGGCCGGCGCAGGAGAAGATCGTCCGGGCCCGGGCGAGTGCCCCCTGGAGGTCGGCGGTCCGTGAGTGGGCGACGGTGACGGTCGCATCGGCCCCGGGCGGCCGGGCGGCGAGCAACAGGGCGAGCGGGAGCCCGACGGTCGCCGAGCGGCCGACGACGGCGACCGGCTCCCCCTCGAACGGAAGGCGATAGTGCCGGGCGATCTCCACCGCGGCGAGGGCGACCGCGGGGGCGTGGCGCGCCCGGCCGTCGAGAAGGGCCCCCAGGTTCGCCGCTCCGACCCCGTCGACGTCCTTGTCGGGGCGGAGGTGCGCGATCGCCGTGCCGAAGTCGAACGGCGGCGGCAGCGGGTGCTCGAGGAGGACGGCGTGGACCGACGGATCGGCGTCGAGCCGCTCCAACAGCGCCGCGAGCTCCGCCGGGCCCGCGTCGGGCGGGAGCGGCTCGTCCCGGAAGCGGATCCCCGCCGCGGCGGCGGCGCGGGCCTGCTGGCGGCGGTAGAAGCCGAACGGCGTCGGGAGGCCCCGGTGGACGCTCGCGAGGGTCGGCGGCCGCGTCCCGGGGGGAGCGGCGGCGATCCGGCGGCGGGTCGCCTCGTCCACGGCGGCGGCGACGGGGCGACCGTCCAGGCGGCGCGTCTCGGGAGGCACGGGCGGTCCGAGCCGGCCGCGGTAGATAACCGACCCGCGCGGGCGGCGGGCCGGCTTGGTTACCGTCGCGCTCGGAAAGGGGTTTATATGGTCCGCCGTTGGATTGCTTGGCGCGCGGATCCGCCACGGCGCGGATCGGGACGCCGCAATGGCTGAGGGAGCGGAAACACCGTCCGGGGCATCGGCCGACCCGGGGCCGGCCGTCAACGAGCAGGAGCTCGACCAGTGGGGGCGGACGCTCCCGTACCAGTCGACCGCCCAGGTCGAGGTCCCCCCGCGCCTCCTGGACCAGGTGATCGGGCAGGACGAGGCCGTCGAGGTCGCCCGGAAGGCCGCCACCCAGAAGCGGCACATGATCCTGATCGGCGAACCCGGGACGGGCAAGTCGATGCTCGCCCGGGCGATGGTCGACTTCCTGCCGAAGGAGCCTCTCCAGGATATCCTCGCCTACCCCAACAGCGAGGACCCGAACGAGCCGAAGATCCGGGTCGTGCCCGCGGGCAAGGGAAGGGAGATCGTCGCGGCGCAGAAGCTCGAGGCCGCCTCCCAGAAGGAGCGGCGGACGATCTTCTTCATCCTCATCTCGCTCGTCGTGATCGGCTTCGTCCTCTACGTCCTCATCACGACGGGGAACTACACCGCCTTCCTGCTCGGGATCTTCATCGTCCTGCTGATCTACATCCTGCTCCGCGTCACCGGCGGACGACCGGATTCCGGGGCGAATGTCGCGAAGCTGCTGGTCGGCCATTCCCCCGACGAGAAGCCGCCGTTCATCGACGCCACCGGCGCCCACGCCGGCGCGCTCCTGGGGGACGTGAAGCACGACCCGTTCCAGTCGGGCGGCCTCGAGACGCCCCCCCACGAGCGGGTCGAGGTCGGCGCGATCCACAAGGCGAACGGCGGGGTGCTGTTCGTCGACGAGATCAACCTGCTCAAGATCGAGAGCCAGCACTCGCTCCTGACCGCGCTGCAGGAGCGGAAGTTCCCGATCGTCGGGCAGTCGGAGCGCTCCGCCGGGGCGATGGTGAAGACGGAGGCGGTCCCCGCCGACTTCGTCCTGGTCGCCGCCGGGAACATCGACTCCATCCAGTCGATGCACCCCGCGCTCCGCTCGCGCATCCGCGGCTACGGCTACGAGCTGTACGTCCAGACGACGATGCCCGACTCCCCCGAGAACCGGATGAAGCTCGTCCGGTTCGTGGCGCAGGAGGTCGTGAAGGACAAGAAGATCCCCCACTTCGACCGCGCCGCGATCGTCGAGGTGATCCGGGAGGCGCAGCGGCGCTCCGGCCACTCCGGCCAGCTGACCCTCAGGCTCCGCGAACTCGGCGGGCTCGTCCGCGTCGCGGGCGACATCACGCTCTCCGAGGGGCTCCCGATCGTCCACGCCGAGCAGGTCGTGAAGGCGAAGCGGGCGAGCCGCTCGCTCGAGCAGCAGATCGCCGACCGGTACATCGAGCGCCGCAAGGAGTACCGGATGTTCACGACCGAGGGGTCGACGATCGGCGTCGTCAACGGCCTCGCGGCGATCAACGCCCAATCCGGGATGAGCGAGTTCTCGGGGATCGTGCTGCCGATCGTCGCCGAGGTCACGCCCGCCCAGACGCGGGCCGGCGGGGTCGTGGTCGCCACGGGCAAGCTCGGGGAGATCGCGAAGGAGGCGGTCCAGAACGTCAGCGCCCTCATCAAGAAGTACACGGGCGAGGACATCTCCCGCTACGACATCCACATCCAGTTCGTCGGCACCTCGGACGGCGTCGAGGGGGACAGCGCCTCGGTCTCGATCGCCACCGCGGTGATCAGCGCGCTCGAGGGGGTCCCCGTCGACCAGTCGGTCGCGATGACCGGCTCGCTCTCCGTCCGCGGCCAGGTGCTCCCCGTCGGCGGCGTCACCGCCAAGGTCGAGGCGGCCGCCGACTCGGGTCTCCGCCGCGTCCTGATCCCCGAGGCGAACCTCGACGACCTCGTCCTCGAGTCCCGCTACCGCGGCCAGATCGAGGTCATCCCGGTGCGGACCCTCCGCGACGTGCTCAAGTACGCGCTGGCCGGCACCGGCGCGAAGAAGGACTCCCTCCTGGAACGCCTCGCTGCGATGGTGCTCGCGACCGCCCGCTCCGGCGAGGACGCGCCGATCGTGCCGACGGCGCCGAAGCCTCCCTCCAGCGGTCGCCCGGCCGGTTCGTGAGAGGCTCCTTCCGCATCCCGGTGCATCCGCCGGCCCCGCCGCGGCCGATGCCGTACCCCGACGTCGGGGACGACGAGGACGACGAGGAGTCGTTCGTCAACCGCCCGTGCTACGAGTTCGACCATCGCCTGGGCGTCTCGTTCAACGACAAGCATTGCCGCCACTGCCGCCACTACCTCACGGCCCGCTGCCCGCACATCGACGAGTTCCTCGAGGACGTCGAGGACCTCGCGCCCGAGTGAGGGAGCCGTGCCCCGCGGCCTGCTGGTCGGCCGGTTCCAGCCGTTCCATCGGGGCCACCTCGCCCTCCTCTCGTCGATCCGGGCGGCGCGGCCCGAGGCGCCGCTCCTGGTCGCCGTCGGCTCGGCGGAGGAGTCGTACACCTGGCGGAACCCGTTCACCGCGGGGGAGCGGTACGAGATGATCGACCGGGCCGTCCGCGCGCTCCCGCTCGAGGGGGTGGAGATCGTCCCGCTGCCGGACATCCGGCGCCACGCCCAGTGGGTCGCCTACGTCGAGTCGATGCTCCCCGCCTTCGACCGGATCTACTCGAACAACCCGCTCACCCGGCTCCTCTTCGAGCGCGCCGGCTACGCGGTCGAGGGCTCTCCCCTGCTCGAGCGGGACCGGTGGGAGGGGGCGCAGGTGCGGGCGCGCCTGGCGGAGGACGGCGACTGGCGGGCGCTCGTCCCTCCCGCGACGGCCGACTACCTCGCGGCGATCGACGCCCCGAAGCGCCTGCGCCGGCTGCGGCCGGACGGCCCCTTGGCGCCGGACGGGGCCGCCCCGTGAGCGCGCCGACCGCCCCGCCGCGCCGCCGCTTCCGGACGCTCCCCGACTGGGCCGGCCCGGCGACGCGGACGGTGCACGGAGGCCGGCGGCCCGATCTCAACGCCGGCGCGGTCGTCGCGCCGATCTACCAGACGTCGACGTACCGCTACCCCGCCGCCTACTCCGAGGCGGCGGCGGCCGGCGAGGTGCATCTCTACTCCCGGCACTCGAACCCGACCGTCGCCGGCGCCGCCGAGGTGATCCGGCAGCTCGAGGGCGCCGAGGCGGCCCGGCTCTTTGCCTCGGGGATGGGGGCGATCCACGCCGTCCTCTGGTCGCTGCTGAACCGCGGGGATCCGGTCGTCGCCCTCGGGGAGCTCTACGGCGGGACGACCGACCTCCTCCGGGACTTCGCCTCCCGATTCGGGATCGGGCTCCACGAGCTCACGCCGACCGAGGCGCGGGAGGCGGAGCCGGTCGTAGCGCCGGGGACCCGCCTCCTCTGGCTGGAGAGCCCGACAAACCCGACCCTCGGCGTCGTCGACCTCGCCCGGTGGTCCGAGGCGGCCCACCGGGTCGGCGCCGTCGTCGTCGTCGACAACACCTTCGCGACGCCGATCAACCAGCGACCGCTCAACCTCGGCGCCGATCTTGTGGTCCACAGCGCCACGAAATATCTCGGGGGGCATTCCGACCTCCTCGCCGGGGCGGTCGTCGGGTCCGCCGCGGCGGTCGACCGGATCGACCCGCAGTCGACGCTCGGCGCACCGCTCGACCCGTTCGCCGCGTTCCTGCTCGAGCGGAGCTTGAAGACGCTCGACGTCCGGATGGCGCGCCACAACGCCACCGGCGCGGCGGTGGCGCGCGCGCTGGTCGACCACCCCGCGGTCGCCCGGGTCGGCTACCCGGGCTGGGGAAGCCCCGCGGAGGAGACGATCGCCGCCGCCCAGATGCGGGGCCGCGGCGGCATGGTCGCCGTCTCGCTGCGCGGCGGGGCCGCCGCGCTCCCGCGGTTCCTGGCCCACCTCCAGATCGTGGAGGTCGCCACGAGCCTGGGCGGGGTGGAGAGCCTCGCGAGCGTACCGGCCGAGACGTCCCACCGTCGCCTCTCCCCGGCGGAGCGGACGGCCCGCGGGATCGACCCCGGTCTCGTCCGCCTCTCGCTCGGGCTCGAGGAGCCGGACGATCTGATCCGGGACCTGCGGGAGGCGCTCGACCGGTCGGCGGTGGGGTGACGACGGCAGCATTATCTGCGGGGCAGCCTCCTCGTGCCCCCGCGCCACTGTAGCTCAGCGGCAGAGCGGCTGATTCGTAATCAGCAGGTCGGGGGTTCAAATCCCTCCAGTGGCT
>JAKABH010000059.1 GCA_021801925.1 Thermoplasmata archaeon | reverse complement strand
TCGAGATCCTCGGGGCGCTCCCCCGCTCCCGCCTCCTCGACGAGTATCGGCACGCCGACCTGTTCGTCCTGCCGTCGTCGTTCGAGCCGTTCGGGATCGTGCTGCTCGAGGCGATGGCCGCGGGGCTGCCGGTCGTCGCGAGCCGGGTCGGCGGGATCCCCGAGGTGGTGGAGGAGGGGGTCACCGCCCTCCTCTGCCCCCCGGACGACCCGCCGGCGCTCGCCGCCGCGCTCGGGGCGCTGACCGCGGACGAGCCGCTGCGCCGCCGTCTCGGCGCCGCCGGCCGGCGGCGCGCCGCCCGCTTCTCCTGGGAGGCGGTGATCCCCTCATGGATCCGCCTCTTCGAGGAGGTCGGGGCGGCGGCGGGGTGAACCCGGGCGGAGGATTATACCGTCCCGGCGTTCGGGGGGGCGATGCCGACCCGCCCCGGCCCCCGCCCGTCCTACCCGCCGGCCCCGGCCGAGCGGCCGTCGGAGGTCGCCCCCGGCGTCTTCGTGGGGGGCCTCGCGGTCGCGCCCGGGTTTGTCGGGCATCGGATCTGCGTGCGGGACGAGGGGGCGGAGCCGGGCGTCCCCTCGGAGCACCTTCCGGTGTACGACCCCGAGGCGGACCGACCGATCGTGGCGAACCTCGATCGGGTCTTCGAGTCGGCCCGGGCGGCGCGCGCGCGGGGGGAGCCGGTGCTCTTCTACTGCGGACACGGCGTCCGCCGCTCCCCGCTCGCGGCGGCCTGGTACCTGCACCGTTCCGAGGGGATCCCGATCACCGAAGCCTACGCCCGGATCGAGTCGGTCCGGCCGTTCGTCGAGCGCGCCGAGACGTGGACCGGCGGCGCCGCCGCGCTCGACCCCCCGACCGGCGCCCTCCCCCCCGCGGCCGGCCGACGACGGAGGGCGCCGCTGCATCTCGTTCCCCTCGCCGACGATCCTCCCCGGGCGGAGCGGCTGGCGGTCGCGGCGATCGAGGAGGCCGCCCGACGGGAACGGCCGCCGCAGGACCCGGCTCCGGCGGTCGCATGGATGCGCGAACGCCTGGCGGCGGGGACGGCGGAGGGGCGGCTGCTCCGCGCGGGCGGCGAGCCGGTCGGCCTCCTCCTCTGGGAGGGCCCGGCCGGGCTCGGCCGGCATCTGCGGGCGATCGTGCTCGCCCCCGGCGAGCGTGGCCCGGAGGCCTACGCCGCCTTCTTCGACCTGGCCGAGCGGGAGCATGGGCCGTTCCAGTTGGTCCCTTCCGGCTGGGCCGGGCTCGCACCGGAGGAGGAGTCGGAATTGCTCCGGCGCCGCGGCTTTGCCCCGTTCGCCCGATCCGAGATGCGCCGGGATCTCTCCCTCCCCCTCGGGGACGAACCGCTCCCCACGGGGGTGCGGATCCGCCCGGTCGTCCCCGACGACGAGGCCGCCATCGCGGCGCACCATGCGTCCGCCTTCCACGGGCATTTCGATTCGTTTCTCTTCCGTCAGGACCCCGATCCCGTCCGGGACAGCGCGGGGGCGGTGCGGGAGATGCTCGCCGGACGGTGGGGCCCGTTCCTCCCGTGGGCGTCGACGTTCGCCGAATCGGAGGAGGGCCGGTCGCTCGGCTCCTGCCTCTTCGTCCGGGCCCCGACCGGTCCGCTGCTCATCAGCCTGCAGGTCGACCCCCGGGCCCAGGGGCGGAAGATCGGCCGGGCGCTGACGGTCGCGAGCCTTCGGGCGCTCGCCGCCCGCGGCGAGCCGGCCGCCCTCCTCAACGTCACCGAGGGGAACGAGCGCGCCGTCCGGCTCTACGAGTCGCTCGGCTTCGTCCGCTCGATCGGCCCCGGCTGGGCGTGGTTCTCCGAACGGCAGGTGCCGGTCCGGCCGGACGGGAGCCTTACTCGGGCTCCGGAGGGGTCGTCGGAGGCGGCCGGATCGCGAGCCGGCGCAGCGCCCCGAAGCCGGCCAGCGTGAACAGGCCGAACGACGCGAGGGTGCCGCCCGCGGTGAGGTACGTCCCCTGGACGCCCACCGCGTAGGTGAGCGAGCCGCCGGCCCACTGCCCGATCGGGACGAGGGCGTAGCTGCCGACCTCGTCGGCCGAGAAGACGCGGCCCATCATCTCCTCGGCGACGGTCGACTGGATCGTGGAGAGGAAGATCGTGGTGAACATCCCGGGGACGATGCCGAAGACGAAGATGGTCGGCAGCGCGATCCAGACGTCGCGGATCAGGGCGAGCACGAACAGCACCGCCCCGAGCGCGGTCGTGAGCAGCAGCATCCACAGCCCGGCGCGCGCCTCGAAACGGAGCCGCCCGGCGAGCGCGAACCCCACCGAGGAGCCGACGGTCGCGGTCGCGACCATCGCCCCGTACCAGACCCCCTGGGTCGCCCCGAGCCAGGTGGTCACGTAGAGGGCGAGTTCGACCGTCGCGAGCGCCACGAGAAAGTTGATCACGAGACCGGTGAGGGTGAGCTCGAGGATCGCCCGATGCCGGCCGATGTAGCCGAACCCGGCGCGGGCGTCGTGGACGAGGGAGCGGGCCGGTCCCTGGCGCGGCGCCGCGGAGAGGTCGACCGACACCGTCGCGAGGGCCACCTGGGTCACGAAGTAGAGCAGGAACGGGAGGCCGAGGGCGAGGGCGGCGACGCTGACGGTGAGCAGGATCCCGGCGGCCAGGACCATGGCAGCGGTGACCCCGCCCGCGACGGCATAGACGAGGCCGTTCGCCCGGCCCAGGAGCCCGCGCGGGACGATCCGGACCATCGCCGTGTTGAACGCCGGCCGGAACAACGTCGACGAGACGACGACGGCGGCCCACGTCGGATAGACAAGGGCGACCCATTCGGGGAGGTAGAAGCCGCCGGGGGCGCCGAGCCGGGTCTCGGGCCGGAAGAGGAGGATGGCGACGAGGACGGCGACGCCGGTCAGTCCGATCAGGTTCGCCGCCCGCATGAGCTGGGCCCGGTCGGAGCGGTCGGCGATCGCCCCGGAGAAGAACGCCGTCGCGAACGTGGGGAGCGCGGACGACAGCCCGAGGAAGGCGAGGGCGAGGG
This sequence comes from Thermoplasmata archaeon, assembly GCA_021801925.1. Taxonomy (GTDB): domain Archaea; phylum Thermoplasmatota; class Thermoplasmata; order Lutacidiplasmatales; family UBA184; genus Lutacidiplasma. The sequence continues at coordinate 4,437 of JAKABH010000059.1, read as the reverse complement.
CCCCGTACGTCTCCCGGAGGGGGACGGGGTAGGCGATCGTCACCGAATAGAACAGGACGATCGAGACCGCCGCCGGCGCCGCGAACTGGAGCGCACCGGCCGAGAGGAACGCCGCGAACGATCGCTGGCGGAAGAGATCCGAGTACCGGTCGGTCAGAACGCCTCCCTCGCCGACCGGTCGGCGGACCGCCCCTTCGAGGATAAACCTTCCGCGGAGTTCGGGCGGGGCGCATCGCGCACCGCTCCTTTCGAGCGGCCGAGCAGGGAGCAGGAAACCCACATCCGCCGAACGACGGGCCCCCCTCGAGCGACTGCGTCAACCCGACCCGCAGGTCGACACTCCCCGGGACGAGAGCCGTCGCTCGGAGGAGGAGCTCCGTCGCTCCGGGCCCCCCCTCCGCTTGCTCGGTCCCGACCGCCGGGGCGGGGGCACCCGGGCCACGAGCCCCCTTCGGACGCTGTCGGGCTCGAGGAGGAGCGGCGACTCACGGCCCGCGACCCCGTCGCGGATGTACCGTTCGGAACCTGCCCCGCGGGGTATTCTCCCGGCCCCGCGGAGCCCGGCGCCAACGGAACCCGCATAACCCGGTGTCGGCTCCCCGGCCGAGGACGTCCGTGCGCTTGCTCCACCGCGACGCGGCGACCGGCCTCCTGCGGCTCCGGCTCGAGAGCCCGAGCGACCTCTGGCGCATCGCCCGGTTCGTCCACCCCGGCGAGCGGGTCGGCGCGTCGACGACCCGCCGCGACCCGGAGGCGCCGGCCGATGTCCCCGGGGCGGAACGCAGCCGGCGGCGGGTCTGGATCGGGATCGACGTGGAGCAGGTCGAGTTCCACGGCTTCTCCCAGCACGTCCGGCTGACGGGGCCGATCCGCGAGGGGCCGTTCGACATCGGCCGCCACCATACGCTCGACCTCGCCGACGGGGACGAGGTGACGGTCGTGAAGCCGGTCCTCTCGGCCGCCGACCGGATCCTGCTCGACGAGGGGCTCGCCGGGGCGGACGAGCCGGTGATCGTGCTCGCCGCCGTCGATTGGGGCGACTCCTCGGTCGTCCGGCTGAGGGGCCGGGCGATCACGCCGGTCGCCGACGTGAAGCGGACGATCGCCGGGAAGCGGTACCCCGGCGGACAGGGGGAGAAGGACCGGGCGACGTACGCCCAGGAGCTGGTCGACCTCCTGCGGCGGGAGGCCGCGAGCGCCTCCGCCCTCGTCGTCGCGGGGCCCGGGTTCCTCAAGGAGGAGATCGTCCGCCGGCTCGAGGAGGCGGATCCGGCGCTGGCGGCGAAGACGCGGCTCTACGCGACGAGCGAGTCCGGCCGCGTCGGGGTGGACGAACTGCTCCGCTCCGGCCGGGCGACCGAGGCGCTGCGCGGGAGCGTCGCCGCCGAGGAGGCGGAGGTCGTCGAACGGCTGATCCGCGCCCTCGCCGGCGGGGTCCGGGCCGCCGTGGGGCGCTCGGAGGTCGACCAGGCGGTGGCGGCCGGCGCCGCGGAGACGGTCCTCGTCCTGGAGACGTTCCTCGCCGACGGCCCGACGGTCGGGATCCTCGATCGGGCCCGGGCCGCGCGCGCGCGCCTGTTCGTCGTCCGCGCCGACGGGGAATCCGGCGCGAAGCTCGCCGCCCTCGGGGGGATCGCCGCGCTGCTGCGGTACGACTGGGTCAGCCCGGATCGGGCCGCTACCCGATCCCCTGGATCGCCTCGCGCAGCTCCTCGAAGCGGCGCTTGAGGTCCTTCAGGGCGAAGCGGAGCGCCTCGCGGGTCGTCACGGAGCCGTCCGTCTCGAACCGGAGGAAGAAATCCTCCTCGTCGGCCGCGATCTGGATCGACCCGTGCTCGCACGCCTTCTCGCAGGCGCCGCAGTCGATGCACTTCACCTCGTCGGTGACCGACAGCTTCCCGCCGGCGACCTCGAGGATGTTGACGGGGCACGTCGCCGCCGCCCGCTTGAGGCACGCCTCCGAGCAGTCGGCCTTCTTCTGGATCTTGACGTGCATCCGGGGGAACATGCCGACCCCCTGGGCGACCTGCCACTTCGCGTGCTCGCGGGCGGTGCCGACGACCGCGGTGGCGTAGGCGAGCAGCGCCTGCCGGGCGCCGAGCCGGACGATCGGGACGTTCGGTTCGAGGGTGGCGAGCGACGCGTCGCCGAGCGGGACCACGTCCCGGGCGTAGACGGTGCACGGCCCCTTCCGGTCGATCGAGTACATCACCTGGCAGTGCGGGCAGCCGGCGCCGCCGCAGGTGCAGTCGGCCTTGCGCCGGAACTCGCCGAGATCGGTCGGGATCGGGAGGAGGCCGAGCCGCAGCGCGATCGCCTCGTCGAACATGCTCGTCGACGAGTCGTAGTCCTTCCCGGTCGCCTCGTCGCGGATCGGACCGAGGTGGAACTCGACGTCCTCGATCGCGAGCTTCGGGACGTCGGCGAGCAGCGTCCGGCGGATCGCATTCACCTGGGAGGCGGTCGTCCCGTCGAGCTCGACGACGGTCGAGCGGGGCTTCAGTTCCTGGATGGTGACCTGCATGAGCGTGAGCGCGGCCGCCTCAGACGCGCCGGCCGCGGCGGCCCCCTTTCGGCTTGGTGCCGTCGTGGGGGACCGGGGTGACGTCCTCGATCCGCTGGATCTTGACACCGGCCCGGGCGAGGGCGCGGATCGCCGCCTGGGCGCCCGGACCGGGGGAACGCGAGCGGTTGCCGCCGGGGGCGCGCACCCGCACGTGGAGGGTGTCGTACCCCTTCTCCTTGATCGCGGCCGCGATCTGGTCGGCGGCCCGCATCGCGGCGTACGGGCTCGATTCGTCCCGCGCCGCCTTCACGACCATCCCGCCGGTCGCCTTCGCGAGCGTTTCGGCGCCGGTGATGTCGGTGACGGTGATGTGGATGTTGTTGTAGCTGGCGTAGATGTGCGCGATCCCGATCTTCGCCATGGATCACGCCTCCTCGCCGCCGTCCGACGGCGGCGCGGCGATCGGGCGGGCGTTCAGCCGCTCCCTTAGCGCGGTGCGGACCGCGTGGTCGTCGGCGGAGATCGGGCTCGTCGGCGAGTAGGCGATGAGGGCTTCCTCCCCGGAGGAGACGAGGTACCCCGGACGCGTCACGCGATGGTCGCCGATCGAGAAGTGGCCGTGGACGATCCACTGGCGGGCGCCGCGGGGGGTCGGGGCGAGGTTCCGGTGAAAGACGATCCACTCGAACCGGCGGCGGAGGAGGTCTTCCGTCGTGAGGGTGAGGACATCGTCGATCGACGGGGTGCCCGAGGGGAGGACCCCGAGGCGGGTCAATCGGGCGAGCAGGAGGGCCGTCTCGCGCTGCGCCTGGGGTTCCCCGGCGCGCAGGCGCGCCTGGAGCTCGCGGGCCTGGCCGCGGATCCGGCGGAGGTTCGACTGCGCCTTCCACAGCTCCCGCTTGTTCTTGAGGCCGTACTTCTCGAGGAGCTTGCGCTCCTCGGCCATCCGGCCCGCCTCCCACGGGTGCTTCGGGGTGTCGTAGGTCCGCCTCAGGAACTTTGGATCGCCCATGGTCCTTCTCCTACTTCGCCGCCGGCTTGGCCGCCGTCTTCGCGGCCGGGGCGGTCGGCGCGGGGGCGGCGGCGGCCGGGGCTTCCTTGCCGGCGGCCGCCGCGGCGGCCTTCGCCTCCTTCTTGAGCACGCCCGCCGCCATGCCGGTCCGTCCGTTCGAGCGGGTCCGCTGGCCGCGGACCTTCTGGCCCCGCTCGTGCCGGACCCCGCGGTAGCTGCGGATCATGCGCATCTGGTTGATGTCGTCCCGGCGCCGCGTCTCGAGATCCGGGCCGATGTAGTGGAGCGTCTCGCCCATCATCGGTTCGCGGAGGTGGTTGACCATCCACCCCGGCACCTTGGTGGGGAGCGAGTTGAGCGTCGCCTCGATCCCCTCGACGGTCGCCTCGGTAAGGTTCCCGAGCAGTTCGCTCGGGGCGACGGTCGCCAGGCGGAGGGCGACTTCGGCGAGCCGCAGCCCGACGCCGTCCACGCCCGTGAGGGCGAGCGCCGCGGGGCGGGTTCCGTCCAGGTCGGTGTTCGAGACCCGGACGATGTAGCGGAAATTCGGATTGTCGGGGACGAACTTCGGGGCCTTGACGCCGGGCCCCTTCCCCTTGGCGGCCTTCCCCTCCTTCGGCTCCTTCGCGTCCTTGGAGTCCTTGCTCTCCTTCCCCGGCTTGCCGCCCTTCTCCTTCTTGGGCGTCTTCTCGGGCGAAGGCTCCGCCCCGGCGGGCGCGGCGGGGGTGGCCGGTTCGGCCTTCGACTCCTTCGATTCCTTGGGCGCGGAACTCACTCCCCTGGGTCGGCCGGAGGGGACGTGCGGCGGACCGCCGCACGGGGACCCCCTTCCTCCGAGGGTGCGGGCGCCGAGAAAGCCGCCCTTCTTAAGCGCTTCGGGGAGAACGCCCCGGCTCCCCCACGACCGGGCGTCGCCGGG
>JAKABH010000010.1 GCA_021801925.1 Thermoplasmata archaeon | reverse complement strand
GTCCCCGAGGAGAAACTCGATCCCGGTCCCCGCAGCCCGCTTCCGGCCGGCTTCGACCAGTTCCGGGCTCTGCTCGATGAGGCGGGCCGTCACGTCGGGGGCGCGCGGGTGCCCTTCGAGCGCCCCGAGGAGATCGCGCCCGTCCCCGGCGCAGAGGCTCACCAGTCGGATCCGGCCCGGCGGCGCCGCCGCGAGCGCCTCCCGGATGCGCTCCTGCACCAGGCGCAAACGCTGGGAGTGCGGGTGGGGGCCGTCGTAGCCCCGATGCCACTCCACCCACTCGTCCGGCATCGCCGTCCCGACCCGGAGGGGCACTTACCGTTTTTCGCCGAGGAGAGCGTGACCGGAACCTCCGTTTGACCTCGACCCCCGTGGCGACCCCCACCCCCGGTCGTAGACCGTAATGAGGGCGTTCCACACCCCCACCCGGCCGAGGACTCGATACGCCTCGCATGGCACCGACGCGCCGGAACCACCTCCCCTAACATCACCGGGCCGCCCCGATCCCACTTCCCTGAGCGCTCCCGCTCCCCTGGGGCGCCCACCGAATACGATGGGGGAGGATCGTTCGGTCGTGGGGCCCCGACCACGGTGGATTCCCGTAGTGCGGGCCTGAACGGGGATTCGGTTAGCCGCGCGCCCTCGGGGAAGGTGGACACGGGGGGATTTGAACCCCCGACCTCTGCTTTGCGAAAGCAGCGATCTTCCGCTGATCTACGTGCCCGCGGGCGGGGGGAAGTTCCCCTCGCCTTAAGCCCTTCGCGGCACGGGGGCCGGCGGTCGCTGCCGAGGGCAGCTCACGCCGTGAACGCGACCAGCGGACGGGTCTGGGCCGGTGGATCCGGATCGGCCGTCCGGGCGGAGGCCCGCGAGGCCGGTTTCGGGCCGGGAGCGCCTGCCGTGGGAGCGGACGGGGGCCGGCTGCCGCCGCCGCCGCGCGGGGGGGACTTCGCGGTCGCCATCACGAGATGCTCGTCGGCGTCGTAGCGGAACAGTTCGACGTACCGGCCCCAGTTGACGATGTTCTGGACGGCCTCGTCGGCCTGGGCGGCCGTCACGGAGATGATCTGGCTCAGGGCGTCGTCCGTAAGGGTGCGCGACGGGGCGTTCTCGAGGGCGCGCAGGAGGGTCCGGAAGAGGGTGGTGCGCTTGAGCTGGTCCCGTAGGATCGTCTTCCGCTCCCGGATCGACGCCGCCAGGTACCGGCGGCCGGCGTCCGTCAGCGTCGCGCGGCCGTCCACGACCTTGACGAGCTGGAGCGCCTCGGCGAACTCGACCGACGGGAGGATCTCGTCGATCTCGAGGTCGAGGTCGTCCGCGAGCAGCGCGACATCCTCGGCGCCGTTGTGGGAGTTCAAGAGCACCAGGAGGCCCTGCACCTCGGACGGGGTGCACTTCGGGTAGATGGTCGGCACGTAGTTCCCCGGGGGGAGTCTCCCTACCGGGGGGGGTTCTATAAGGCTTGTTGGGGGGGGGAAGATGCCCCGGGGACGGGGGTCGGCGGCGCCGGGCCCCCGCCCTCCGTGATCAGGGAGTAGACGCGGTCGGTGAGGTCGTAGAACGCGCTCGATTTCCGGTCCCGCGGGCGGGGGAGGTCGACCCGCACGTCGGCGAGGACGTGGGACGGTCGGCGGGCGAGCACGATCACCCGGTCGGCGAGCTGGATCGCCTCCTCGATGTTGTGCGAGACCAGCAGCACGGCGTCCGGCGGCAGGGTCGGGTCCCGCCAGAGCTGCAGGACCTCCTCGCGGAGCCCCTCGGCGGTGAGCGGGTCGAGCGCGCTGAACGGCTCGTCCATCAGGAGGACGGACGGCTCGACGGCGAGCGCCCGGGCGAGGCCGACCCGCTGGCGCATGCCGCCCGAGAGCTCCCGGGGATACGCCTCCTGGAAGCCGTCCAACCCGGTGACGGAGACGTACCGTTCGACCTGGCTCTTGATCCGTTCCGCGGGCCAGCCGAGCGCCTCGAGGCCGAAGGCGACGTTCTCGGCGACGGTCAGCCACGGGTAGAGGGCGAAGCTCTGGAAGACCATCGCCATCCGGGCGCAGACGCCCGTGACGGGCTGGTCGCGGAAGAAGATCTGCCCGCGGGTCGGGTGGTCGAGCCCCTGGATGAGGCGGAGGAGCGTCGACTTCCCGCAGCCGGACGGTCCGACGATCGCGAGGAAGTCGGAGTCGGCGACGTCGAACGAGATGTCCTGCATGATGTTGATCGAGCCGTGGCGGGCGGCGAACGCCTTGTCGACATGCTCGATCCGGATCAGCGCCATCGTCCCGTCCCCTCCGCGCCGGTCGGCCGGCCCGGTCACTCGACCCGGTACTTGTCGACCGCGCGACGGTAGAGCGGCTTCCATATCAGTTCGTTGATGGCGATCACCGTCCCCACGAGCGTGAGCAGGGCGGCGACCATCAGGGGGTAGCCGGTCTGGTGGGGGAGCGCATACCCGACATCGATCGCGCGGCCGACGCCGAAGAGGCTCAGGGTCTGGCTCGACCCGACGCTGAGGTACTCGGCGACGATCAGCGTGTTCCACCCCCCGCCGAAGGCGGTGATCGACCCGGTGATGAGCGCCGGGAAGATCCCGGGGAGGATCACCCGGGTGAACCGCCGCCACCCCCGGACCCCGAAGGAGGTCGCCGCCTCGTTGAGGTCCGGCGGGAGCCCCCGGACCCCCGAGAGGATGTTGAAGAAGAGGTACCACATCATCCCGGTCATCAGCATCAGGATCGCGGCGCCCTCGGCGGAGAGGTACGGGATGAGCTCGAAGATGATCACCGGGAAGAGCGCCGTCGCCGGGAACGAGGCGATCACCTCGATCGTCGGCATCCCGATGCGGGTCCCCCGCGGGCTGCGGGCGAGGTAGAGGGCGAGGGGGAGCGCGATCGCAAGGCAGATCGCGTAGGCGGTCGTCACGCGGAGGGCCGAGGCGCCCATCGCGAGCGGCAGCGACTCGATCTGGGCGGCGATGCCGGGCAGGATCGGTCCGGTGAAGACGGAGTAGACCGCGACGACGATCGCGATGAGCATGAGCCAGCAGATGACCAGGATCGACCCGACCTCGACGTAGTAGATCGCCGCGCGCCGCCGCTCCGACGGCCGGGTCGGCCGGGGGGCGATCGCGGCGAGCTGGACGAGCGGGGTGCGGATCCGGTTGACGCCGGTCCGCACGCCCCGGGTGACGTAGGCAGCGACCCGCCGGAATCGGGTGGGGGACCCCGACCCGCCGCTCCCGGCGTCCCCTTCGCCGGACGGCGCGGTGTCGTAGCGGAACCGCTCGGCCCACCGGCTGAGCGGGCGCCACACGGCGAAGTCGAGGACGGCGATCAGGATCACGAGGACCAGGATCCCGGCGAGGAAGGCGGAGTAGTTGTGCACGCTCGCCATGATCGAGAGGAAGCTCCCGATCCCCGGCAGCGCCTGCGTCGAGTTCGTGGTGAAGATCTCCGCCTCGACCAGGAAGAACCAGCCGGCCGTCCAGGAGAGGACGGAGTTGTAGACGAGCCGGTTCACCGTCGCCGGGAACAGCACCCGGCGGAACAGGAGGAACCCGCGCAGCCGGAACGTCGCGGAGACCTCCTTGAGCTCGACCGGGAGGGTCTTGAGCGATTCGTAGACCCCGAAGACCATGTTCCAGGCCATCGAGGTGAAGATGAGGAAGACGGAGGCGATGTTGACGCCGGGCCAGGAGTTCGGCGTCAACGCCGCGAAGAAGAGGAGGGCGAACGGGAAGAAGCCCAGGATCGGGATCGACTGGAGGATGTCGAGGATCGGGATCAGCACCCGTTCGCCGGTCCGGTGCGTCGCGGCGTAGTAGCCGTAGAGGAGCGCGAACCCGAGGGAGGCGAAGTAGGCCCCGCTCATCCGCAGGAACGAGTAGAGCAGGTCGAGCGACGCCCTCGGCAGGTACCCCGCGATCGCGCCGGCCGTGAAGCCCGCCGAACCCACGGAGCCGAACGCGAAGAACGCCGCGGCGACCGGGATCGCCGCATAGAGGACGAGGGCCCCCGGGACGCGGAAGCGGCGCCCGCCGGACGGACTCCCTCCGGTGTCGCCCTGGCGTCCCGACTGTTCCGCCATACGACCCCCGGGGGTGGACCGCGGTCGGACGATGCGGGCCTATATGGGGATGGTGTCCGCGCCGGTGCGGAGTTCAAAGGCGGGGGCCGCCCGGCGCCCGAGCCGCGTCCCGTACGGTCGCGTTGGAGGGGCCGCCGGCCCTACTCGGCGGTCGGCCCGGGGTCGGGGGCGACGGCGCCGCCGGCCCAGCGGGCGAGGAGCCAGATCGTCCCGAAGGAGAGGAGGAAGACCGTCACGAGGACGACGGCCACGCCGAAGAGCTCGATCCCGAACTGGTGGAGCGCCGCCGTCCCCCCGCCGAAGAGGAGGCCGTTGGGGAGGCTCGGGAATCCGGAGCCGGCGGCGAAGTATTGCTGGGCGAAGAACGGGATCATCGCGATCCCGAAGACGCCGCCGGTGAGATGGCCCGGCAGCAGCCCGACCGGGTCGGCGAACCAGCTCCGCTTCGAGAAGTACCGTTCGGCGCCGAGGAACACCGGCCCGCAGAGGAGCCCGAGGACGAACGCGCTCCCCGGGCTGACGAAACCGGCCAGGGGCGTGATCACGATGAGGCCCATGAGGACCCCGTTCACCCCGAGGAGGAGCTTCGGGGTCTCCGAGCGGAGCAGGATGGCGAGCCCGACGGTGCTGACGGCGGCGGCCGACGCCGCCAGGAAGGTCGTCAGGACCACCACGACGGCTTCGTCGTTGAACCGGAGCACGCTGCCGGGGTTGAACCCGAACCAGCCGACCCAGAGGAGCAGGATGGCGAGGGTCAGCCACCCGGGGGAGATCCGGATCGGGACCTGGGGGCTCGTCCGGTGGCCCCGCGCCCGCTCCTCCCGCCAGATCTGCCAGAGGACCCCGAGGCCCGCCGCCCCGGCCGCCCCGTGGACGACCAGGCCGCCCGCGAAGTCGACCATCCCGAGCCGGGCCAGCCATCCGTCCGGGTTCCAGATCCAGGCGGCGGGCAGGTTCCAGATCAGCCCGAAGTAGACGACGGAGAATCCGGCGATGACGGAGAGCTTGACCTTGCGGAGGAAGACGACGCCGACCAGGGCGAGCGTCACGGCCGCGAACGCGGTCTCGAACAGGAAGTACGTTCCCGTGACGAGGCCACTGCCCGTCTGCGACCACCAGACGTCGTGGAGGGGGTTCGCCGCGGAGGTCGAGAACCCTCCGAGCAGGAAGCCGGGGGCGTAGAACGGGTTGCCGATCACGCCATCCCACGTCGGCGCGAACGCGGTGTTGAAACCGACGATCCCCATCACGAAGAGGGCGATCGTCGTCATCAGCAGCGTCTTCAGCAGGCTGAACGACATCGACTCGCCGAGCTCGCCGACCTCCAGGAGGCCGACCGAGATCGTCATCGTGAAGACGAGCAGCGCCGCGAGCAGGACCCAGAGATTGTTGACCAACGCGGTGGAGAGCACGGTGGGCCGGACCTCGCCGGAGCGTCGCGCGGACGCCCCGATCGCGCCACGGACGACACCGGGCCCTACTTATCGGAGGGGGTGGAGGCGCGCGGCCCGCCCGGGTGGCGGGGGGCGCTCGGCGATCCCGTCCGCTCCCCGCCCGGCGGCGCCTCCCTTCCCGCCCGCTTTCCTCCCGACAACCACGACGGGGACCCGGGGTCCGGCCGGCCGATCGACCGGGACGCCAGCAGGGCCGCCGTCCGCGCGGCAACGTTTATCAACCGACCGACCGTGCGAGCGTTCGTAGCCCCGTAGTGTAGTGGCCAATCATGCGAGACTCTGGATCTCGCGACGCAGGTTCGAAAGCCGCGGGGACCGATGGACCCGCGGGCCGAAACTCCTGCCGGGGCTACTCCGGAGGTCGTACGACCGTGATAGTGCGGGGGTGCTCCAGCTCGGCCAACGAGGCAGGGCTTAGGACCCTGTTGCCTAGGGCATTCGCCGGTTCAAACGGACCGCCGGACTCCCCGGCGTGCGTCCGGAAACTCCGGCCCCCCGCATCCCGCCCGCGCGCCCGAGGCGCGGGATGAGCGACCCGACGTTCGCCGCCCCGACCCCCGAGGCGATCCTGGGAATGGGCCGCCCCAAGGTCCAGGCGTTGTTCGCCGAGCTCGAGGCCCGGGTGCCGACGCATCCCAAGTTCCTCGCGATCCCGGGGCCGTTCCGCGAGGCGATTGTCATCGGCGACTCCCACGGCGACTGGCGCTCGACCCGCGAGGCGGTCGCCCGCTTCGAGGCGGGCGGGATCCGCCGCTGCTTCGTCGGGCTCGGCGACTACATCGACCGCGCGCCGAAGGACTGCGGCGCCGGGTCGGTCGCGAACGCCCTCTACCTCCTCGGCCTTGTCGCCCGGTACCCGGACCGCGTCTTCCTGCTGCAGGGGAACCACGAGGCGACGCGGTCGATCCCCGCCTCCCCCCACGACCTGCCGGAGGAGGTGGAGCGCCTCTGGGGCCCGGGGGGGGACGAGTACGCCCGGCTCATGGGCCTGCTCGAACGGGGACCGTACGCGGCGGCGCTGCCGAACGCCATCTACTGCGCCCACGCCGGCTTTCCCCTGATCGGCAACCGGTCGGAGTGGGCGGGGGCGTTCGACCACCTGGACGACGACCGCGCGATGCAGATCCTGTGGGCGGAGTGTGACGAGTCCAAGAACCGGCGCGGCGCCGGGATCCCGTGGGGCGGCCGCGACCTCGAGCGGTTCTTCCGGGCGACCGCGTTCCGGCTCTTCCTGCGGGGCCACGACCCGGACCTCACCGGCCAGCCGCTCTACGACGGGCGGTGCCTCACCCTCCAGACGACCCGGCTCTACGAGCGGTTCGGCGGGGTCCTCACGGCGCGGGTCCCGACGGAGCACCCGGTCCTCTCGCTGCGGGACATCGGGATCGAGCATCTCCCGACAGAGGGGCGACGGTTCCCGGCGGCTCCTTAAGGAGGCCGTAACGACCGGTGCCCCACCGGTCCGGAAGTACGAACCGCACCCAGATGGGGGCCGGCCGCCCTGTCGGGCCGATGGCCGCCCCGGGCCCGGTGCCGCGGTCGATCGACGAGCCCGGGCAGGAGCCGATCGGCCCGGCGTTCGAGCAGGCGCCGATCCTCACCCGCTTCCTCGACCAGACGGAGGAGGAGATCCGCCGCCGCCTCGCGAAGATCCGGCTCTTCGAGCGGGTCTTCCTGCTCGAACGCGACTGGATGACCCGCATCACGATGCTGATGCTGATCCTCGGGGTCTTCTGGGGGGCGGTCGGCGGATTCGACGCCTTCGGCTTCCAGACCCAGGTCGTCGCCTTCGCGGACGCCTCGGCGCTCCACCTGTCGAACCAGGAGATCTACTCCTCCGTCACGCTCCACGGGATCCGCGAGCTGTTCGGGATGACCCAGCAGCTCGAGATGGCGGTCTTCGGGCTGCTCGCCATCAACGCCCTCGGGATCCAGCCCCGCCACAAGTGGAGCCTCTACCTGTCGGTCGGGCTCATGAACGCGTCGATGCTCCTCCTCCAGGGGCCGGTCTATCTGACCCCGTTCAACGACAACTACTTCCCGGCGATCGGGTGGTACTTCCTCTCCCCGCTCGGGGTCAACGGGCAGAGCGCCTACGTCGTGAGCCCGCTCTGGTTCCTCGGCTGGCTCGCCCTCGCCGCCTCCGTCCTGATCTGGGCCGGCTGGCTCGCCGTCCACCTGCTCGCCTGGCGGCGCAGCCCGACCGGGGCGACGTGGCGGCGGTTCCCGGTCTTCATGTGGTTCGTCGTCGGCGGCCTGGTCCTCGTCCCGATCACCTACGTCCCCCTGCTCGTCTCCACGATCTGGGACATCGGCACTGCCTACGCCGGCTGGGCGATCTACCCGCTCGCGAACCAGGTGATCTTCTGGATGTTCGGGCACTCGATCGTCTATGTGCTGTTCCTCCTGCCCCTCGTCGTCCTCTACTTCCTCGTCCCGCTGCTCGCCCGCCGCCCGGTCTACAGCTACCGGTTCGCCGTCGTCTCGGGGATCCTCTTCGTCGTGCTGACCCCGCTCCTCGGGATCCACCACATCTACCTCACGCCGCTCCCCGCGCTCGCCGACTGGCTCACGATGGCCGCGTCGTTCGCGATCATCGTCCCGTCGGCGATCACCGTCTTCTCCCTCTGGATGACCGTCAAGGGGGTCCCCGCCGGGGAGTGGGAGTGGAACGGCGCCTCGCTGTTCGCCCTCCTGAGCTTCGGCGGGGTGATCTTCGGCGGGCTCTCCGGGCCGGATCTGGCGACCGTCCCCTGGGACGTCTCCGCCCACAACAGCCTCTTCGTGCTCAGCCACTTCCACGCGATCGTCATCCTGGCGATCGTCGCCGGCGGCTTCGCCTTCCTCTACGCGACGTTCCCGATCCTGACCGGCCGCCGCTGGGCCTCCCCGCTCCTCACCCGGATCCACTTCGCCCTCACGGCGATCGGCGGGCTCGTGATCGTGCTGATGTTCGAGCAGCTCGGCTCCATCGGGGTCCTGCGCCGGGCGATCGTCTTCCCGCTCCTCCCCCAGGTCACCCTCGACCAGACGCTCCTCTTTGCGGGGATCGTGACGATCCTCATCGGGCAGCTGTTCTTCGTGCTCAACGGGTTCCTCACGGTCTTCCGCGGCCGGCACTTCAGCGCCGCCGGCCTCTCGTTCGACGAAGCGGTCCGCTCCGCCGCGCAGTCGACGGCGTTCCCGTCCGCGCGCCGGCCGGTCCGGGACATCCCGTTCGTCCGCCGCGTTTCCCGCGCCCGCCGGGAGCGCGCGGAGAAGCTCTGGATCGGCTCGGTCATCGTCCTGCTCGTCGTCGTCCTGGCGTTCGACACCCCGGGGTCGTTCGCGGTCTCGAACGGCATCGCCGGGGCGACCTCGTGGCCGGCGGGGACCGAGTTCGCGACCGTCACCGGCCAGCAGTACTACTGGGCCGTCTCCGAGCACGGCGCGGTGAACGGCTCCTTCGACAACGCCTTCGTCGCCTACGCCGGCAGCTGGCTCAACCTGAATCTCACGGGCACCGGGGCGACCCGATCGATCTACATCCCGTTCCGGTCGATCCCCCCGGTGAACGTGCAGGTCGTGCCGGGATCGACGTCGCATGCCCTCTTCCAGGTGCCGAGCCAGCCGGGGGTCTACGGGGCGCCGGACGGGGAGTATGACGGTCCGTGGTTCGGGCAGGACGCCTCGGCGCTGATCGTCCTGCCCGACCCCGGGACGAACGCCTCCCTCGCGGCCTTCCGGTCCGACGGCGGCGCGGGGAACATCTACGATCCGTTCGTCGTCCCGGCGGCGACCGCCGACCTCGTGGCGGGGGACGAGGGGATCTTCAACTTCTCCGTCCCCGGCCCGACCCTCTCCGCCGCCCCGGGGCCGCTCGCCATCTCCTGGACCGTCCCGCTCGCCTCGATCGACCTCACCAACTACCTGGTGAACGTGACGTCGACCGATCCGGCGGCGCAGCAGGCCTACGTCGTCGCCCACCACGGCGTCCTCCCCGATCCGTTCGGCCTCTACCGGATCGATCCCGCCCAGGGCCTCGTGACGGTCACGCAGGGGAACCTCACGATCGGCTCCCCCCAGCAGCTCCAGGGGAACGTCACGACCGGCGTCTACCTCTACGGGCTCGTGCGGCCGGTCGCCTACTCGTACGACCCGTCCGGCGAATCCGGAGTCGGCACCGGCCTCGACACGGGGATGGTCATGGGGCTCTGGGGCGTCCTCTGGGTGGCGCCATGACCGGGGCGGCCGCCGACGTACCGCCCGTGGCCGCCCGGCACGGGCTCTCCCCGTTCGTCGTCTTCGGCGCCGTCGCCGCGGCGGCGATCGGGGGGGCGATCTTCGAGATGCTCTACTACGTGACGGCCCCGGGCCTCGAAGGGGCGGCGATCGGCACCACCGGCGGGATCCTGGTCGCCGTCGTCGTCTTCTTCGGCTTCGCCCTCACCGCGCCGCCGAACGAGTAGCCGGGGCGTCGGCCGGGCCGCCGGTCGGGGCGCGGAAGAGCGTCCGCTCGGCGGCGCGCACCGCGTCGGCGTCGGCCGCGGCCGCATACGCCGCGAGCCGCGCCCGGTTGACCTCGAGGAAGTTGCCGCCGCCGCGGAACCCCTCGAGGATCGCCGCCGCCTCGTCCGGGTGCCCGAGGACGAAGAGCGCGGCGCTGAGCGCCTCGACGGTGTTGAGCTCGGCGAGCCGCCCGTAATGCTGGGGGTTCGCGGCGATGAGGATCGGCAGGCGCCGGCGGCGGCCGGGGCCGGTGCGGCCGCCCGGCAGGCCGCCGCGGGCGGCGACGCGGTTCCAGGAGCAGTCGACCGCGAGCACGCCGCCCCGCTCCGCCGCCGGCCGGTCGGCCGGCGAGAGCGGGTCGGAGCCGTACGGGTCGAGGACGACCGGCGTCGGATGGACGGCCCCGGCCCGCTCGACGGCCGTCGCGATCCCCCGGTGGATCAGGCGGCGGCCGGTGCAGGCCCGGGGGTGGTCGTCCCCCGTCACCTCGAGATAGAGCGGGATCCCGCCCCTACCGCGCGGGGGCCGCGTATTCGCGGAAGATCCCATGGAGCTCCTTCGTGAGGCGGAGGGCGTCGGCGCGCGGGCGCTGCCAGAGGTTCCGCCCGAAGATGATCCCGGTCGCGCCGGCGTCCAGGGAGCTGCGGACCTTCGCGAGGAGCTCGGGATCGGCGACCTTCTCGCCGCCGGAGACGAGCACCAGGGCGCGGCCGGCGCTCTCGACGACCTTGCGGAACGCCTCGAACGGGGAGAGCGCGAGGGAGGGATACGGCGCCGGGCTCTCGGCGTCCTTCGCCGAGGCGACCGGGTAGTTGACCTTCACCACGTCGGCGCCGAGCTCGAGGGCGACCCGGGCGGCGTAGTCGATCGCGTAGAGGCTCTCCTTGCCGCCGCGCTTCGCGACCGCCTCGCCGCGCGGATACGCCCAGACGATCACGGGGAGGCCGAGCCGCTCCGCGTCGCGGCGGACCGAGAGGAACTGGAGGAAGTCGCGGTCCTGCGCCGGCGAGCCGACGTAGATGGTGTAGCCGACCGCGTCGGCGCCGAGGCGCACCGCGTCCTCGACCGTTCCCGTGAGGGGACTGAACGCCTGGGCGTCGGACGGCATCGACGTCTTGCCGTTCAGCTTGAGGACGAGCGGGACCTCCCCCGCGTACTCGTGGAAGTACTTCTCCGCGAGGCCGATGTGCAGCGCGATGGCGCTGAAGTTCCCGTCCCGGGCGAGGTCGTACTGGTACTGGGGGTCCAGGGCGTCCGGGTTGTCGAAGAAGTCGACCGGGCCGTGCTCCAGCCCCTGGTCGATCGGCAGGATGAGGAGGGTGCCGCCGCCCGGTCCGTGGTCGTAGAGCATCCGCTTCATCCGGGTCATCTTCCCCGGACCCCAGCCGAGACGGGCGAGCGCGGGTCGGGGGAACCGGCGCACGACGGGGTCGGCCGACGGGCGGGCGGGATGGGCGGAGGGGCGGGCCGGGGGTGCGGAGAGATCCGACATGAGAACGCCTTCGGCTCCGCCACCCGACCGCGCGATTTAATGATTGGTCCCCGCCCACCGGCGGACGATCGCGGACGGAGCGGCGTCCGGTCTCGGATCCTCCCGGCCTCCGTCGATCGGCCGGCGGCCCCGGGGTTATTTATGTCGGGTAACGCCGTGAGACGGGCGGGCAAGGAATGGCCGACGTGGAGATGCCGCCGGCGGAACTGGCCCGCTATCACCGCCATTTCGCGGCGGGGCTCTGGGAGACGATCCGGCCGGTCCCCGGCGCCCGCCGCCACCAGTGGGGCCCGCCCGGACGGGCCGTGCTGGTCACGAGCGGATTCCCCGCCAGCGAGGCGAACCTCTTGGTCGTCGGGGACGGCGACGGGGATCTCGGGGCGATCTTCGATTGGGCGGTCGAGACGCTCGGCCCGCGGACCCCGTGGCGGCTCATCTTCACCGGCGCCGACCCGGCCGGGATCGGCCGTGTCGCCTCCGCCCGTGGCCTCGCCCCGGGCGCGACCGAGCCGGGGATGGTCCTCGACCCGATCCCCCGGTCCGACCCTCCGCCCGCCTCCCTCGACCTTCGAGTCGTCTCCACCGAGGGGGAGCTCGACGGGTGGCGCCGGGCGTGGTGCCGGTCGTTCCGCATCCCCGCGTCGGTCTCCCGGCTCCTCTACGGGCGGATCCCCCGACCCGACCCCGCCGGCGAGGGGGAGACCCGGCTCGTCGTCGGCTACGAGGCCGATCGACCGGTGGTCTGCTCGGCCGCCTTCGTGTCGGACGGGATCGTGGGGATCTCCTCCGTCGGCACCGTCCCCTCCGCCCGACGGCGCGGCTACGGGGCGGCGGCGACCGTCCGGGCCGCCGCCGAGGGGGCGGCGCTCGGCGGCCGCTCGGCGTTCCTGCTCGCCTCGCCGATGGGCTACCCCGTCTATGCGAAGCTCGGATTCCGTACGTTCCACCAGTACCCGTCCTGGCGGGTCCCGATGGGGCTGATCCAGGGCCTCCGGGCCCTCTGGCGGGTGCACCGCCTCCTGGGAGCCGCGCGGAGCGCCGGCTGAGCGGCCCCGGCCCCCCCCGCTACGGCTCGGGGTCGCGGGCGAGGAGCCGCGCGAGCGCGAAGAACGCCTCCGGGGGAAGGTTTTCCGGACGGAGCGTCGACCAGCCGTCCGGCCAGCCGGCGGCGCGGGCGAGCGACTTCGCCGCCGCCGTCCCGCCGGCGAGGCGGGGCAGGAGGTTCCCGAGCTGCTTGCGGCGGGACGAGAAGAGGAGCCGGGTCGCCCGCTCGAACTCGGGGACGGACGGCACGGGGAGCGGCCCCGCCCGCGTCCGATGGACGAGGAGCCGGCTCTGGACCGTCGGCGGGGGGAAGAACGAGGCGGGGCCGATCGGCCGGAACAGCTCGACCTCCCCGTAGAGCCGCGCGAAGAGCGACAGCCGCCCGTAGGTGCCCGAGCCGGGGCCGGCGGCGAGCCGCTGGGCGACCTCCTCCTGCACCAAAGCGACGACCCGGGGGATCCGGGCGGCGAAGAGCCGGAGCAGGATCGGCGTGGCGACGGAGTAGGGGAGGTTTCCGACGACGGCGTCGGCGGGCGGCAGCGGTACGACGAGGGCGTCGCCCGAAAGGACCTCGATCCGCGTCCCGAACGATCGGCGGAGGTGGCCGACCAGGCGGGGGTCGCGTTCGACGACCGTGAGCGGACCGATCCCCCGGCGGAGGAGGGCCGCCGTCAACACGCCGAGCCCGCCGCCGATCTCGACGACCGGCCGCCCGGGGGGGACCTCGACCAGCGCCGCCTCCGCGTCCGCGGCGAACGGATCGACCAGGAACGATTGGCCGAGCGCTCGGGACGGGCGGAGGCCAAGCGCGGCGAGCGCGGCCCGCACCTCCTCCGGCCGTTCGGGGATCCGCGGAGCGTCCCCGGACGCTTCGGAGGAAGCCGGGGAGACGGGAGCCCGAGGCGCGGGGCGACCTGCGACCGATCCCCGCGGCACGACCGTTCCGGACGGACGGCGCCGCCCGCGCCGGCCGTCGGGGCGCCTCAACGGGCCCAGCCAGATAAACCCGGAGTCCCTACCGGTTTCGGGTTCGGCGATGGTATTCGTCAGCGATGAGGGGAGCTACCTGGAGGCGCCGCTCGAGACCGTCTGGAAGTTCATGGGCTCGGGCGATCCCCATTCGCAGGCCCACGTGTCGATGCGGCACCGGGTCCAGAAGATCGTCTCGCCCGGCGTCATGGAGGCGACGATGGAGCGGCGGTGGCGCGGGGAATGGGTCGCGGTGACGAACCGCCTCTCCCTGTTCCCGCCGCT
The DNA here is from genome assembly GCA_021801925.1 of Thermoplasmata archaeon. Taxonomy (GTDB): domain Archaea; phylum Thermoplasmatota; class Thermoplasmata; order Lutacidiplasmatales; family UBA184; genus Lutacidiplasma. Next base: position 23,973 of record JAKABH010000010.1, on the reverse strand, counting down.
CGGCTTCGTCGTGGAGGCGCTCGCCGGCCCGTTCGCGGGGTCGAAGTCGTTCCAGGTGTTCCGCTCCGAGGGGGCGCGGACCCGGGCCGACGTCTACGGCGAGTTCGTCTCCCCCACGATCCCGGCGGCGGAGCTGAAGGCAGCGGCGCTCGAGTATCTCTCCATCACGTTCGACGAGGACGCGCCCGCGATCCGAACGTTCCCGCGGTAGGGCCCCCGCCGCCCGCGCGACCCCGGCGCTCGGGCGGACGGTCGAAGCGCCCGCTGTCGCGGCGCCCCGACCGGCTTGGTGCCCGGCGGCCGGGTCGATCGAAGCCGGGCGGCCGCTGCGCCGTCGTCGGGGACGGCCCCCGGAGCGCCCGGCCCCGGTGCCGGGGGAGATGCGGCGCGAGAGGTCACCCGTCGGCGAGCCCGCCGATGCGCGGCTCAGCCGATGAAGACGATCACCAGCGCGAGAACGATCAGGATGATCATCCCGAGTCGGACCCAGTGGTAGATCTGGGTTGTGGTCTGGTCGATGTTCCGGACCCGGTTGAGCAGCTCGTTGGGGTCGTTCGCCATCGTCGCCGAGGGGGGCGCTGTGGACCAAGGAAGGGTCCCCGACATGGCGACGGGTTCGCGACCGACCGTAAAAGGGTGTGTCCAGCCCGCCCCGATGCCGAAGGGGAGCCGGGGAGCCGCCGAAGTGCGGTGGGTCAGGTGGGGGCCGGGTCGCGCGACGCCGTTTTCGAGGGACCGGATCCCGCGGCCCGGCCCGTGGGCGGGGTTGCCGGGGGTTCAGGGGGCGACGAACAGCCGGTACTTGTCCGGGACGCCCCGCAGCTCGAGCTCGATCCGGCCGACCAAGAGCAGCTCCGGGCTCTTCAGGTGGAGGCGCCGCTCCATTTCCTCGAAGCTCGCGAACGGGGCCCGCTTCCGTTCGTCGACGATCTGCTGCATCGTCTTCTTGCCGATCCCGGGGAGGAGCTCGAGCAGGTGGAACCGCCGCGAGACGGCCGGCGCCTCGTTGAAGAAGCGGAGGTACCGCTCGGGGTGGGCGCGGACGATCCGCTCGAGCGCTCCGGGAAGCTCGGCCCGGGCGGCGACCGTGAGTTCGTCGTAGGTCAGGCGGCGGCGGACGTGGTCGATCGGCGGGGCGGCCCCCTCGATCGGGACGAGCGGGATCCGCTCGCCGGCGGCGAACGCGGCCCCCGTCCGGGGGACGATCTCGAACAGTTTCAGTTCGGTCTCGCCGACGGCGAGCGCGAGCGGTTCCCGGTGGAACCCCCGCTCCGTCTGCCGGCCGTTCGGCAGGTAGTCCAGTATCTGCGCGTAGCTCTCCACGGGCGCCCTCCCCCCGTCATCGGAACTGCGCGAGGATCTCGAGCACGCGGGTCACCTGGGCCTCTTCCAGGGGGACCCGTTCCTTCGAGAAGAGCAGCCGGATCTCGTCCGGGTACTCGGGGAGGAGATCGGCGAGCTTGACGGCGAGCGCGGCGTCGACGAACGGCAGGCTCCTCAGCTCGCCGATCAGCTTCTCCGTCTCCGCCGCGGGCAGGCGGACGAACAGCTCGGCGTGCTGGAGGGCGAGCGCCGCCTCGCGCGGAAGCGTCCGCTGCGCCGCTTCCCCAGTGAGAAGGTCCTTCACGCGGGCGAGCGGGACCGGTTCAGGCATCGGCCCTCGGGGCGTCCTGGACCGGCCAGAGGTGGACCGGGTTCGCGATGAGCTGCTTCTTGACGCCGCCGTCCAGGAACTCGACGAGGTAGGCGCGCCCGGAGCGGCCGACGACCGTGCAGGTGCGGCCCTGGTAGCGGGGGTGCGGCATCCCGTGCGGGTCGGACGACTCCAGCCGGACCGTCACGCGGTCGCCGATCTCGAAGGCACGGAGGAACCGGGTCACCGGCGGCGACCCCTTCTCGCGCACCCCCTTCGTCGACCATCCTCGGCTGCGGGATCGGAATCCCTTCGAACTCTTGACCATCCTACTCTCCCTCCGTATCGTGTACGTCCAGCACGTCCAGGTAGCCGACCTTCAGCGGGACCCCGACGAGCGCCGCGAGGCTCGGTTCGGTACGTCCGCCATCGCCTTCCACCCACTCCTTGACGTACGTGCCCGCTTCCGTGCGCATCTCGAGCGTAAAGCCTTCGTCGGTCGCGTCGACGAGGCGCACGGCGACGATCCGACGCGCGCGGACGCGGTCGGACCGCCGATGGGCGACGCGGGTCGGCGTCCGTTGGGCGATCGCTCGACCGGTCGCGAGGAGCAGTGCCTCATTAACTTTTGCGACCGGGACCGGGCCGACGACCCCGACCCGGTAGCTCTTCTCCGGCGCCGCCTCCTTCACCCGGACGACCTCCTCCGGCTCGGCGGGGCGGAGGTGGTCGACCTCGACCCGACCGTCGGCGCGCCGGGCGATCTCGGGGGCGAGGGCGGCGAGGTCGAGGCTCCGGCGGCGGGGCCGGAGGAGCTCGAGGACGAACGGGCGGCCCCGCCCGAGCATCCGGGCGTCGATATCCTCCCGCCCCATCCCGTGGAACCGGGTCCCCTCGGCGCCGCTCGCCTCGACGAGCGGCCCGCCGACGAGCTCCTCGACGCTCGTCGGGTAGGTCTTGCCGGTCCCCTGGCAGGAATCGCAGCCCCGGCCCTGGCAGCGGCGGCACGGCCAGTGGGTCTGGGGGACGGTCCGGTCGAGCTTGCGGTACCGGCCTCGGACGTAGACGGACATCACCGTCACCTCCACGCGGCCGACCGGTAGGTCCCCAAGGAAGACGAGATCCGGCCGCTCCGGTCCCCCGTCGAACCCGGTCCGGGCCCCGATCGCCTTTCCCCACTCCCGGTTGAACGCCGACCGGACGCTCTCCCCCCAGGCGGAGCCGACGGTGAGCCAGCGGTGCTCCTCGGTGGCGAGCAGCTCGGGCTCCCAGCGGGAGCCGCAGGTGAACCGGTGCCACTCGAACCCGTCCGCCGCCGCTACGGCGCGGTCGACCCAGACGCCGAGGCGGGCGAACGCATCGCCGCAGCCGGGGCACGGTCGCACCGGTTCCGCCGGCGCCTCGCCGACGGCGGCGACGAGGCGCGCCGCCCGCTCCGGGTTCGTCAGACCGTGGCCGAGCCGCCCGAACAGGCGGCCGAAGCACTCGGGACAGAGCCCGAGGGGGAGCGCCCGCCGGGCCGCGGCGAGGACCTCCTCGGTAATCGGGAACGGCTCGGGATCGGCCACGGCCGGGGGACCCGGTCCGGCTCTTGACCTCTTGGGGGACCGCGGCTTCGGGAATGGACCGGGCCGCCCCGAGCGTTCCGGTGAGCTCCCAGAGCCCGACGGGACGGGATCCTTAGATCCCCCTTGCCGATCGGCTAAACTCGGCGGCATAAATAATTGCGAGTGTATGGGAGGACAAGATCCCCTCATGCGACCCCTCACCGTACCCGACGCCGCGAACGTGATCCTCGCCCTCCAGGATGAGATCCGCCGCACCGATGATTCCCGATACGACCACCGACTCCACGGGCTGCTCCTCGTCGCCCAAGGGATGACTGCGCCTCAGGTCGGCCGGCTCCTGGGCGATTCCACCCGGAGCGTCCAGTATTGGGTCCGTCAGTTCCGCGAAGAAGGGCTGGCGGGTCTAGCCGAGGGGGCACGCCCGGGTCGCCCCCGGCGACTCACGGAGGCCCAACTGAAGGTGGTCGAGGCGGCTCTCCGTCAGCGACCGGAAGATGCCGGCCTCTCCGGCAATCCTTGGGACGGCAAGACGCTCTCCGCGTTCCTTCGGCGGCGGTTCGCTCTCGACCTCGGCGTCCGCCAGTGCCAGCGGCTGTTCCGCCAGCTCGGGTTCCGTCTACGAACGCCTCGCCCGGGGCTCCCTCGCCCGCACCCGGAGCTTGAGGCGGTGCACAAACAGAGTTCGCGGCGCTGACCGCCGATCCCACTGTGGACCCATGGTCGATTGACGACACCCACTTCCAGCAACACGGGTCGCGCTGCCTCGGGTGGGTTTTCCCGGAGGTCAGGACCTGATCCTCCTCCACGCTTGGACCCACCAGACCCTCGGCGACTCGGGGGCGGTTCGACGGAGGGTCGCCAAGCCGGTCTTTCGGCGGGTGCCGGGAGCCTTCGAAGGCCCCACCTGCGCGGCGCTCCTCCAACGGTTCTACCGTGCCCGCAGGCGAGGTCCTCGACGAGCCGTCGGGGTCAGCGACAACGCAAGTTTCTGCCACCCCCGGATCCACAAGGAGTGGCGAGCGGAGAGGGCCGGGCGGTCCGAGCTACCGTTCCTACCGGCGGAGAGCCTCGAGCACGACCCGATCGAGAGGGTGGGGACGCTCACGCGGGGGAGACTCTCACACCGGGTACTTCCTCACCCTCGACTCGATCCCCGAGGCGAGGGAGTGCACCTCCGATGATTGGCGCGCCCCGCACGAGAGACATCGGCGGCGCTGCGCAATAAATTGGGACGCTGCGTGTAGGCCCGCGTGTCGACGCTCGTGCGCTCCCGTCTGCTCAACGGATGCGAGCCAAACGCACCGGCCCCGACGCAACGGAGGCGGGCTGGCGGCGGCTGCCCGGCCGCACCCGAAGGTACCGCGAGCTTCCGAAACGGGACGCAAAGCGTAGCGTCCATCGAACCGGTCGAGGTGCGAGCTGCCGCCCAAGCCGGGCGTCGGGGCATTGAGAGGGGACGAAAATGGGGGAGCCGTACTCGGGTGGGGCGGGTGCTTGCGGGTCGGATCGGGCCTCGCTAGGCTGGTGGGTTGGAACGAGGAGCTGGGCACCGAGCTCGTCCCGCGCGACCGCCGACCCGCACCCCTGCCAGCAGGGCGAGCGGCGATTCCCACCCTTTAGACCGCGAAGTAGCCCGGCCGGTCAATGTCGGCGATGAGCCCCGGTCTCGTTGGCGCCCAACCCAGCTCGGTCCGAGTCCGCTCGCTGGAGGTGGGACCGTCAAATGCGGCGAACGGGGCGAACCAGCCAAAGTGATCCTTCGCCGCTTCGGGGGTTCGACTGACGACCGGCACCCCCACGCGACGGCCGACGACCTCCGCGATCTCCCGGAACGGCACGCCCTCGTCCGCGACCGCATGGTAGGTCGCGCCCGCGGGACCCCTCTCGACCGCCAGCCGGTAGACCCGGGCGGCATCGAGGCGGTGCACGGCCGCCCAGCGGTTGGTCCCCGGCCCGATATAGGCGGAGAGGCCCGTCTCCCGGGCGAAGGCGGCCAGCCGGGGAACGAAGCCGTGATCCCCGTCCCCGTGGACCGATGCGGGGAGTCGAACGACGACCGAATGGACCCCGCGGGAGAGCAGGGAGCGCGCCGTAGCCTCCGACGCGCGGGGGTAGCCGACCGAAGGGGGAAGCCCCGGATCTCCCTCCACCGCGAGGGGGCCGCTCGGCAGGACCGCGGCCCCGGTCGTCACGACCAGCGGCCGGTCCGATCCTTCGATCGCGGCGCCCAGGGCCTCGATCGCGCGCCGATCGATCTCGCAGCTCTCCGCGAACCTCGCGAAGTCGTGGATAAAGCCGGTGTGGACGATCGCGTCGGAGGCGACCGCCCCGCGGCGAAGGCTCTCGAGGTCGTCAAGCGATCCGCGGTGCACCGTAACCCCAAGCGCGGAGAGCGAAGCGGCGGACTCCGGCGAGCGGGCCAACCCCCGAACCTGGTGCCCCGCGTCGAGCAGCTCCCGGACGACCGCCGAACCCACGAACCCCGTCGCCCCGGTGACAAAGACCTTCATGCTTCGAAACCCCTGCTCCGAGGGACCGGTGTCGAGACATAACGATACTAGCGGATATGCTCGCTAGGGTTCGACCTAATCTACATCGCGCCGGTCGCGGAGCATGCGCCGGCTCGTGGTCGAACTACCGCTCGACGAGTTCATCCAGATGAAAGGCGCCGCGACGTTCTATCGAAGCCTCGAGTCGTTCGTCCTCCTCCAGGTCCTGCGGGAGGGGCCGGCCGGAGCGACCTCCGTCGTCCGGATACGCCCCCGCGATCCCCACGTTCGGTTCGCCGAGCTAGAGCGGTCCTTCGGACCTGGCTTGCAACTGCTCTTCGAGGCCGACGGGGCGTTCACCTGCCTCATGAGGGTCGGGTCCGCCGTCCCGCTCTGTCGGCGGCTCGGGCTCAGGTTCGAAACCGGGTACATCGTACCTCCGATGGAGGTGGCGGAGGACCGGGCGAGGATCACCTTCGTCGGGAGCAGCGCCGAGGTGGCTCGCCTGCTCTCGGCGTTTCGTAGAATGAAGTACCGGCACCGGGTCGTCTCCCTCTCGGACTACCGGCTCTCCCCCCAATCCCCGCTCAACGCGCTCACCGACCAACAGCGCCGCGTGGTAAGCGCCGCGTACCGGCTCGGCTACTACGATCGCCCCCGTCGAATCAGCTCCAGCGCCCTGGCCGGGAGGCTGGGCCTGTCCAGTTCCACGTTGGTGAACCACCGCCTGAAGGCCGAGAGGCGACTCCTCTCCGCGCTCCTCGAGCCGAAGTAGGTCCACCGTCCGCTCGGCCCCCTCCGTAGATCGTGCGGGCCGCTCGGACGACGGAGGGCGGGACGGGGGCCGCGCGCCTAGGGTGCTGTCCTCGACAGATCTACGTTTAACCGGTTCGAGCGGACTTTTTCCAGGATCCGGTCGGCGGTAGCTCTCCAGACGAATGGGCGGGGGACCTCGTTGTACCGCTCGACGTACAGCTTCAGCGCCCCGATCATCTCGAGCTCGCTGGGGAACGTACCTCGCCTCACGCGTTTGTCCGTGAGCTCCTTGAACCAGCGCTCGACCTGGTTCAACCACGAGGAACCGGTCGGCACGAAGTGAAAGTGGAAACGGGGGTGCCGAAGCACCCACCGCTTCACCTTCGCCGTCTTGTCGGTGGCGAGATTGTCGAGGATCAGGCGGAGGTCCCACGCGGGCGGCGTGGTCCGGTCGAGGGTCCGCAGGAAGGAGAGGAACTCCTGGACGCGGTGCCGCGTATCGCATTCGCCCGCGATCTTCCCCGTCGGCACGTCGAGCGCCGCGAACAGGTCGGTCGTCCCGTTCGGCCGATAGTCATGGACCTGCCGCGCGGGAGTTCCCACTCGCACCGGGAGGGTCAGTTGGGTCCGGTCGAGGCCCCGGATCTGGGTCTTCTCATCGACCGAGGGCACCAGCGCGTGCTCCGGAGGGTTGAGGGAAAGGCCCACGACATCGCGCAGTTTCTCTTCGAACCGTTTGTCCCGGCTGAACTGGTACTGCTCGAGTCGGTGGGGTTGGAGCCCTCGGGCTGTCCAGATCTGATGAACCGGGTTCGGGCTGACCCCGTACTTCCTGACCATCGAGCGCGTGGACCCGTGGGCGGCGTTCGGGGGCTGGGTGAGGGGGTATCGTGGACGATCGCGCGGATCGTGGCATCGGGGAGGCGGAGGATGCCACCGGGGCGTGGAGCGTCCTGTTCGATGCCCGCGAGTCGGAGGTGGTGGAATAGGTTCCGCCCAAGGGCGCAGGTGGTGCGCGGGGCGCCCAGCTCCTCGGCGATCTGCTGGTTCTGAGCGCCGTCGGCGGCGCGCTGCACGATCTGGGCGCGAAGGACGAGGCAGGGAGGAGTGGACCGGCCGCGAGCCCAGCTCTCGAGCCGTTGACGTTCGTCCGAGGTCAGGGAGAGAGACGGGGCCACGCGCCCACAGGACGATAGAACTCCCCGGCTACAAGCATAGTCAGTTAGAGGACATTAGACTAGTAACTCAGGGGGGCCGCACTCCATCCACGACCGTCCACTCTCGTCCGCCGAGCCGGGTCCTTCGCAGCCAAGCCGGGATCGGCCCCGCCGCCGGGCGAGCGATTCGACCTCCCGCGAGCTCACGCGGCACCCCCCCGTTCGTGGCTCACCTCAACGCCCTGTCGCGCCGGGACCCGCCACGTAGGTCGGAATCGCGTCGTGAAAGTCCTCCCCGCGAGCGTGCCTTCCCAGTCGAAGACGACGTTCCGCGGTGCCCCTCCCTCCGCAGGTCGTCGGGCGGGAGAACGACCCGGCCCGCCCCTGGGGCCGCATTACCGAGGGGGCGAGTCTCTCGCGACCAACGGACATTGGACCGGTCGAGCCTCCGCGATTTCACCGCCTCGGGCACGCCGTAGGGTCAGTCCGGCCGCCGGGGGCACCTCGACGCGAACCCAACGATCTACTCCCCGGAAGCGGAACCGGAACGGTCCCCGAGGCTCGAGCGGTTCGGATCCCTGGAGCGGGTCTACACCTTCGCGGACCTGGGGTGGCCGTTCGTGGATGGCGGACTTGGTCTACGGGATCCTCACGGGGCACGCTGGAGCCGGAGCGCCCTCACGGAACGGTCCACGCCACGAACCTCGCGCGCCAGCGGCCGGACGGAGGGTTCACCCCCACCTGCGGGGCATCGCGTCGACCCCGGGGGGCCGCCCTTCGGGGCCTCCCGCACGCTTTATCCTCGGCCGAGCCGGTGCGCTCCGCCGATGGCGTCGATCACCGAAGCGGAGCTCGCCCTCGCGATCGAGCGGACGCTCGTCGTCAAGGGGAAGATACCGGAGGCGGAGGTTCGGCCGACGGCGCGCATGGTGATGGGCTACTTCGGCGCGGACGGCACCGTCCTCGACAACAAGCTGTCGAGCGAGGACCGGGACCGGTTCTATCTCCTCGAGGAGGAGGGCCTCCTCACCAGCGAGGAGGAGGACGCGACCGTCTCGCGCGGAAAGACGTGGCGGATCCACTACTGGCTGCTGCGCAAGGGCCGGATCCGCGAGGCGGGGCAGAGCGGGCCCACGCCGCCGCCGGACGACGCGGAGTCGATGTACCGGTCGATCGACGACCGGGACTGGAAGAGGACCGCCCCCTCGGGGACGTCGAAGTAGCGGAGGGGCCGATCCGTCGGCCCCGACGGTCGGGCGTGGCGTCGGAGGTCGGGATCGGACCGCCCCGGCCGGGGGAGCTCCGGTTCGCGTGTCCCCCTCCAGACCAGCGGGCGTGGTGCGGCGATGGATCGACCGGCGCCCGTGAAGGCTCGGCCGTACGGAGCGTCCCCCGTGGCCGGCTCGACACCACGGCCGGCATCGGGGGCCATCCTCGGGTCCGCCGAGGGAGTTGGCGGCGAGGGTCGGATCCGGCAACGAGAGGTCCCTCCCGCCCTCCCGAGCAGCAAGGCGGGCCGGCCTGCCACGCCCTCCGCCTTCGGGCCCGGGCGGCAGGGCTCCCCCCCGTCGATTGCCGCGCGGAGCGGAGCATCGCCGCGAACGAAATGCGAAATAGCGGTCGGGGCTCGGGGAGTTCGTGGACGCCGACGTGCTCGTGGTGGGGGCCGGGGGCGCCGGATATCCCGCGGCCTTCCGCCTCGCCGAGTCGGGCCGACGCGTGGTCCTCGCGGATCCCAAGGGGGAGTTGGGGGGGAACTGCCTCTTCTCGGGGTGCATCCCGTCGAAGACGCTGCGCGAGCTCGGCCAGATCTCGGTGCGGGCGCGCCGGTTGCTCTCCTGGCCGGGCCCGATCGATTTTGCGGACCTCCAACGCCAGCGGGACGCCGTCCAGCGGATCCGCTTCCGTCAGCACCGGGAGGAATTGCGGGAGCATCCCGGCGTCACGTTCCTGAAGGGCTCGGTCGAGCTGCTCGGGAACGGGCGCGCCCGCATCGAGGGTCCGGAGGGGATCACCGAGGTCAGCGCACCCGGGATGATCCTCGGCACCGGCACCCGGGTCCGCCGCCCGGATTTCCCGGGCGCCGAGCTGTGTCTGACCAGCGACGACCTGTTCTCCTTCCAGGCGCCGCGGATCGACCTCCCGTCGGAGTTGGTGGTGATCGGGGGAGGGTACATCGGGTTGGAGGTGGCGAGCCTCTTCGCGGCCCTCGGCTCAAAGGTGCGGATCCTGGTCCGCTCCGATACCCTGCTCCGGAACGTCGACCCCGAGCTGGTCGCCCTGCTGCAGGGCGCGCTCCCCGACGTGCCGATCGAGTTCGAGGCGCCCATCCGACGGGTCGAGCCGGCGGGGAGGCGCCGCCGGGTGGTCTACCTCGTTGACGGCCAGGAGCGAACGTGCGAAGCGGACGCCGTGGTGGTCGCCGCGGGGCGCGAACCGGTGCTCCCCCCCGGGTGGGAGCGGACCGGGATTCGGCTCGATCCCCGGGGCTTCGTGGCCACCGACGACGCGGTGAGGACGTCGGTCCCCGGCATCTACGCCGCCGGGGACGTCAACGGGCGCGCCCCGTACTTCCACGCCGCGGTCCGGGAGTCCCTCGTGGCGGCGCACAACCTGATGGCCGGGAACCGTCCGATCGACCGCATGGATTACGGCAGCGTCCCGGTGACGATCTTCACCTTCCCCTCGGTCGCCTACGTGGGGATCACCGCCTCCGTGGCCCGCCGGCAGGGGATCCCGACGGTCGAGGCCCGGTCTCCCCTCTCGGAGGATTCGCGGGCGCAGATGGTCCAGGAGCGCGAGGGAGAGGTCCGTCTCTTCTTCCAGCCGGGAAACCTCCGACTGCTCGGGGGATGGGTGCTCGGCATCGGCGCCTCCGAACTCATCAACGAGATCGGTCTCGCGGTGAGCTGCGGCCTCACGGCCCCGGACCTCGCAAGGTTTCCGGACCAGCACCCGACCACGAACGAGGCGATCTCGAAGGCAGCCCGAACCCTCCTGTGAACTCCGGGCCGCCTCCGCTTCGGCGGCCGGCGAGCCGCCTCCCCTCCGGTCCGGGCCCGGGCGACGGACCGGGCGCATTGGCTCGTGGGAGGACGAGCCGGGAGACGCCGTCGGCGGTCCCGTCCGCCCGAGCGCGTTCGGGCGCCCCCTCGGGCTCGACTCCGAAGCCGGCGACTTCCTCGAGGGCGGCGGGAGGAAGCCGGACGGAAACCGGGGGAGCGTTACTTCTTCCGCACCGGGGCGGCCGCCGGACGCGTGCCCCCCTTCGGCTGATACCGGGCGGAGCCGAGGGCGATCGCCGGGTAGCTCGACGCCTGGATCAGCTCGCGGACGTGCTCGATCGCAAGGAAGACGAAGGCGATCGCCGCGACGAGCCCGATCCACGTCGCGAGCGTGATCGTGACCCCCGTGATGCCGAAGATGGCGACGATCGCGGCGAGCGAGGCGAGGGCGTTGAAGGCGGCGTGCATGCCGACGGCGACCAGGTAGTAGGAGCCCGTCCCGGGCCCGGGAAGGTGGAAGCGGCTGCGGGCGAAGCCGTAGCCGAAGATGCCGGTCGAGGCGCCGTGCAGCAGCACCGAGGAGACGCTGCGGATCGCGATGAGGGCGATCCCGGCGACGAGGCCGCCGACGGCGAAGGCGCCGACCCCGTAGAGGAGCGTCTCGAAGAAGCCGAATCCCAGGCCGACCGAGGCGCCGAAGACCGGTCCGTCCGCCGGCCCCCGCAGCTGCGCCCGGTAGGCGTAGACCCCGGAGCCTTTGAGCGCCTCCTCGATGAACGGGGCGATCACGAGGATCAGGAAGAACTCCCCGGCCGTGGAGTTCCCGTTGAGGAACGTGAACTCCGGCGCCGGGATCGCCTGGCTCGCCGCGGTGCCGACGCCGACCAGGATCGCCTCCAGGATGCCGGCGATCACCGTGGCGAAGAAGGCGCCGTAGGCGAACGGCCCCAAGAGGGTCCGCCACGGCTCCGGGCTGAACCGCTCGCTCCGCTTGACCCAGGCGAGGTAGCCGACCGCGGGGACGAGGGCGACGACGACCAGGATCACGAAGTCGAGGATCGCCGTGACGACGTTCATGGCCGGGCCCCGGGGTAGTCGTAGAAGCCGCGGCCGCTCTTGCGACCGAGCTGGCGGGCCGAGACCATCTGGCGGAGGAGCGGGCAGACGCGGTACTTGCTGTCGCGGAAGCCGTCCCAGAGGACGTCCAGGATCGCCACGGCGGTGTCGATCCCGACGAGATCGACCAACTGGAACGGTCCCATGGGGTGGTGGAAGCCGAGCCGGTAGGCGGCGTCGATATCCTCCTTCGTCGCGACCCCCTCGTAGAGCATCCACGCCGCCTCGTTGACGAGGACGGCGAGGGCGCGGGTCGTCACGAACCCGGGGGAGTCCCGCGACGCGACGACGGTCTTACCGAGGCGCCGGGCGAAGTCGTGGGCCCGTTCGGTGATGTCGGGCCGGGTGGTGAACCCGGGGATGATCTCCACGAGGTCCATCTGCAGGACCGGGTTGAAGAAGTGGATCCCGACGAGGCGGCCGGGGTCGGCGAGCGCCTCGGCGATCGAGGTGATCGGAAGCGAGGAGGTGTTCGACGCGAGGAGCGCCGTCGGCGGGGCGATCGACTCGACCTCACGGAAGATCTGTCGCTTCAGGTCCAGCCGCTCGGTCGCGGCCTCGACCACGATCTGGGCGCCGTCCGCCCGGCGGAGTCCGATCCCCGCGTCGATCCGGGCGACCGCGGCCTCCCGCGCCCCCTCGGGGAGCGCTCCCTTGCGCTCCGCGTGCTCGAGGGCGCGGGCCGCCTGGGCGGCCCCCTTGCGGGCGAGCTCCTCGCTCACGTCGACGACGGTGACGGGAAAGCCGGCGAGCGCCGCCTGCGCCGCGATCCCGCTCCCCATGATCCCGCCGCCGATGACGAGGACGCGGGTGCGGACCGACTCGCGCGGGTCGCTGCCGTCGTCGACCGGGGGCGTGTCGTCGGGGCTCACGGGACCTCCGGGACGAGCGGCGGGACGTGGGCCGCCTCGAGCAGCACGCAGGTGCGGCAGAGGGTCCCGGTCGCGGGCGCCCCGCACCGGAGGCAGCTGTCGGGGGCGCTGCCGTCGTCGGCGAGCCCCCGCTCCAGCAGCCGTTCGCGGGTCCGCAGGAGGGCCTGTCGCGTGCCGGGCATCGACTCCTCCAGCCTCCAGAGCACCTCGCGGAAGACGTTTCGGGCCGCCCGGCCCGCGTGCGGGCACTCGCCGTGGTCGAACGGGAGCCCCCGCAGGCGCGCGTAGAGGAACACCTCCCGCTCGGGGACGTCGGCCAGCGGGGCGATCCGCGGCACGAGGCCGGGGCGGCGCGAGCGGTGCGGCGCCATCCGGCCGAGGCGGTCGACCTCCCCGCGGGTCAAGTTCATGAGGACCGTCTGGGCGAGGTCGTCCAGGTTGAAGCCGAGGACGAGCGCATCGGCGCCCGCCTCGCGCGCGGCGTCGTTCAGCAGCCGGCGCCGCCAGACCCCGCAGTAGGAGCACGGGATCGCCTCGGGACGGCTCCGGGCGACCCGGTCGGTCGTCGTCCCGAGCCGCGTCGCCGCCTCCACGACCCGGTGCTCGACGCCGAGGCGCTCCGAGAGCGCCCGGGCGGCGACGAGCGTCGCATCCCGGTACCCCGGGATCCCCTCGTCGACCGAGATCGCGACGAGGCGGACCGTCGGGCGCCGGGCGAAGTAGCGGTGCGTGAGGTGGAGGGCGGCCGAGGAATCCTTCCCGCCCGAGAGGGCCACGGCGACCGTCCCGGCCGAGAACTTCGGGAGCTGCCGGTGGAAGGCGCGGCGGGCCCGCTCCTCGACCGAGGCGATGAGGTGGGTCTCGCAGACGTGGTCGCCCCGGTAGGGCCGGTCGACGACCGCGCTCCGTTCGCAGTGGCCGCAGCGCACGACTCTCGAACGCCGGGGGGTTATTTAGCGCCGGGAGCGGCGCTCGGAAGCCCCCGGGTTCCACTGGGCGCATACGATTATTAGGCGCTCCCCGGCCCAACGACCTCCCGATGGCTTCCTCCGCGAGCGCCCGCCCCCTCGCCGCCGCCCGGCGGAACCGCCCCGAGGCGGGGCTCCCCGAGGCGGCGCCGGTCTTCCGCGTCGACGAGCTCGTCGGCCGCTTCCAGCGGATGCTCCAGGCGCAGGAGCGGAGCCCGTGCACGGTCAAGCAGTACGGGCACATCGCCCGGACGTTCCTCGGCTACGCCCAGAAGCCCCTCGAGGAGGTGACGCTCCGCGACCTGGAGCGGTTCCGGGAGTACCTTGTCCTCGAGCGGCACTACTCGAAGAACTCCGTCTACACGACCGTCCGCGGGCTCACGAGCCTCTTCCGCAACTTCGGCCTGTCGATCGCCGACCAGCTCGAGCCGCCCCGGCGGCCCGAGCGGCTGCCCCGGTACCTCGCCGAGGAGGAGATGCACCGGCTCTTCGAGGCGGTCGAGGGCTCCCCCCGCGACAGCGCGATCGTCCACGTCCTCGGCTTCGTCGGCCTCCGGGTGAGCGAGCTCTGCCACCTCGAGCTCGACGACCTCGAGTTCGAGCGGAACATCCTCCACGTCCGCAGCGGCAAGGGCGACAAGGACCGGGAGGTGATCCTCGAGGAGCGGACCCGCGCGGCGATCGACCGCTACCTCGCCGAGCGCGCCACCGCGGGGCTCGGCAGCCGGCGCCTCTTCCCGGTCGGGCCGGTGACCGTCGAGCGGATCGTCCGCAAGGCGGCCCAGGAGGCGGGGATCAACCGTCGTGTCACGCCGCACATGCTCCGCCACACCCTCGCGACGGCGCTCCTCTCGCGCGGCTGCGACATCCGCTACATCCAGAAGCTCCTCGGCCACGCCTCGGTCGCCACGACCCAGATCTACACCCACGTCGACACGAACGCGCTCCGGGACGCCTACCAGCGCGCGCGGCCGCAGTATTAAGCCGGGCCGCCTTTCGGCGCCGTGCCCGAACGCCGCGTCGACACGGTCATCCTGGGCGCCGGGATCGCGGGCAGCGCGCTCGCCTACCACCTGGCCCCCCGCGCGGGGCCGATACTCCTCGCCGATCCGCGTCCCCCCGCTGCGGGGGCGACCGGCCGGGCCGCCGGGGTCGTGACGCTGCAGCTCTGGAACGAGTGGGACGTCCGGGTGACGCGGGAGGCCCGCGCCGAGTACGCCCAGCTCGCGGCGCGCCACGACCCGTCCGCCTTCACCACGAACGGGTTCGTCCGCTGGACCTCCCGCCCCGACTGGGTGCCGCTCCTCGAGGCCGCCGCCGAGCGGCTGCGGGGATGGGGGGTGGACGTCCGGCCCGTCCCGCCCAATCGGCTCCACGATCTGCTCCCCGCCGGACGGTTCGATGGCGTCGTGGCCGCGGTCCACGCCCCCGACGATGCGGTCGTCACGCCGAGCCGGCTCGCGGAGATCTACCTCGAGGAGGCGCGCCGACGGGGCGCGGAGATGGCGGTCGGCACCGCGGTCGGCCTCCCCGTCGCCCGGGACGGGGGCTGGGAGATCCCCATCGGCGGGCAGCCGGTCCGGGCACGCCGGCTGGTCGTCGCCGCCGGCGCCTGGTCGAAGCGGCTCCTCGCCGACCTCGGGCATCCGCTGCCGCTCGCGCCGTACCCGACCCAGGCCGCCGTCCTTGCGCCGCCCGACCCCGTCGCGCCGACCGTCCCGTCCGCCCACGACCTCGACGAGGACGTCTACACCCGGCCCGAGGCGAACGGACGGATCCTCGCGGGGAACGGCACCCGCCTGGTCGAGGTCGACCCGGACCGGGTCCCGGGGGGCGCCGACGACGCTTTCCTCACACACATCGCCGAAACGTTCGGACGCCGGTTCCCGGGGTGGGCCGACGCGGATCTCGTCCGAGCATGGGCAGGGGTCTGCACCGCCACCCCGGACCGCCGCCCGCTCGTCGGCGCCGTCCCCGGGGCGCCGGGGCTCCACGTTCTGGTCGGCTTCAACGGATTCGGCGTGATGCGAGCCGGCGCGGTCGCCGCGCGGCTCGCGGCCCGGCTCGGAAGCGACGACGACTCGGCGCCCGCAGATGGGGCGCTCGCGCCGGTCGACCCGGCCCGCTTCCCTCCCGGCACGCCGGCACGGAGCCCGCGGCCGGGATTCACCCTGGAGGACGGCGATGACCCTCGCTGCTGACGCCCTCGCGATCTTCCGCGCCGGGGTGCGCGGGGTCGACCCGGGCCGGGCCGTCCGGTCGGTCGTCCGCCGCCGCGGCCGCGCCGTCGTCGTCGCGGGGGAGCGCTGGGAGCTCCCCTCGGGCGGCCGCTACCACGTGATCGGACTCGGGAAGGCGGCCGGGGCGATGGCCGATGCGGCCGCGGCCCTCCTCGGCCGGGACGCGATCGGGGTCGTCGCGGTGCCCCGGGGATATCCGGCCCCCCGCGGCGACACGCCGGTCGTCTGGGGGAACCATCCGGAGCCGGGGGCGGGAAGCCTCACGGCCGGCCGTCGCCTGCTGGCGGCGGCCCGGGCGACCGAGCCCCGGGACCGCCTCCTCTTCCTCATCTCGGGGGGCGGATCGGCGGTCGCCGAGCGCCCGCTGCCCCCGCTCGATCTAGACGACTTCGTCCGGACGACCGACGTGCTGCTCGACAGCGGGGCCCCGATCCAGGCGATGAACGCCCTCCGCCGCCACCTCTCCGAACTGAAGGGCGGCCGGCTCGCCGTCGCGAGCCGCGCCGGCCGGTTCGCGACGGTGGCGATCAGCGACGTCGTCGGCGACCCGCCCGGGGATGTCGCGAGCGGTCCCACGGTCCCCGACCCGACGACCTGGGCCGAGGCGCTCCGGGCGGGCCGACGATACCGGTTCCTGCGGCGGCTGCCGGCGCCCGTCCGGCGGATGCTCACGGACGGCGCCGCCGGGCGGCTGCCCGAGACCCCGAAGCCGGGCGATCCCCGGTTCCGCGCCGGCCGCTTCCACTTCGGGGCGACGAACCGCACCGCGCTGGTCGCCGCCGCCCGGGCGGCGCGCCGGCGCGGCTACGCGACCACGATCGATCCCGCGCCGGTGACCGGCGAGACCCAGCCGGCGGCGCTCCGGTTCGCCCGGCGGCTCTGCGCGCTCCCGGCCGACCGGCGGCGCGCCGTCCTCTCCGGCGGGGAGACGACCGTCACGCTCGGCCCCCGGCCGGGCCGCGGCGGGCGGAACCAGGAGTTCGCCCTCGCGTCGATCGCCGTGCTCGACGGGCGGGGGCCGAGGCTCGTGCTGTCGGCCGGGACGGACGGGATCGACGGGCCGACCGACGCCGCCGGCGGATATGTCGACGACCGGACCGCCGCCCGGGCGCGGGCCAGAGGGGTCGACGTCGCCGCCGCCCTCGCCCGGCACGCCGCCTACGATGGCCTCGCGCGGCTCGGCGGGCTTCTCACGACCGGCCCGACCGGCACGAACGTGATGGACCTGCACGTCGGCCTGGTCGGGCCCGCTCCCGTCAGTCGGGGTACGGGAGGAAGTAGTCGGCCTCGTGCGGCTCCTTCCAGTCGACGTAGACGGTCTTGAGCTGGAGATAGTCGCGGACCCCCCACGCCGTTCCCTCGCCGGCGAGGCCGCTGTGGCGCATCCCGGCGTGGTACCCCTGCGGGCTTTCGGGCCCGACCCGGTTGATGTACGTCTCGCCGAACTTGAGGTCCCGCGCCGCCGTCTCCGCCCGGTGGAGATCCCGGGTGAAGACGTAGGAGGAGAGGCCGTACTGGTTGCGGTTCGCCGCCTCGATCGCCTCGTCCCACCGGGCGAAGGTGAGGACGGGCAGCACCGGGCCGAAGATCTCCTCGCGGGCGATCGGGAGGTCGTCGGTGACCCGGTCGAGGATCGTCGGCCGGTAGAACGCCCCGCGGGCCAGCGGGCCGTCGGTGACGGCGCTGCCGCCGACGAGCGCCCGGGCCCCGGCGCCGGTCGCCCCCGCTACGGCCTTCGCGACCGAGTCGCGGGCCCCCGGAGCGTAGAGCGGCCCCATGTCGACGCCCGGGGAGAGCCCGGGGCCGACCCGGAGCGCGGCGGTGAGGGCGGCGACCCTCTCGAGGAAGCGCGGGGCGACCGATTCGTGGACGTAGCATTTCTCGGCGGCGATGCACGCCTGGCCGGCGTTCCAGAAGCGGGCCCAGACGGTCGCCCGCGCCGCCCAGTCGAGGTCGGCGTCCTCCGCGACGAGCACCGGCGCCTTCCCGCCAAGCTCCAGGAGGCATTTCGCCATCCCCGGGGCCGCTTCCCGGGCGACCTCCACGCCGACCGCCGTGGAACCGGTGAGCGTGACGGTCGAGCAGGCCGGGTGGCCGACGAGCGCCCCGCCGAGAGCGCCCCCCGCGCCGGGGACGACGTTCAGGACCCCCGGCGGAAGCCCCGCGTCGCGGAGGACCTCGGCGATCAGGAGCGAGGAGAGGGGGGTGTTCGACGACGGCTTCAGGACCATCGTGTTCCCGGCGAGGAGCGCGGGCGCGATCTTCCGGGTGACGGTCGCTGCGGGGAAGTTCCACGGCGTGATCCCGACGACGACCCCGCGGGCGATCCAGAGGAGCCGCATCGTCTCGCCGTGGGGGAGGCCGGCGACCTCCTCGCCGCTGAGCGTCCGGGCGAACGACGGGTAGAAGGCGAGGTTGTCGACGGCGCCGGTGACCTCCGCCCGCGCCTCGTAGAGGACCTTGCCCATCTCCCGCGTCACGAGGCGGGCGAGCTCCTCGCCGCGGGAGGCGAGCCGGTCGGCGGCGCGGCGGAGGATCTTGCCCCGCGCCTCCGCGCCGATCCGCTCCCACTTCGGCTGCGCCCGCGCCGCCGAATCCATCGCCGCCCGCGCGTCCTCGGCCGTCCCCGAGGCGACCGTCGCGACGGTCGACCCGTCGGCCGGATCGATCACCTTGAAGGTGGCGCGGCCGCCGACCGGCACGGTCTCGTTGTCGAGGAAGAGGCCTCGGGGGAGTTCGGGCGTCATGCCGGCCCGAAGGGGCCGTTCGGCTATACGCCTGCCGGAGCCGGGCCCCCGTCGGCGGATGCCGCCAGCTCGGCGGCGCGGATCCGCTCGAGCTTCTGGAGGAACTCGACGCCCTCGCCGGTCTTGAGGCGCTGTCCGTCCTCCCGGGTCAACGGGAGGCCGGCTCCCTGGCAGGCGAGCTCGGGCGGCCGGCCGTCCAGGAGGAGCCGGATCGCCCGCTGCTCCCGGCGGCTCAGCGGGACGGCGGAGAGCTGGAACTCCTCGAACGCCTCGAAGGCGATCGGCGCGACCGTCCGGGCGACCTTCGCCATCGCCGCCGCGTAGAGGCGGATCTCCTCCTGGGCGTGGGGGTCGAGCCGGAGCGAGAGGAAGTGGAACAGGTTGTGGAGGTTCGACTTCCAGTACCACTGCGTGTAGTACGAGACGGGGAGGAGGAGCCGCGCCGTCTCGCGGGCGACCCCGCTCGCGAGGGCGGCGGTGTAGGCGGCGTAGGCGTCCTTCGAGACCCGCTCCAGATCGCGGCGGAACTTCTCGACCGCCTCGGGCGGGAGCGCGTCGCCGCGGCCTTGGCGGTTGACGGTCGACTGGCGCCGGACCTCCTCCGGGGGCGGGATCTCGTACTCGTCCGGCACGACGGAGTAGCGCGCGCTGTACTCGTTCACCGAGGCGGTGCGGTGGCGGATGAACTGGCGGGCGACGAAGATCGGGAGCCGGATCAGGAACTTGAACTCGACCATCTCGAACGGCGTCGTGTGGCGGTGCCGCATCAGGTAGCGGATGAGGGCGCGGTCGTCGCGGACCGTCTTCGTCCCCTGCCCGTAGGAGACGCGGGCCGCCTGGACGATCGCCGCGTCGTTCCCCATGTAGTCGACGAGGGCGACGAAGCCGTGGGAGAGGACCGGCTCGCGCACCCCGATCATCTCGTCGGCGGCGTCGACGGACGGGCGCTCCATCTCGGGCTCGGCGTCGGGCACGACGGCCGTGAGCCGGCGGCCAAAATAACGTCCGCCGGGGGCGTCGGCCGGGGGCGGCGGCCCTCACCGGGCGGCGCCTACAGCGCGACCCCGGTTCCCCGGAGTGCCTCGATGAGGTCGTGCTTCGCCGGCGTGCAGGCGTTGAGGAACTCCTGCCAGTCGAGGTACGCCGGGCGGCCCTCCTCCTGGAGGACCCGCGCCATGTCGTGCGACAGGTTCTCGAACGCGTTGTTCTGGATCCGGTGGGCGGGCGCGGCGGAGCGGCTCCCCGGCGCCACGAGGGTCGTCACGGCCTCGGCGAATCCGGTCGGCACCACTACCGGGGCGCGCAGGCCGGCCCGCGGGAGATCGCGGGCGAACGTCCGATCCCTCGTGATGAGGAACGTCCGGTGGCCGCCGCGCTCGAATCGCGCCGCCAGCGCGACGAGGCTGTAGTCCGCCGCCCGGGCGGGGACGAACCCCGGGCAGTTCTCGAGCTCGTCGGCCCCGACCGGGAGGAACGCGAGATACTGCTCGAGGTCGGTGCCGATCGCCAGGTGGCGGTGGACCTCCTCGCGGATCGCCTCGCTGCTGACCAGGAACGGCCGAAGCGGGCGCAAGAGGTGGACCTCCTGGACGAGGTCCCCCCGTCGTTGGCGGTGGTCGTCGGTCCACCGGCCGAACAGCTGCAGCAGGGCGGAGGTGTCGAAGACGACCCTCGGTTCCGCGACCGGCACGGCGGCTCCCCTCCGTTCGAGCGCTCCCGACGCTCTTCTACGTTCCGACCGGGAGGCATGCGCGGTCCGGTCGGACGGAGCCGGCCCTTGCCCTTTGGCGGCGGGCCGCCTCTCCGGCGGCGAACCGCGGCCGGGGCCCGCCGAGGTTCGTCGTTAGCGCGAAGCGACCGGGGCGGTCATCTTCGCGAGCGCGGCATCGACTGGGACGAGGTGGCGGGCGAGCCCGAGCTGCTCGGGGGTCGCCCCGAGGGCGAGCCCGACGACCTGGGGGAGGTGGAAGACCGGCATGTCGAGGGCGTGGCCGACCGCCTTCTCCGCCTGGTTCTGGTAGGCGTCCAGGGAGATGTGGCAGAGCGGGCACGGGGTCGCCATCGCCTCGGCGCCGTGCGCCTTCGCGTCGTCGATCTGGCGGCCCGCGATCTGGCTCGCCGTCGACGGCTTCACGAACTGGATCGGGAAGCCGCAGCACATGACGCGCCCGCGGTAGTAGACCGGCGTCGCGCCGACCGCCTTCAGGAGATCCTCGAAGGCGTGCGGCTCCTCCGCGCTCTCCCAGTGAAGCTCGTCGGCCGGCCGGAGGAGGTGGCAGCCGTAGAAGGCGCCGATCTTGATCGAGCCCAGCGGCCGGACGACCTTCTCCTGGAGGCGGGCAACGCCGACATCCTCCGTGAGGACGCGGAGGAGGTGCTTCACCTTCACCGTCCCGCGGTACTCGATCCCGAGCGGCCGGAGGGCGGCGTCGACCCGCTCCTTCACCTTCGGGTCCTGGTAGCGGAGGTTGGCGAGGGAGAGCATCCCCTGGCAGGTCGAGCAGATCGTGAGGAGGTCGAGCCCGGCCTTCTCGGCGAGGGCGAGGTTGCGGACGTTGATGGCGACGTTCAGGACCTCGTTCGCCTCGTCGACGAACCCCGAGCCGCAGCAGGAGAACGACGGGAACTCCGCGAGCTCGATGCCGAGGGCGCGGCAGACGAACCGCGTCGCCATGTCGAGCTCCTTCCCCGACTCCTGCGCGACGCAGCCGGGGTAGTAGGCGAGCTTCACGGCGGCGCCTCCTTCCGGTCGAGCGCCTCGTAGATCTTCTCGACCTCGTCGAGCTGCTCGATCGGGTGCGGCCGCTTCAGGATCTCGGGCTTCTTGCGCATCATCCGCATCCCCTGGCCGGCCTGGCCGACGAGCCCGCCGAGCCCGCTCGTCTGGCGGACGAGCTTCATCTCGTTCAGCAGGCCCCGCTCGCGGATGTTCTCCTTGAAGCCGATCGCGTGGCGGCTCCCGGCCTCGGTGCCGCCCTGGACGGCGATCGCCATCTCCTTGAGGTCCCGGATCCGCTCGGACGGGCGGACGTCCTTGGGGCACGCCTCGGTGCAGAGGTGGCAGCGCAGGCAGAGCCAGAGGCCGCCCGTCTGGATGCGGACGAGCCGGTCCTGGTGCGCCTGGTCCCGGGGGTCGACGACGAAGCGGTACAGCTTCGCGAGCGCCATCGGGCCCGGGAACTCGGGGTCGGCCTCGACGGCGGGGCAGGCGGAGTAGCAGGCGGCGCAGGCGATGCAGCGGGGGGTCTCGCGGAACCGCTCGACCTCCGTGGGGGTCATCGGGTTCTCCTTCCCCTCGGGCATCGGCTTCGTCGGATCCAAGATCAGGTGGGGGCGGATCTCGTCGTACCGCCGCCAGAACGGCTCCTGGTCGACGACCAGATCGCGGAGGACCTTCTGGTTGCGCATCGGCTCGAGGACGATCCGGCCGTCCCGGGCGAGCTCGGGGCCGATCTGCGTCTCGCAGGCGAGCCGGCTCTTCCCGTTCACCTGCATCGCGCACGATCCGCAGATCGCCGAGCGGCAGGAGTAGCGGGCGGTGAGGGTCGGGTCGGCCTCGGCGCGGATCTTGAGGATCGCCGTGAGGATGGGCGTGTGGGGCGGGAGGTCGAGCTCGTACCGCTGGTAGCGCGGCTGGGCGTCGTGGGTCGGATCGAACCGGTAGATGTCGAACGTCGCGTGGACCGTGTTGCCCGTCATCAGTAGACCCGCTCCTTCGGTTCCCATCGCGTGTAGGCGACCGGCGCGTAGGAGAGTTGCGGTCCCTCCGGGCCCCGCGTCGCGATCGTGTGCTTCATCCACTTCGCGTCGTCCCGCTTCGGGTAGTCGGTCCGGGCGTGCGCCCCCCGGCTCTCCGTCCGCGCATACGCCCCGAGGACGATCACCTCGGCGAGCGAGAGCATGTGGCCGACCTCGATCGCGTCGGCCAGGTTCATGTTGTAGACGTGGGACTGGTCGACGACCCGCACGTTCGCGAACCGCGCCTTGACGGCGCGGATCTGCCGCACCCCCTCGAGGAGGTCGGCCTCGTTGCGGTAGATGCCGACGTACCGCTCCATCACCGCCTGCATGTCGGAGCGCAGCGTCGCCGGGTCCTCCCCGTCCTTCCGGGACGACCAGGCGCGGTACGGGGCGGTGTACTGGTCGAGCTCCGCCGCCCGGACGTCCGGCGCCGATGCGGTGGCGGCGTAGGCGGCGGCGGCGATCCCCGCCTGCTTCCCGAAGACGAGCGTCTCGAGCAGCGAGTTGCCGCCGAGCCGGTTCGCCCCGTGGATCGAGACGCACGCCGCCTCGCCGGCGGCGAACAGGCCCCGGAGGCTCGTCGCCCCGTGGGGGTCGGTGCCGATCCCCCCCATCATGTAGTGCTGGGCGGGGTAGACCGGGATCGGCTCGACGACCGGGTCGATGCCGGCGTAGACCCGCGCGTAGTCGCAGATCTCCTGGAGGCGGCTCTCGACCTTCTCCTTGCCGAGATGCATGAGCTCCAGGTGGACGTAGCCGCCCGGGAAGCCCCGGCCCTCCCGGACCTCGGTGACGATCGCCCGGGAGACGACGTCCCGGGAGGCGAGGTCGAAGACGTGCGGGGCGTACTTCCCCATGAACCGCTCCCCCTGGGCGTTCTTGAGGATCCCGCCCTCGCCGCGGGCCCCTTCCGTGATCAGGATGGCGCTCTCCATCAGCGCCGTCGGGTGGAACTGGACGAACTCGAGGTCCTTGAGCGCCGCCCCGGCGTCGTAGGCGGCGGCGACGCCGTCCCCCGTGCAGCTGTGGGCGTTCGTCGTCCGCCCGTAGATCCGGCCGAACGGCCCGGTCGCGAGCACGACCGCCTTCGCGCCGATCTGGTCGAACTCGCCGGTCTTGCGGTCGTAGGCGACGATCCCGTGGACCCGCCCGTCGCGGACGATGAGGGAGGTGAGCTCCCACTCCTCGTAGAGGCGGAAGCGGGCCGTCCCCAGGTGCTCCCAGAGGGCCTGGAGGAGGGCGAGCCCGGTCCGGTCGGCGGCGTAGATCGTCCGGGGGAAGCCGGCGCCGCCGAAGGCGCGGCGGGCGAGCGCCCCGTCGTCCCCGCGGGAGAAGATCGTGCCGAAATGCTCCATCTCGACGACGGTCGGCCCGGCCTCCCGGCAGAACAGCTCGATCGCGTCCTGGTCGCCGAGATAGTCGGAGCCCTTCACCGTGTCGTAGATGTGGGTGTCGACGGAATCCTCCTTCCCGAGGGCGGCGTTGATCCCGCCCTGGGCCGCCCCCGAGTGGGAGCGGAGCGGATGGAGCTTCGAGACGATCGCGACCTCGCGTCCGGCCTCGATCGCCGCGAGGGCCGCCCGCTGTCCGGCGAGCCCCGCGCCGACGACCACGACCTCGTGCTGCTGCATGACCGGGGGGGCCCGAGCCGGGCCGGGCTTTAATGAGTGTCGTGCGGTTC
>JAKABH010000058.1 GCA_021801925.1 Thermoplasmata archaeon | reverse complement strand
AGCGGCCGCGAACGTTCGGTGGGCATGAAGATCCCTCGTCCGGACGGACGGGCCTCCGCCCCCATAATATACGCCCCGTCACCTGCGCACCCCGTGACGTCAAATCCTCCGACGCCGGGCGCCGCCCCGACGTCCGCCCCGCCCTCCGCCGGCCCGCGCCGCGGGCCGCCCGGGGCCCTCCAGCGGATGGAGAAGGGGCAGATCCGCCACGTCGTGGCGATCGGCAGCGGCAAGGGGGGCGTCGGGAAATCGACCGTCACCGCGCTCCTCGCGGCGGAACTGGCCCGCCGCGGGCTCGCCGTCGGCATCCTGGACGCCGACATCACCGGCCCGTCGATCCCGAAGCTGTTCGGCCTTCCCGGGCCGCTCACCGACCGCGGGGAAGGGATCGAGCCGGTGCGCTCCCGGGCCGGCCTCGAGATCGTCTCTTCGCAGTTCATGGTCGAGGACGAGCAGACCCCGGTGATCTGGCGGGGGCCGCTCGTTACGCGGCTCATCCAGCAGTTCTTCGGCGGGGTCCACTGGGGCCCGCTCGACTACCTGCTCCTCGACATGCCGCCCGGGACGAGCGACGTCCCCCTCACGGTCTTCCAGACGATCCCGATCGACGGGATGGTCTTCGTGCTCACGCCGCAGGAGCTCGCCGGGCTGATCGTGAAGAAGGCGATGAACATGGCCCGCGAGCTCCACGTCCCCCTGCTCGGGGTCGTCGAGAACATGGGCTGGATCGCCTGCCCCCACTGCGGCGAGCGGATCGAGCCGTTCGGTCCGAGCCGCGTCGACCGGGTCGCCGCGGAGTACGGCATCCCCGTCCTCGGCCGCCTCCCGATCCGGTCGACGGTGAGCGCCCTCGCCGACGCGGGGCGGATCGAGGACGTGACCTCCCCCGAGGGGACGAGCCTCGCCGCCGCCTTCCGGGCCGCCGTCGACGCGGTCACGTCGGCGGCGGAGACGACCCTGTGATCTCGCGGAGCCGGGCGAACGGGATCGTCTCGACGACGACGCCGCGCCGCCCCAGCGCCGCGGCGAGGCCGGGCAGGTGGGCGTCGCCGACGACGGCGGCGACCCGGCCGTAGCCGCGGCGGCGCAGCTCGACCAGGCGCTCGGCCATGTGCTCGTTCCGGTCGTCGAGCAGGACGCGGGCGATCGAGGGGCTCGCGGTCCGCAGCGCCGCCGCGTAGTCGTCGGGCGCGGCCGCGTACCGGTCGACCTCCCCCGCCACCCATCGGGACGGCACCAGAAGCGCGGCGACCGTGCCGACGAGCAGCTGGACCCGCTCCTTCAGGGAGAGCGACTGCATCAGCCGCTGGACGGTCAGCTGGATCGGGTCGTCGATGAGGAACAGCGGGAGCGCCCGCTCCCGGGCGACGGCCGCGGCGACCTTCATCTCGGCGCCGGCCTCGCCGGCACCGATCTCCGCGCCGAGCCGGCGCTGGAGGAGCCCCCACAACCGCGGCACGAGGGGAAGGCCGGCGCGGGGGCGGGGCGCGGCCGGGCCGGCCGCGAGCAACGACGCCGCCCGGCCCGCGTCGAGCTCGACGGCGACGCCGTCCAGGATGCGGTCGCGCAGCGCCGCGCGGATCGGCCGCTCCAGATCGATGACGTGGGCCGCCCCGAGCAGCAGGATCGGCGACTCGGTCGTCCGGGCGTACATCGTGGGGGGGAGACGGGCGGCGGGTATGGCGTTTGGCGGACGGGCGGGGAACCCCCAAATACGGGGGCCCCGTGGCCCCGCCGATGCCGTGGACCGTCTACGCCGTGCCGACCGACCGACGGACCGATCTCGACGCCGCGCTGCGGGACGACCTCGTCTCCCGCCAGAGCCAGAAGGTCCGGGACGCCGCGGCGCTCGGGGGACCGGCCGACCGGCTCTACGTGCTCGTCGAGGGGACGCCCGAGGGCGTCGCCCGCGCCGCCGAGCTCCTCCGGGGGATCGGCGAACCGCTCCCCCCCGCCGACGGCGACCGGCTCCACGCGAAGTTCAAGGAAGAGGAGGAGTCCGCCTCGGCGGGGATGGGGCTCTTCTTCACCGAAGGGTGACGGGGCGCCGTCAGTCGTTCGTCGGGGCGTGGGAGAGCTCCAGATCCTCGCCGCCGGCGAAGAGGCGCTGGGCCGCCTGGTAGAACGCCTCGAGACCGGTCCCCTCCTTCGCGGAGGTCGGGACGAGCCCGAGGAGCGGGCCCATCGCCTCGATCGCCCGGAACAGTTCCGTCGACAGCTGCACGTCCGGGGTCGGGGCGTCGCGGGTCACCGCCTCGTACAGCCGCTCGCGGTCGTCCGACCAGCCCACGACCTCCTCGAGCTGCGCCGGCGTCAGCACGTCCGCCTTCGCGAGCAGGTTCAGCATCGGGAGGCGGAACCGGAACTCGACGGTCGCCGAGAGCATCGCCAGCGAGACGAACCCCCCCGGGTTCCGGGCGAGCGCCGGGTCGAACAGGAAGGCGATCGCCGAGCGGTCCCCCGACAGGGCGTCGACGATCGCCTTGGACGCCTCCCGGAAGGCGAACAGCTCGATCTGGCCCGGCGTGTCGACGAGGACGTAGTCGGACTTGAGTTCGGCGACCGCCTGCTTGATGTCGAAGATCTTGAGGGCGATCATGTCCGCCGCGGCGACCTGGGCGCCGTTCGGCCCGAGGCCGTACTCGTCCTGGATCTCGGCCAGGCGGACCCACTCCCGCACGTCGACGTCCGGCTCGAACGTCGTGTCCTCGAGGCCGGGGTCGAGGTTGACGACCGTCGCGTCGTACCCCGCGGTGCGCATCCAGTCGGCGAAGGCCCGGACGCACGTCGTCTTGCCGGCGCCGGCCGTGCCGGTGAAGTAGATCGTGCCGGGCTCCTCCATCTACCGCTTCCCTCCCGGGGCCCGGTGCGCCGCGAGGTCGGCCGCCAGCGCCCGGAGGAACGCCGCCTTCGTCGCCCCCGCCCGCTTCGTCACCTTCGCCCGCCCCTGGAAGAGGTCGGCGGCGGCGGGGTACTGCTTCTCCGGCTCGGCGGCGGCCCGGTAGCCCAGGCGCTCCGCGGCGCGGACGACCTCCTCGACGGTCACGTCGGGGACGGCGAGCGCCGCCGGCACCCGCCGGCCGCCGTCGCGCGAGCGGCCGCGGGCCAGGTACGCCGGATAGACGTAGAAATGGTCGGGCATCGGCCCGAGCTCCGGCTCACGCCGTCGGCGCGGGGAGCCGGACCCCGTTCAGGACGCCGTCCTGGCCGGGGCGGGAGCGGACGCGCACGAGGCCGAGCTCGGTCTCGAGGATCGCGCCCTTCGTGATGATGTTCCGCTGCACGTAGTTCGGGTTGGCGGGGTTCTCCCGGACCGTGACGACCTTCGCGGGCCGGGTCGTCTTCGTCGCGGGGTCGTAGACGTTGATCGTCTGCGCGGTGAGGATCCGCATCTTGCGGCCGGCCCCCCGGACCCGGTACTTCTTGATCGTCCCGGCGCCCAGGACGGCGGTCTGCAGTTCCCGGGCGATCTCGTGGCGCCGCTTCTTCCGGATCGGGCGCAGCCGCCCGCCCGTCCGCTTCCGCCGGGACCGTCCCTGCCAGATTCCCATGAGCCCCTTCCGCGAGGTCGGTCGGACCGGGGTATCCTATAAGAGGTTTCTCACGGGCCGGCGGCCCCGCCGGGGACGACCGTGAGGACCGTCTTCATCGTGCCGGGGTGGCGGTCGGTCAGCACCGCGGGCGCGTCGGCGAGGGGGCGTCGCGCGGTGATCATGGAGGCGAGGACCCCCGGCCACTTCTCCTCGAAGACCGTCAGGTCGCGGATCCCCGCCTCGAAGTAGGTGCGGTTGGCGTTCACGGAGCCCAACAGCGCCTGGTTCTCGAGGACGAGGGTCCGGAGCAGCTCGCCCGCCCGGACGGACGTCGGCGGCGCCGCGGCGTCCGGGATCCCCGTGAGCACGAGCGCCCCGTTCGGCCGGAGCCGGTGGGCGAGGTCGAAGTCCAAGGAGATCGCCCCGGTCGCCTCCACGACGAGCTCGTAGCGGTCGTCCCCGAGGGTGCCGACGCCGTCGGCGGCGTCCCGGTGCGTCGCGCCGATCCGGGCCAGGAGCCGGGCGGCGGGGGTCGTGTCGTCGTGGCGGTCGATCGCGGTGACGTCGTAGCCGCGGACCTTGAGGAGCAGGGCGGCGAGGATCCCGACCGCCCCGGTGCCCGCGACCAGCGCCGTCGGCGGCTCGGTCGGCGGATCGCCCGGGGTCGTCCCGCGCCGGTCGATCACCCGCTGGCCCATGAAGACGGCCTTCTCCACGATCGTGAGCGGCTCCAGGAGGACGGCGACCGCCCGGAGCGGGGGCGGGACGTGGACGAGGTACGTCGGGCTCTCGACGTACTGCTCGGCCATGTAGCCGGGGGCGCCGCCGATCCCCCGCTCGGTGAACCGGCCGGTCTCGCATTCGTCGGAGCGGTTCGCCCGGCAGAACCGGTCCTCGCCGCAGCCCCGCCGGACGGTCGCGACGACCCAGTCGCCGGGCGCCCAGCCGGCGACGTCCGGCGCCACGGCCCGCACCCGGCCCAGGTTCTCGTGCCCGAGGACCAGGTACGGCGACCCCGCCGGGGCCCGTCCGTACTTGCCGGCGACGATGTCGCGGTCGGTGCCGCAGACCCCGCACTCGACAACGTCGACGAGCACCTCCCCCGGCGCGAGGGACGGCGGGGGTACCTCCTCGACCGCGGCGCCCGGGGCGGGCGGGCGGACGACGACGGCGCGCATCGTCAGCGCCTCAGGAACGGCGCGAGGCGCGGCCGCACCGCCTCGAGGCGGGCGCGGACCCGGGCGGCCTCCTCGGGCGACAGCGGATCGTACGGCGCCCGGTAGCCGACCTCGACCCCCGAGAGCTCCTGGGCAAGGAACTTGTCGGCGGCCGGGAACGGCCCGGCGCGGGCGACCTCGGTGAGCGCATCGACGATCCCCTGCAGCTCCTCCGCCCGCGCCCGCTCGCCGGCCCGCGCGGCGCGCACGAGCTCGACGCAGAGGCGGGGGACGAGGTTCGCCATCCCCATCACGGCCCCGGCGGCGCCGAGGCGGATCGCCTCGGCGGCGAAGGCGTCGTCCCCCGGGACGACCGCGAAGCCGGCGGGGGCGTCGGCGAGGAACGCGCGGACGCTCTCGAGCCGGCCGGAGGTATCCTTCACGCCGCTCAGCACCCCCTCGCGGGCGAGCCGGTGGACGCGCGCCGGGTCGAGGGCGTAGCCGACGAGGGAGGGGATGTTGTAGGCGAGGAGCGGCACGGAAACGGCGGCGCGGATCGCCCGGTAGTAGCGGTCGATCGCCTCGGGGCTCGGATGGAGGTAGTACGGCGGGACCGCGACGACCGCCGCCGCGCCGAGGCCTTCGGCGTCCTCGGCGTAGGCGACGGCGCGTCGGGTCGACGGGGCCCCGACCCCGACCCAGACGTCGGTCGGGCCGATCGCGCTCTCGATCACCACCTCGAGGAGCCGGGGCCGCTCGTCGTCGTCGACCGACGGGAACTCGCCGAGGGAGCCCAAGGCGAAGAGGTGGTCGACCTTCGCCTCCGACAGCGCGCGGGCGAACTTCGCGTTCCGACCCGGGTCGAGGGAGCCGTCGTCGGCGAAGAGCGTGGCCGTGGGGACCGAAAGACCCGCCAGCGTCATGGCCGCCCCCACGCCGGGGCGGGCCTTAATTCCTCCAGTGTCCTCGAAGGGCCGGGGGCCCGGTCGGGGTGCGGATCGTCGGGGTCGACGAGGCCGGACGCGGCAGCTTCCTGGGCCCGCTGGTCGTCGGCGCGTTCGCGATCTCCGCCGACCGGATCGAGGAGCTCCGGGCGGCGGGGGCCCGGGACTCGAAGGCGCTCTCCCCCGCGGCGCGGGCGGCGTGCTACGCGCGGCTCCGGGCCCTCGGGACGGCCCGGTCGATCGCGCTCGACGCCGGCGCCGTCGACCGGGCCGTCGCCCGCCACCGGCTCAACGATCTCGAGGCGGCGGCGTTCGGGCGCCTGTTGGGGGGGCTCCGGCCGGACGAGGCGCGGGTCGACGCCTGCGACGCGAACCCGGCGCGCTTTGCGGAGCGGGTCCGTCGGGCGGGGGGGCTCCGGGGAGCGGTCGTGGCCCGGCACCACGCCGACCGGGACGACCCGGTCGTCGGCGCCGCCTCGATCGTCGCGAAGGTGCGCCGGGACCGGGCGATCGCCCGGCTCGCCGGCCACCTGGGCGTCCCCGTCGGCAGCGGCTACCCGTCGGACCGCGTCACGGTCGAGTTCGTGCGGGGATGGCTCGCCGCGCACCCCGAGCCGCCGCCGTGGCTGCGCCGGTCGTGGGCGACGATGGGAAGGGTTAAGCCCCCGGGACCGGCTCGCCCGCTGGACCGGTACGGATGACGGCGATCGAGGAGATGCTCGCGTCGCTCGTCGACCGGTTCAACCGCCACGCCGCCCGCAATCCGGCGACCGCCGAGGAGCTCCGCGGCCTCGACCGCACGATCGTGGTCCGCCTGACCGACGAGGGGACCTACGCGGTCGACCTGCACGACGGCCAGCTGAAGAACCTGCGGACCGGCGGGGCCCCCCGGGCGGACGTGACGATCACGACCGACCAGACGACGTTCCGCGGGCTGCTGGCGAAGGAGATCGGCCCGATGAAGGCGCTCGTCACCCGCAAGCTCGCGATCGACGGCTCCCTCGAGGACAAGCTGCTGTTCCGCCGGCTCTTGTAGCCCCGGCGAGGGGCCGCCCTACGGCAGGAAGACGCAGGCGGCGATGCAGACCCCGTAGTGGTCCATCGGGATCGACAGTTCCTCGGTGCGGTAGTGGATCCGGCGGAGCTCGACGCCGCGGAAGTGGGCGATCTCCTCCATCCGCCACTTGAGGAACTCCTTGAGCGAATGCTGCGTGCCGTGGAGGTGGCCCTCGGCGACGTAGCCGCCCTGGCCGTCGGAGCGGAAGCCGTAGGCGATCCCGGCGCTGATCACTTCCCCCTCGCCGCCGCCGTAGCGGGAGAGGACGCAGTGGGTGATCGCCCCGCGGGCGATGCCGGTCCTTTCGACCTGGCGGATCCCGATCGGCAGGACCGACGAGACGCTCACCAGGTTCTGGTCGCCGATGCCGGCCTGCAGGAGGGCGAGGTCGAAGGCGTTGAGTTCGCTCGTCTTGTTGATCCCCTTGCCGCTCGTCACGAAGAAGCGGGTCGGGATCGGGATGAGCGTTCCCTCGTTCGTCTTGGCGCTCTTCGGCACGGGGGCCGATGAAGTCCCGCGCTCCTTAAAGGTTGGCCGGCCCGGGCGGCGTCGCCCGCCCGGGCGGCCCCGCCCCGCTCACCGGTTCACGGCGGCCTGGCTCGCCGGCGGGTAGCGCGCGCCCGATACCTCGGCGGGATCGACGGCGGCGGCGACCTCCGCCCACTCCGCGGCGGAGAGCGCGAGGTCGAGGGCGGCGACGTTCTCCTCGAGATAGGCCGGCCGCTTCGTTCCCGGGATCGGCACCACGTCCTCCCCGCGGGAGAGGACCCAGCCGAGGGCCAGCTGCGCCGGCGAGCATCCGTGCCGGTCGGCGAGGGCCGAGAGCCGCTCGACGAGCGCGAGGTTCCGGCCGAAGTGCTCCGCCTGGAACCGGGGGAGCCCGCGCCGAAAGTCGGTCGCCGGCAGGCCGTCGGTCGACCGGAGCCGCCCGGTGAGGAACCCCCGGCCGAGGGGGCTGAACGGGACGAAGCCGACGCCGAGCTCTCGGCAGGTCGCCAGGATCCCCCGCTCCGGGTCCCGGGTCCAGAGCGAATACTCGCTCTGGACCGCGGCGATCGGGTGGACGGCCACTGCGCGCCGCAGCGTCTCGGGGGAAACCTCGGAGAGGCCGAGGTGGCGGACCTTCCCCGCGTCGACCAGGCGGGCCATCGCGCGCACGCTCTCCTCGATGGGGGTCGAGGGGTCGACGCGGTGGAGGTAGTAGAGGTCGATCGCGTCGACCCCGAGCCGCTCAAGGCTCGCGTCGCACGCCGCCCGGATGTGCGCGGGCGAGCCGTCGATCCGCATCGGCGTCCCGGGGGAGCCCGGGAGGAGGCCGCACTTCGTCGCGAGGACGATCCGGTCCCGCACGGGACGCAGGTGGTCGCCGACGAGCCGCTCGTTCGTGTACGGGCCGTAGACGTCCGCCGTGTCGAAGAAGGTGATCCCGAGCTCGAGGGCCCGGTCGAGGGTCGCCCGGCCCGCCGCCTCGTCCGGGGTGCCGTACGACTGCGACATCCCCATGCAGCCGAGCCCGATCGCCGAGACCGTCGGGCCGGCGCGCCCGAGCCGACGCATCCGCATCGGGATCGGCACGCCGCCGCTCCGTAAGACGGGTGCGGGACGGCCCGATCCGCCCCCCGGCGCCGCGCTCAGACCATGATCGCGTGGCGGCGGCG
The DNA here is from genome assembly GCA_021801925.1 of Thermoplasmata archaeon. Taxonomy (GTDB): domain Archaea; phylum Thermoplasmatota; class Thermoplasmata; order Lutacidiplasmatales; family UBA184; genus Lutacidiplasma. Next base: position 631 of record JAKABH010000058.1, on the reverse strand, counting down.
CATCGACGCCTCGCTCTCGCCGCGGACCGCCATCAGTTCTGCGATGAGGCCGTCGGTGAGCCGGAGGCTCGCCGCCTCGAAGAGGGTCCCGAGGGGGGCGTAGCGCGGCCGGTCGGGGTCCTCGGCGAACTCGAGCGTCAGGAGGACGGTCGCGGCGTGGGCGAGCTTCGAGCCGGCGCGCGCGGTGAGCACGATCAGCTCGGCCCCCTCGCGGCGGACGATGTTCGCCGTCTGGATGCTCGAGTAGCTCTCCCCCTGGCCGGAGAGGATGAACACCGCATCCCCCCGCTTGACGATCGGGGTCACGCTCTCCCCGATGACGTAGGCGGTGAGCCCGGTCTGCACCAGGCGCATCGCGAACGCCCGGCCGACGATGCCGCTGCGACCGGCGCCGTAGACGAACGTCGCCGGGGCGCGGGCGAGGAGCTCGACGGCGCGCTGGACGTCGGCGGTCCGCACGCCGGCGATCGCGGCCGTGACGCGCTCGGCGACGTACCGGGCCGCCCGCAGGTACGTCGGCGGGGCGGGCTCAGCGGCGCCGGCCATGGGAGCGGGCCTCCTTCTTCGGGGGGGAGCGGGGGGCCGCCGCCGTCGCGGCCGCCGGGCGGGCGCCCGCCGGGCGGGCAGCGGC
>JAKABH010000057.1 GCA_021801925.1 Thermoplasmata archaeon | reverse complement strand
CCCCAGTTTCGCGCGGGGCTGGCCCGCGATCCGGCTGCCCTCCGTATCGAAGGGAGGCGACATCGTGGGCCGGCAAACGTCGGCGGAGGACCACGCTCTCCTTCCCGAGCCGCTCACTCTCCCGCTCGTGCTTCTCGGCCCGCTCCGCCCGACGCTTCCGCTCCGCGAACCGCTTCTTCGAAACGAGGATCTCGTCGTGCTTCTGGTTAGAAGCAGGGGGAAGGGTGGGAAGGGTCGCAGCCATGGCTCCTCGCTCGGGCAGAGCGAGCGAGGCCGGACTCGCTGTTTCGATCGAGAGGCAACGGGGTAGGTCACGTCGTCCGGCTACGAGAGGCCCGGAACAGGTAGCTCGAGCCAAGGCGCCGGAGGGGCGGCCCGAGGAGCCGACGATCCCGCCACGGCCACCGACTCAGGCGCCGGAGGCCGCGCTGTTCGTGCGGTGGGTCCGGGCTATCTGCCGCTCGATCAGCCAGCAAACCGGAACGAAGCAAAGCACCGAAAAGCCCCAATCGATCGGAAAGATCGTCTGTGGGTAGGGAATCACGTACGCCACGCTGGTTCCTGCGGACCCTATACGGATGAGCTGGCCGAGAGTGTACAACCAGGCCACCACACCAAAGAAGATGAGGCCGAACCCTGCACCCAACTCCACCGCAAGCCAGACTCGCCAGAGGAGAACGGACCCTCCGGCAAACAGGAAGCCCGAGATCAGAAAAAATAGGGGGATTTCGGCCACGCTCGTTGGATTCTGGAGGAAGGGATAGATGGGGACCCCATGGGAGTCCGTGCCGGAGCTGTACAGCGCCAAGAAGGACCCGATGACGGCTAGGACCCCAGACGCAGCGAGCAACGCGCTGCCCAACTTCCGCTCCGATGCGGGACGTCCCACTCGTGCAGCCCCGGACATCAGCTACGGCCCCCCGAGATGCCGGTGTGCATGACCCCACATCCGCCGAGGCTCATGCAGTGCAACCCTGCTACGGTCTAGCACCTCGGTCTACTTAGTCGCATCGGCGGCCAGGGCTGGGTCTGGAGTACAGCAATTAGTTCCGTGTCCGAGCGGGATGGTGGGAAGGCGTCCCTCCCGCGGAAGGGGGGGTCGAGGGGGAGGGCGGCTTTCGGTGCCGCACCGTCCGTCCCTCTCGTGGCGAGGTGGGCCGACCGGCGGATCCAGTGGCTGCCGGTCCCCGTCGTCGGGGTGGTCGTAGGTGAAAGGATGCATCGGCACCCCCGGGACCAAACCCGACCGCTCCGTCGACGTGCGCCCGGTCGGCCGCATCGTTCTCTCTGGGGGCACGACGCTCGGATCCGTTCGACCGACCCGGGAGGCTGCCGGACGCGCCGACGGCTCCAAAACTGCGCGTCCTGCCGAGCCCCACGTGCGCGCCCGCGCCCTTGCCTCTCGCTCCGGACCCCCCCTGCACCCGGAGGAGCCGACAGCGTACCGGGCCCGAGGGGGTTCGAACCCCTGACCTTGCGGTTAAGAGCCGCCTGCTCTACCGACTGAGCTACGGGCCCGCTACGAGCGGGGCCGACCTACGACCGAGAGATAAAGCCTCGGGCGGGCTCGCCGGCGAGCCGCTCGAGGGCGGCCCCGACCATGAGCGGGAACAGGAGGGTCACGTCCCCCTCGACCGTCGCGTGCCGGGCCTTCGGCTTCACCTTCCCCCAGGAGATCGCCTCCCGGGTCCGCGCCCCCGAAAGGCTCCCGTCCCACTCGACGGCGGTCGTCAGGTAGAGCGCGGCATCCAGGCCGTCGCGGAACTGGTTCCACCAGATCGTATGGTGCTTCGAGATCCCGCCGCCGAGCATGATCGCCCCCGACCGCCGCGCCTCGAAGACGAGGTCGGAGAGGCGCTGCTCGTCGGCGAGCAGGTCGAACGTGAGCCCCCGGTGGTCCTGCGCGAACAGCCAGACCTGCGAGCCGACCGCACCGTCGGTGATCCCCGGGACGATCACCGGGACGTTCCGTTCGTAGGCGGCCCGCAGGATGCTCGTCTCTCCCGCGGACGCCGGCAGCGAGGCGCCGATCGCCGCGGAGAGCGCGGCCGTTGAGATCGAGCGGCTCCCCTCCCGCCAGAGCCGCGCGAGGATCGGGCGCATCTTCCGCTCGATGATCGTCCCGTAGTTCGCCTGGGGGATCACGAGGTTGCCGAGCCGGTACAGCCCGCGGGCCCGCAGCCGGGCGTCGTCGAGCGCCCAGTCGCCGTGGTAGTACGGGCGGTAGGTCCGGGCGAGGTCGTGGTCCAGGGTGCCGCAGGTCGTGATGATCGCGTCGACGAAGCCGCGACGCACCAGGGTCGCGAGGACCCCGCGGGTCCCGGTCGCCACGATGTCGGCGGGGAACGACAGGAACGTCGTCATCTCCCGGTCGGCGAGGATCCCCGCGAGCAGGTCGACCCCGTCGGCGACCCCCTTGGCGCTGAAGCCGCCCCCGGCCTCGAGCCGGCGCATGAGCCCGTCGAGCGACGGCGCGTCGTCGATCCGGATGTCCTCGACCTTCCGCGGCATCGATCGACCGTCCGTTAGAGCCCGCCCACGAACCCGAGCGTCGCGGAGCGGAAGAGCAGCAAGTAGAAGACGGCATAGCCGAGCAGGGCGCCGCCGTTGAGGAACGGCAGGCCGGCCTGGGGGTTCCCCCGCCCGACAAGCCGCATCAGGACGCCGTAGCCGACCAAGCTCCCGACGAGCGCCCCCACGGCGACCCAGAGGTTCGCGCCGATTCCGAGGAACGCGGGGTGGACCGGCAGCCAGGAGAACGCCGAGACGACGAGCGTCCCGGGGATCACCACATCGCCGAGGCCCATGAACAGCGCGCTCCGTTCCCCGACCGGCTGGGCCCGCTGTTCGGCGAGGCGGGGCGCCTCCGTGTAGTCGTAGCCGGCGGAGTCCGGCATGACGAGCAGGATCGGGAGCTTCATGTCGGTCACCGCGTCGGCGAGCGAGACCATGTGCTTCGTCCAGTAGACGGCGATGGCGTCGTAGACGAGCAGCGCGATCAGGAGGAGGAACGCCGGCAGGATCCCGAAGGAGATGCCGAGGATCGCGACGAGCGCGCCCGCGGAGAGGAAGCCGACCAGGTCGACGATCCACCACTGCGGCCGGACCTGGAGCGCGAGATACAGGGCGGCGCTGACCGCCGCCGCGAGCGGAAGGGCCAGCGCGACGACGATCTCCGCGGAGTACGGCGGGAGGAGGACGACCGGCAGCGGCAGCACCGAGAACGTCGCGTAGAGGGTGATGTAGAGGGCCCCCGCGATCCCCAGCAGGATCACCTGGCGGAGCGCGGCGAGCCCGCCCTGCTTGCGGGCGATGAACAGGATGACGAGCGGCGCCAGGACGATGAGGACGATGATGTAGAGCGGTCCGAGCGGGTTGGAAGGGTTCGAGGTCGACGACAGCCCGGCGCTGCGGAACGGGTCGGCGAGCAGCAGGCCGACCGCCTGCGCGCCCACGTACAGGGCGAGGAGCCCCAGCCAGCGGAGGCTGCGCATCGGCCTACGGCTGGGCGACCGCGTAGGCGTTGTTGCCGAGCACCTTGGTCACCTTCGCGTTCACGGTCACGCCGCGGGTCGAGGCGCCGGTGACGAAGACGACCATGCCGTCCTTCTTCGCGACGCCGTCCCCGCGCCGGCCGACGTCCTCGATCGTGAGACGGTAGACCTCGCCGACCTCGACCGGGGCCTTCGGCTTCTCCGGCGTGACGACGCGGCGCATCGTCACCGGCCGCTGGGCGCCGCACGCCTCGCAGATGAGGAGCGTGAGCCGGCCGTCCTTCGCGAGGTGGGTATCCGGCCGCTTGCACTCGGAACAGATCACGTACTTCTGGGTGTAGTCGCGCAGCCGGGCGGCGATCTGCTCCTTCGTGAGGCGGGACTTGAGCACCCCCCGCGGCAGGTCGAGGACCCCGGGGCAGCCGAACTCGCGGGCGAGGAAGCCGATCACGTGGGCCGGCTCCCGCCGAAGGACCGTGTCGATCTCCTGGAAGTTGCGGACGATGGTGTTCTTGCCGTCCGACATCACGTCCGGCTCCGGGACGACGAACCGTTCGCCGCCGGTCCGGACCGGCGGGAGCTTCGCCCGCGCGCGCTCGAGGAGGGTCTGGTACGCTTCCATCGGGGGCCATCGGGACCGGGAGCGCGGGGATAAGCCTTCGCCGCGCGCCTCCGCGCTCAGCGGAAGTCGTCCATCAGGACGAGGGCGCGGGCGAGGTCCTTCGCTTCGACCACGTGCGTCGCCGCCCGGCGGACCGCCTCGTCCGCGGGGCGGAAGGCGACACCGACGCGGCTCCGCCGGAACAGGCCGATGTCGATCTCGGAGTTGCCGACGGACGCGGTCTCGGCGGGGGCGATGCCGAGCCGGTGCTGGAGCCCCTCCAGGACCTTCTCCTTCCCCCAGATCGGGACCCGGACGATCCCCTCGCCGGTGAGGCGCCCGCGCTCGTCGGTCCGCAACCCGTTCGCGAGGACGTCGTCGATCCCGAGGTCGCGGCCGATCCGTTCGGCGAGCCGGTCGATCCCCCCGCTCACGATCGCCGTGCGCACCCCCGCCGCCCGGAGGGCATCGACCAGGGGACGGGCCCCCGGCATCAACGGGACGTCGGCGAGGATCGTGTCGATCCGCGCGAGGGTGAGGTCGGGGTCGTGCCGGTGCCAGATGCGGACGTCGCTCCGGATGAACTCGTGGTCGTCGATCCGACCGGCGAGGAAGTCGCGCAGGCCGTCGGCGTTGTGGTCGCGGAAGTGGTGGTGGACGGCCGCCCAGGAGCTGTCGACGTCGATGAGCGTCCCGTCCATGTCCAGGACGACGAGCCTAAGCACGGTCGCCCCGCGCGATCGCATCGGCCCGGTCGAGGACCGCCGCGGTCGGCTGCGCCGCCCAGGCGGCGAGGAGGTCGTCGACCTGCTCCGGGCGGCTGGCGCCGACCACGGGCGCGGCGCCCCGGCCGCGCAGCCAGTGGAGGGCGACGGCGGCGAGCGGGAGTTCCGCCTCGGCGGCGAGCGCGCGGAGCGCCCGGGCGCGGTCCAGGACCTCGGGAAGCCGCTCCGCGTCGAAGAGGCGGACCAGGCGGCGACGGACCTCGGCGGCGGCCGGTCGGCCGTCGAGGTAGCGGCCGGCGAGGACGCCCCGGGCGAGCGGGCTGTACGCCTCGAGGAGGATCCCGCGCCGGCGGCAGTACTCGCGGACCGGCTCGGCCTCGTCGCGGTCGAAGAGGTTGTACCGCACCTGGTTCACGACGATCCGCGCCTCCCCGAGGTGGCGCTCCGCCTCTTCGAGCTCCTCGACCCCGAAGTTCGAGACGCCGAGCGCCCCGATCCGCCCCTCCTTCCAGAGCGCCTCGAGCGCCGGCATCGTCTCCGCGAGGGGGACCCGGCTGTCCGGGGCGTGGATCAGGTACTCGTCGACGGACGTCCGGCCGAGCCGCTCCAGGCTGTTGACGAGCGCCGCCCGGATCTGCGCCGGGCGCAGATGCTCCCACGAGACCTTCGTGGCGACGTAGAACGGCGGGGTCGCCCCGGCGGCGCGCGCCAGGACGTCCCCGAGCAACCGCTCGGAGCGCCCCGCGCCGTAGACCTCGGCGGTGTCGAACCAGCGGATCCCCCGCTCGACGGCGCGGGCGATCGTCGCCTTCGTCCGTGCCTCGTCCTCGGGGGTCCACCGGCCCAGCCCCCAGAGGCCGAGCCCGATCGCCGGATGGCGGGCGGGCCCCGCGGCGAGCGGGAGAAGCTCGATCGGACCGCCGCCAGAGGCCGGCGGCGTCGCCTCGGCGGGTCGGCGGGGGCGACGGGCGGACGGTTTCGGGCGCGGGGGCGTCATGCCGGTGGCGGCTCCGAGCCGGACGGGCTCAAGTGTTCGTCGATGCGGCGGAGGCGGTCGGCGAGCTCCCGCGCCTTCTCCTCCGCCTCGCGGACGACCGCGGGCGGGGCGCGGGCGCGGAACCCCTCGTCGGCGAGCCGGCCGCGGGTCTTCGCGAGCAGGGCCGCCAGCATCTCCCGCTCCCGCGCGAGCGTCTCGGTCGCCGCCGGCCCGGCCGCGGGCCGGGCGAGATAGCACTCGCCGAACGGGGCGACCCGGCTGCCGAAGGCGACGGGAGGCTCCGACGCGGGGGGAAGGAAGTCGAGCGGGTGGACCCGGGCGAGCCGCTCGACGGTCGGGCGCTCCCGCTCGAGGAGCCCGCGCGTCGCCGCGGGGGCGCGGACCCACGCCGCCGGGATCGAGTCGGCGGGGACGTGCTCCTCCGCCCGCAGGTTCCGGAGCAGGCGGATCGTCTCCAGCACGATCTCCATCTCCGCCTCGGCGATCGCATCCTCCGGCGCCTCGGCGGGGTCCGGCCAGGCGGCCCGGGCGAGGAGCGGCCCGTCGTGCGGGAGGGCATGCCACAGCTCCTCGGTGGTGTGGGGGGCGAACGGATGCAGGAGCCGGACGGTCCGCTCGACGACGTAGAGGAGGGTCGCCCGGGCCGCCCGGGCGGCCGGTTCGTCGGCCGGGGGCTCCTTGGCGATCTCGACGAACCGGTCGGCGAGGTCGTGCCAGGCGAAGGCGTGCAGGGCCGCCGCGGCCCGGGACGGCTCGAAGGCGCGGAGCGCCCGGTCGACCTCCTCCGCGGTCCGCCGGTACCGGGCGAGGATCCACCGATCCGCGAGCGAGCGGCCCTCGGGCCCGGGCGGACCCTCGACCGGAGGGGTTCCGGGCGGCACCCGGGGGAGGGTGAACCGGACGAGGTTCCAGATCTTGGTGAGGAAGTTCCCGCCGCCGTCGAGCGCGGCGCGGCCGAACGGCCCGTCCTCCTCCATAGGGTTCGGGAACAGCACCGCGAAGCGGAGGGCATCGACCCCGCGCTCGGCCATCACCTGGGTCGGCTCGGGGGAGTTGCCGAGGTGCTTCGACATTCGCCGACCGGATTCGTCCCGGAGCATCCCGGTGAAGCAGATCTCCTCGAACGGGGCGCGGCCGGTGAAATGCTCGCCGGCCATCATCATCCGGGCGACCCAGAAGAACATGATGTCCCGCCCGGTCACGAGGACGCTCGTCGGATAGTACCGGTCGAGGTCGGCGGTCCGGTCCGGCCAGCCGAGCGCCGCGAACGGCCACAGCCAGGAGGTGAACCAGGTGTCGAGGACGTCCGGATCGGGCTCCAGGTCGGCCGCCCCGCAGTGGGCGCAGACGGTCGGGGGCTCGACCTCCACCGTCTCGCGCCCGCACGCCCGGCACCGGTCGACCGGGATCGGGTGCCCCCAGAGCACCTGGCGCGAGATGCACCAGTCCTGGATCTCCTCCATCCAGCGGAAGTAGGTGTTCGTCCAGCGGGCCGGATGGATCCGCACCCGCCCCTCCCGGACCGCCCGCACGGCCGGCTCGGCGAGCGGACGCATCCGGACGAACCACTGGGTCGACAGCCGCGGCTCGATGACGGCATCCGACCGCTCGGATCGGGCGACGGCGTGGCGGTACGGCGTCTCGCGCCGGAGCCGGCCGGCGGCGCGGAGCTGCTCCACCGTCCGCTTCCGTGCCTCCTCCCGGTCGCACCCCCGCAGGTCGGCGGGCACCGCCTCCCCGGTGAGGCGGGCGGAGGGGTCGAAGATCTCGGGCGGCATCGCGAGCTCGGGATGGCGGCGGAACAGCTCGAGGTCCACCGGGTCGTGGCGCGGGGTCACCTTGAGGACCCCGCTCCCGAACGCGGGATCGATCGCCGCGTCGGCGACGATCGGGACGGGGCGGTCGACGAGCGGCACCAGGACGGAGCGGCCGACCAGCCCCGCGTAGCGGGCATCGTCCGGGTGGACCGCGACGGCGACGTCGCCGAAGATCGTCTCGGGGCGGACGGTCGCGACCTCGAGCCCGCCCGGGCTCCCGTCCGCCCATCGGTACTCCAGGTAGACGAGCGTCCCGTTCTGCTCCGCGTGGACGACCTCGAGGTCGGAGATCGCCGTGCGGAGGCGGGGATCCCAGTTCACCATCCGTTCGGCGCGGTAGAGGAGGCCCTCCCGGTAGAGGCGGACGAACGCCTCGCGGGTCGCCCGGACCGCCCCGGGGTCCCGGGTGTAGCGGTACCGGCTCCAGTCGAGCGAGAAGCCGGCGGCCCGAAGCTGCCGACCGATCGTCTCCTCGTGGTCGACCCGCCACTTTTCGACCGCCGCGAGCGCCTCCGCCCGCGGCAGCTCCTCGAACCGGACCCCCTGCTTCGCCAGGGCGCGGCGGACCTCGACCTGCGTCGCCAGCCCCGCATGGTCGACACCGGGGAGCCAGAGCGTGGGGAGCCCGCGCATCCGGTGGTAGCGGGCGAAGACGTCCATCACCGTGCCGCCGAGCATGTGCCCCAGGGTGAGGACCCCGGTGACGTTCGGCGGCGGGAGGATCAGGGAGAACCGCTCCGACCCGTCGGGCCGCTCCGGGGCCCGGAAGGCCTCCGCCCGCTCCCACGCCTCCTGCCAGCGGGCGGCGAGCGCTCCCGGGTCGAAGCGGGACGGAACGGTCGGGGGGGCGTCGGTCATCGGCCCCTCCGGTGGAGCAGCGGCAGGCTCGCGGCGAGGGCGGCGACGGCGACCAGCGCCATCGCCCCGAGCGCCTCGATCGGCGGCCGGTTCGCGAGGGCCGAGTAGGTAGCGAGCGGCAGGACGGCGACGACCAGTCCGGGCAGGGCCACGACGATCGCCGTCCAGCTGCCGGCGTAGAGGCTCACCACGGGCAGCCCCCGTCGCTCGGCGTGCCGCAGGACCAGGCCGAGCTCGAGCACCGCGGCCGCGACGACCGCCGGTAGTTCGGCGAGCACGAACCCGACGAAGAGCGCCGGGGCCGCCAGGCGGAGGTCGACGAAGGCGAGGACGACCCCGGCGGCGACCAGGTAGACCGCTCCGACCAGGGCGACCTTCCCGGCCACGAGCGAGCGGTCGGCGAGGGGGAGGGTGCGGCCGTAGGCGTATGCGAGCACTTCGACCGCGAAGAAGGCGGGCCCGAAGAAGGTTGCGAGCAGCGCGGCGCTGGTGACGGCCGCGAGCGCGAGGTCGGCGGCCGTGCCGGTCGGGGTCCGCGGCAGATAGCTCAGCAGTCCGAGGGCGACCGAATCGAGGATCGGGAGGAGCAGCAGGAAGGCGAACCCCGGAGTGCGGCTCGCGATGCG
>JAKABH010000009.1 GCA_021801925.1 Thermoplasmata archaeon | reverse complement strand
CGGGGACCGCCGCCCCCCATCGGGCGGTGGCCCCCGTGTCGACGGCGGTGCGTCCCGCCGCCACGACGCTCATCGAACCGTACTCCGGGTACGGCTACCCCGACCGGCAGTTCGTCCCCGGCACGGGGCCTGGCGGTGAGCTCTACTTCGCCGTGTACGACCCGAGCGGCGACCGGTTCGTCAACGTGACGCTGGTCGACCACAACGCCACCCGCGACGGGGTCGGCTCCCCGGCGTATCGGGTCGAGGTGCCGATCGACAACGCGACGGGATGGTACTACTCCTGGCTTTCGGGGACCCACTACACCTTTCCCTCGGTCTCGATCGGCGGGGTCTGGAACCTGACCGCCTCCGCCCCCCTCGGCGGGAGCTACAACACCTCGGTGACCCTCTCCCTCTTCTACGAGAACCTGAGCGCGAACACCGGTGGCACGGTGCTCCCCGGCCAGCCGATCACGCTCTTCTATGCCACGTTCTACAACTCGAACGGGGCGAACTATGGATCGCTCACGAACCTGACCCTCTACGGGCAGTACTTCGGCGCGAACGACACCCTCCGCCCGGTCGCCGACCGGTTCACCCAGATTCTGACGGCGTCCCCCGGGTCCGGGCAGTGGTCGTTCGTCGTCCCGGCGAACGCGACGCCGAATACGTCGCTCAACTTCACCCTTACCGGCACGGTCTACTCGGACGGCTACGTCGCCGAGACCGAGACCGCGTCGGCCTCCTTCACCATCGGCGTCCCCGCCATCGACTACGTCTACCTCTCGGAGACGCCCAACACCTGCAACGGCTACAATTCGAACTCGTTGAACCCCGGCCTGCCGGTCTTCGGATGCGTCTACGCCGGGGCCGAATTGTATGGCGGCGGGGGATTCACGCCGGCGGCGGGCCTGTCGATCGCGATCCGCTACTGGAACGGGACGACGTGGGTCGCCCCGTCGGGCGCCACGATCACGGCGACGACCAACGCGAGCGGGTACGCCACCTTCTCGTTCCCCGCGACGTCGCCGCCGTTCGGGCCCGCCTACTACTTCGGAGGGAGCCGGGAGAACGCGGTGAACGTGACGGCGACCGACCCGACCGCGACGAACGTCGGCGGGGCGTGGAACTGGACGGCCGGCTACAACCGGACGTTCCAGCTCGGGACCCCGCAGGCGACCGGGGACGTGGCGGTGGCCTTCAACCAGTCGGTCTACCTCCCGGGAGCGGCCGCCACCGTCCAGTGGACCGTCGGCGCCTCGGCGCCCTCCTCCGTCGGGAACCTCACCGTCCAGGGCTGGTATGCCTACACCCTCCCCAACAACCTCCTGTTCGGCACCGCGCCCCTCTCCGGGTCGGCCCAGTCCGGGACGTTCGCGCTGTCGCTGCCCGCCGGATACATCGGCGAAATACAGGTCTACGTCTGTGCGACGAACGCCACGACCGAGTTCTGCGGCGACGGCATCGCCTACGCCACGGCCCCGACGCTGACGCTGGCGACGAGCTCGGGATACTACGCCCCGGGCGCCACCGTCTCCGTGACGCCGACGGCGATGTTCGTCCCCGCGGGCACGACGATCGGCTACGAGGTCTACGCCACGTACTACAACGGCCAGGGCCAGGAGCAGAACTTCGGGCTCGTCTCGACCGGCTCGGTCGCGAACGGCTCGGCGATCGACATCGCCGTGCCGACCCAGGACGCGCCGGGCGAGTACGAGGTCGCCGCTTGGGCGGCGACCGCCGGCGGGAACGTGCTGGTCTCCACCCAGACCTACCTCTACGAGGAGAGCGGCTACCAACTGCTCCTCGGCATCCAGACGGTGTCGAAGTACTCGGACGGGAGCTTCCAGCCGGGCGAGTCGGTCACGTTCAGCTACTCGATCCAGAGCTACGGGACGGCGACCCTGCCGTCCGTCTACGCCTACCAGGTCTTCGTCTACGACACCGCGATCGAGCTGTACCTCCAGGGCACCGCCACGTCGGGGACATTCCAGGTGACGATCCCGTCGAACCAGCCGGCCGGGGTCATCGAGGTCGAAGTGGAGGTGGCGGGCCACGGCCTCACCGGGCCGAACTGCGGGTCCAACTACTGCTACGCGTGGACGCTGCTCACGGTCAACCCGAGCCCGTCGGTGCTCGGCCTCGACGTCGCGCCGGGATCGGGTCTCACCGTCGGGTGGCTGATCCTCCTGGTACTGATCGTGGTCGTCGCGATCGCGCTCGGGGTCCTCCTCCGCCGGCACCGGCGGAGCCCCCCGAGCGCCGGCAGCGGCGGATCCGCGTCGATGATGGCGCCCCCCGCTCCGGCACCGAGTTCCCCGGCGCCCCCCGAGTGGAAGGAGCCGGCCCCGTCGGAGGCCCCCCCGATGCCGACGCCGCCGGACGGAGCCCAGTAGGCGGCCCGTCCTCCCGCGTCCAACCCGTTCCTGCCCTCGTTTTCGCCCCCGGGACCCCGCGGGGCTCTCGGGAACCCGCTACGCCCGGTCGCGGCGCAGGTGGCCCAGCGACTCGATCGACGCCACGGCTTCGGTCCCCGGGAGCCCACCGAAGTCGAAGATGCCGAGCAGCTCGTCCACCCCGATCTCGGCGAGCCGGTCGAGGCGGAACTCGACCTCCTCGGGGGAGCCGAAGGCGACCAGGCCCGCCGCCTCGAGCGCCGCCGGGTCGACCGCCGTCGGCGCCCGCGCGGCCTTCGCCTCGAGGTGCGTGCTGCCGAGGCGCAGTCGGTCGGCCAGATAGGTCCGGAAGGCGGCCCGGGCGTGGTCGGGATCCGGTCCCGCGTAGAGATGCAGACCGACCGCCACCTCCTGCGTCGAGCCGGGCGGGCAGGCGGCGCGGAACTCCCGGATCTCGTCCGCGAGCTCGGAAAGGTCCCGGACCGTGGCGTAGGGGATCAGCGCGATCGAGGCGCCCCGGCGCGCGACGTACGGGATCGCCTCCCGGCGCTGGACCGCGATCCAGATCGGCGGGTGCGGCTCCTGGACGGGGCGGACGTTGAGCCGGACCGGGGGGGCGCCGTTCTCCCCCACCACCACCGCCTCCCCGGCGAGGGCGGCCACGACGGTCCGATAGGCGAGATCGAAGCGGTCGTGCCGGGACCCCGGATCGATCCCGTACCCCTCGAACTCCGCCGGCACGTAGCCGCTGCCGAACCCGAGGTTGACCCGGCCGCCGACCAGCCGGTCGAGGAGGGCGTACTCCTCGGCGACGTCGACCGGTCGGTGGAACGGCAGCACCGAGACGAGCGAGCCGAGCCGCAGCCGGGTCGTGCGCGCCCCGCACGCCGCGAGCAGCACGGCCGGCGCCGGACAGAGACCGGTCGGGTTGAAGTGATGCTCCGCGACCCAGAGCGCCGAGAACCCGGCGCGATCGGCCGCCTCGGCGAGCGCGATCGTCTCCCGGTACCGGTCCCGGCCGGGCCCGGCGTCGTCGACGACCGAGAAGACGGAGAGCTTCACACCCGTACGACCCTCGGCGGCTACATGGGCTTTGGGACCCGCCACCGCCGTCCACGGCTCGGTGGGAAACCCTAAGACCCGGAGGGCGCCGTGGGGTCGTTCGCGGGCTGGTAGATCAGCGGAAGATCGCCGGTTTTGCAAACCGGAGGTCTCGGGTTCAAATCCCGACCAGTCCACTACCACAAGGGTCTACGGCCGCACCCAAGAGACCGGTAGAGCCGCCCCGAGGCGCTCCCGGGGTCCCTTCCGCTCCGGAGGAACGCCGGCGCCCGGACCGTTCCGCGGACGGCGGGCCGCGACGCCGCCGACGTTCTCCTACTTACGGCGGGCTCCCGGATGTCCGTCCGCGGATCCCCCGTCCAGCGCCGCCGGGGGTATTCCGACCGGACCGCACGATGGGGCTTCCGCCCTCTCGCCCCGGTCACACACCGTGCGGGGCCCCTCTCCCAATTCACCGACCGGGCCGTCCGTCCGTTCCGAGAGATCCGGTGGATGTCGCGATCGACTTCCTCCGCCGCCCGTAACTCGATCGGTGCGCCGACCCGGACCCCGGCCCAACCGGGCGCTGGGTAGCCGGTGCGGAGCCGGTCTCGACTGGCGTTCCTTCGATTCCCCCGGCCCGCGGGTCAGCCGTGCGGCGGGGCGGCTCGTCCCGTTCGGCGGCTCCGCGGTCGGGCCGTCCCGTTCGCGTCCGGGGCCGACCGATCGGCCGGGCGCACCGGATCCCGGGCTTCGGCCCGGCCGCGCACGGGCCCGGCCCCGGCCAGCTGGGCAAGATGGCGATCGTACCACTCGGGGAAGTCCACCACGCGGACGAGCACGGAGAGGTCGATCTGGTCGACCCCCGGTACCGCCTCCGCGGTCCGCTCCAGATCCTCGAGCTGGGCGGGCGACGGCAGCAGGACGTAGAGAAGGGCGGACTCCGTCGAGCTCCTCGGTTCGAGGAACGACGTCGATCCGCCGACGGCGAGCGGGTAGCGAGCTCGGACGGCCTCTGCCCAGCGCGCGGGATCCCCGTCCGGCCGAAACGAGGCGGAGACCATGACGACCGGGAACGGGAACGCCGAGAAGTCGAAGAGCGGCACGAACCAGACCGACCCGTCGTCGAGCAGCGCCGAGTACTTCCGGGTCATCGTGCGGGTCGAGATGCCGACCGCGCGGGCGATGTCGTGAATCGTCGCCTCCGGCGCCGCCCTAAGCGCCCGCACGATCCGCAGCTCGAGCGGCGTGAGCGACGTCCGGGCCAGGGGGACGTTCCACACGTCGAGCGGCTCCGCTTCCACCACGCCCGTCAGGCGGCGGAGCAGCTCCCACCGCCGCTGGAGGCTCGGCCGGTCGGGGGCGATCACGGTGACGGAGACCCACCCGCCGAGCAGCACCACCGCGGAGAGCACCCCGTCGACGAGGGCGAGCTGCTCGAGGAGGCCCGGCTTCCCCCGCGGGTGCCCGACCCGCAGGTTCAAGAATCCCCCGACCCACCCGAGGAGGCCGGGGTGGAGCCAGACCGCATACCGGCGAAGAAAGCCGCTCGTCCGCCACCCCCGCAGTCGGCCGGCGACCCGGTTGCGGCCGATCCCCAGCGACCGGGCGACCCGGCTGGCATTCAGCCGGGGATCGATCCCCGTGAGACCGACCCGGCGGTCCCGGTACATCTCCCGGAGGATGGCGACATCGAGCTCCTCGGGGCGGGCGAACGGCGTCACGGCGAAGCGCCGTAGCTCGGGGTCCCCTTCACGGTTCCGATATCGACCGCCCGTCGGACGGTTTCGGACCGGCGGGAGCCGCTCCGGTCACCTTCGGTCCGGACCGTCGCGCACGGGCTTCACCCCACGTTACGCGGTAGACCGTTCGATGACCGACGACGCGCACCCCCCCTCCCGGGTGATCGCCTCCCCGATCGACGATCGCGTGGCCGCCCGGCGGGGGGTCACGATCCTCCTGCTCCTGGCCGGCGCGGGTCTGATGGTCAACTACGTCGAAACGATGATGGTCCCGGCGCTGCCGGCGCTCGTCCGCTTCTTCGGAGGGGTCCCGTACCCCACCGTCGCCTGGGTCGTCTCGGCCTACCTGCTGGTCGGCGTCGTCACGACCCCCCTCTTCGCGAAGCTCGGCGACATCTACGGCAAGAAGCGGGTCATGGTGGCGCTGCTCGCGGTGTACGCGCTCGCCGTCTCCGTCGCGGGCTACACGCCGGCCTTGGCCGCGACGGTCGGCCTCGCCCGCTCCCAGGCGATCTACCTGCTGATCGCCGTCCGCGGGGTGCAGGGGATGGGACTCGCGTTGTTCCCGCTGGCGTTCGCGATGATCGGCGAGGAGCTCCCGCCCGAGCGGGTCGGCCCGGCGCAGGGGCTCGTGGCCGCCACGTTCGCCGTGGGCGCCACCGTGGGGCTGTTCGTCGGGTCGTGGCTGATCCAGAGCCAGGGGTGGGCGTTCGCCTACCACACGGCGATCCCGGCCGCGGTCGCGCTCGTCGCGCTCGCCGCCTGGCAGCTCCCCGAATCCCGGCACCGGCTCGCGGTCGGGGTCGACCTATCGGGAGCGGCCCTGCTGGGAGGGGCGCTGGCGACCTTCCTCCTCGCCTTGACGGAAGGGCCGTCGTGGGGGTGGACGAATCCGACCGCGGTCGCGCTCGGGCCGCTCGTCGGTGGCGTCCCGGAGCTGCTCGCCCTCGCCGCCGGGCTCGCCGCCCTGTTCTACTGGCGGGAGCGGACGGCCTCCTTCCCGATGCTCCCCTTGGAGCGGCTGCGGGAGCGGAACCTGGCCCTGAGCTACATGGCGATCCTGCTGGTGGGGGTCGCCCTCTTCCTGGGGTTCGTCGGCCTCACCGTGTACGTCGAGACGCCGGTCGTCGGCCTCGGCGACTCGGTCTTCGAGTTCGGGCTGCTCAGCCTGCCGACGACCGTGTCGATGCTGGTCGCGGCCCCGTTCGTGGGGCGGGCGATTGGGCGGTTCGGGCCGAAGCCGGTCCTCCTGGGGGGCGCCGTCCTATCGACCGCCGGTTTCCTGACGATCCTCGGGTTCCACCGAACGTACCTCGAGGTCGCCGTCACGGCCGTGCCCACGTTTGTCGGCCTCGTCGCGATGATCATCGCGATCACGAATATCGTCGTGCTGTCGGCCCGACGGGGCGAGACCGGCATCCAGACCGGACTCTCGGAGATGTTCCAGGACTTGGGCGCAAGCATCGGTCCGGTGCTGGTCGCCGCCGTCCTGGCAAGCCTCACCACGGCGGTGCCCGTCGGCCGCGCGGTGCCGGGGGGAGGGGTTCCCGCCTCGATCGGGCTCCCGACCGCGGGGAGCTTTGACTGGATCTTTGCGATTGGGGCGCTCCTCTCGGTCGGCGTCGGGCTCCTCGGGGTGTTCCTCCGGCGCCGGACGGGGCCCGAGACGGGGCCGGTCGTAGACCCCAGCCCCGGAACCGCGGGGGCGACCCCGGTACGGCCGGCCGGAAACGGAGCGATGCCGGGGCCCGCGGAGTAGGGAGCGCACGACCGATCCGCCCTGCGACCCCCGGCGGGCGGCGCGGCTTTCGCTTCGCCGGCGACGCTCCGAGGGGTTCCGGGAAACGATCCGACCGGGGACGAGCCGGGGTCGCGCCGCGGGGTTGCCGATCGGGCCGGCCTCGGGGTGCCCGCACCACCGACCCGGGTCGACGGGGCCGCGGTCGCCGGGTCGAGCGGCCCGAGGAACGAGCCGCCCGGGAGGGGATCGGGGGAGCGACGCGCGTGATGGCGGCGGAACGAGGCCCCGGCTTACGGCGATACCCGCTGCCGGACGAGGAACTCGTTGCCGTCGGGATCGGCGATCGTCCCCCGCACGTACGACCCGGACGGGTTCGTCACGTCGACGGCCTCGTCGGTGATCGTCCCGCCGGCGGCGCGGATCGCCTCCAGGGCGGCCCGGGCGTCCGCCACCCCGAAGACGACGCCGGTGACGGTTCCGGGAGGACGGCCCACTTCGTTCGGCTGCATGATGTGCGCCGAGAGCACGGTCGCGGAGCCGGGCAGGGCGTAGACGAGCCCCGCGGGCAGGCGTTGGAGCTCCCGCAGCCCGAGGATCTGACCGTAGAAGTGGCGGGCGCGCTCGACGTCTCGGATGTGCACGGACACGGCGTCCAGTTTGAGCTCGATGGGCGTCACGGGGTCCCCGGGTCGCCATTCACAGCGGTCAGATACGGATTTCGGGGGCGGGGAAGCCCTCGGCGGTCCGCCGACCGATCGGTCGGTGTCGCGCGGCGGCACGCCCCGTCGGCGGGGCGGCGTCCGTTCGGGCTCCCGGCGTCCGGCATGACGGCGTCATATTCCCCCGACCGGTCGGGGGGGGCGAGCGCAGCATGAAGGCGGCCGTGATTCGCGAGGTCGGGGCGGCGCCCCGGTACGAAGAGTTCCCCGACCCGTCCCCCCTCGCCGGCGAGACCTCCGTCCGGGTCTCGGCGGCGGCCGTCGTGCCCCTCGCGCTCCTCCGGGCGAGCGGCGCCGCCTACGGAGCCGCCCCCCGTCCGCCGTTCGTGCCCGGCGTCGACGGGGTCGGCCGGACCGAGGACGGCCGCCGGGTCTACTTCTCGATGCCCCGCCCGCCGTACGGCTCCCTCGGCGAGCGGGTACCGGTCCCGGCCGACCGGCTGATCCCGCTCCCCGACGGGCTCGACGACGTCACCGCGGCGGCCGCGGCGAACGCCGGGATGTCGTGCTGGGTCCCGCTGACGACGCTCGCGCCGATCCGGCCCGGCGAGTCCGTGCTCGTCCACGGGGCGACCGGCACCTCCGGACGGATGGCGGTCCAGGTCGCCCGGCATCTCGGGGCCGCCCACGTCATCGCGACCGGACGCGACCCGGCGGCGCTCGCGGCCGTCCGCTCCCTCGGGGCGGACGAGGTCGTGCCGCTGGACGGCGCCCCCGATCTGTCCGATCGGCTCCGCCGCCTCGCCCGCGCCACCGATCTCGGGGTCGTGCTCGATTATCTGTGGGGTCCCCCCGCGGCGACGCTGCTCACCGCCCTCGGCGGGCCGGAGGCGCCGCGGGGACCTCGCCGGATCCGCTTCGTCCAGATCGGCTCCCTCGCCGGCCCGACCGTGCCCCTCGACGCGGCGCTGCTCCGCAGTTCGGGGGTCGAACTGCTCGGCAGCGGGCTCGGGAGCTCCTCGCCGGCGACCCTCGCCGCGGGGATCCGCGACTTCCTGGCGGCGTTCCCCGGGGCCGGGTTCCGCGTCGACACCGAGGTCCGGCCGCTCTCCGAGATCGAGCGGCACTGGGGCCGGACCGGCGGGGCCCGCCGTCTCGTCTTCTCGGTCCCGTAGTCCCCCGGTCCGGCGCGGGCCGCCCTCCCCCGGCGGAGCCCTTCGGGGGCAGGGGATCTACGGCGGCCTACGAGAGCCCGACGATCCGTCCCGACCCGTCGACGTCGATCTGCTCGGCCGCCGGGTGGGTCGGCAGCCCGGGCATGAGTTCGATCGCGCCGAGGTAGGCGACCGTGAACCCGGCGCCGGCCGACCGGCTGTACCGGTGGACGGGGCTCACGAACCCCTGCGGCCGGCCGAGCCGGTGGGGATCCTCGGAGAGCGACAGCGGCGTCTTGGCGACGCAGACCGGCCCGCCGAGCTCCCCGAACCGGGCGATCTCGGCGAGGTCGCGCACCGCCTCCTCCGACGGGGCGATCTCCCGCCCGCCGTAGAGGCGGGTCACGATCGCGCGGACCTGCTCCGCCGGCCCGGTCCCCGGCGGCGAGAGCGGTCGGCTGTGGCGGCCGAGCGCGACCAGCCCCTCGACCGCTTCGGCGAGGTCGACCGACCCTGCCCCGCCCTCGGCGAACGCCCGGGACTCGACGACCGGGGTCGCCTGCGCCCGGCCGAACTCGTGGAGCCGGGCGATCTCCTCGGGGGTGTCGTCGGGGAACCGGTTGAGGGCGATCACCGCCGGGATCCCGAGCGCGGCGAGGTTGGCGAGGTGCTGTTCGACGTTCGCGAGCCCCCGCTCCATCGCGGGAAGATCCGGCCGCACCGACGCCTCGTCGGACGCCCCGCCGTGGTACCGCAACGCGCGCAGGGTGACGACGAGCACGCCGGCGTCGACGTCGTGCCCGAGGACGGGGGTGACGATGTCGACGAACTTCTCCGCCCCCAGCTCCGTCGAGAACCCGGCCTCGACGACGCAGTAGTCGGTCGTGGCGAGCCCGAGCTCGATCGCGAGCCGGCTGCAGGTGCCGTGGGCGATGTTGCCGAACGGTCCCGCATGGACGATCGCGGGCGTCCCCTCCGCGGTCCGGACCAGGTTCGGCTCGAGGGCGTCCCGCAGGAGGGCGGTCATCGATCCCGCGGCCCGGAGGTCGGCGGCGCGGACCGCGGAGCCGTCGGCCCGCTCCGCCACGAGGATCCGGCCGAGGCGGGCCTTGAGGTCCGCATAATCCCCGGCCAGGGCCAGGATCGCCATCACCTCGGAGGCGGCGGCGATCACGTACGACGAGGAGAGCCGCGGGATCTTGGGGTCGTCCCCCGCGCCCGTGACGATGTGCCGCAGGGACCGATCCTCAATGTCGACGGTGCGCGGCCAGGCGATCCGATCCGGCCGGATCCCGAGGGCGTTGCCGTGGTAGAGGTGGTTGTCGACGAGGGCCGCCAACAGGTTGTGGGCCGCCGCGACGGCGTTCAAATCGCCCGTGAACCCGAGGTTGATCTCGGTCGACGGTTCGACCGTGGCGCGGCCGCCGCCGGTCGCGCCGCCCTTGATCCCGAAGACCGGGCCGAGCGACGGCTGGCGGAGGCAGACGGCCGTCCGGTGGCCCCGGCGGCGCAGCCCGTCCGCGAGACCGATCGACGTCACGGTCTTTCCCTCGCCGTGCCGGGTCGGGGTCATCGCCGTCACGAGGACGAGCCGGCCGTTCCGTCCCCGACCGGCGAGCGCCCGCACCGCCGATACGGAGGCCTTCGCCGCGCCGGAGCCGGCGTCGCGCAGGGCGTCGTCCGGGAGATCGAGGTCGCGCCGGAGGTCGGAAAGGCTCGGCATGGAGGAACGGAGGGAGGCGGAGGCGGATAACCCCGCTCGCCCGGGCCCCGTCAGACCGGATTCACCGAGCGTACTTATTCCGCCGTTCCTCCCTGTTTTCGAGGGGGTCGCTGGACCTACGCATGGCACCGAACGCGGTCGGGGAGCGGCGTCGCCTGCTGCGCGCCGACTTCCCCGCGTTCCTTACGGCGCTGCGCGAGCGCGGCTACCGGGTCGTCGGGCCGACGCTGCGTGACGGCGCGATCGTGCTCGGGGAGATCCGGGACGAGACGGACCTGCCGATCGGCTGGACGGAACGCCAGGACGCGGGCACCTACCGGCTCGTTCGGCGGGACGATGCCGCCGTCTTCGGCTACACGGTCGGCCCGCACAGCTGGAAAAAGTACCTCTTTCCTCCCCGCGAGCGCCTCTGGTCCGCCGTCGCCGACGGGACGTCGTTCCGCCTCGAGCCCGACGCGGCCGAGCCGGTCGCCGACGCCTTCCTCGGGATGCGGGCCTGCGACCTCGCGGCGGTCCGCATCAGCGACCGGGTCTTCGACCGGACCGCGCCGGACCCCGGCTACCACGGACGCCGGAGGCGGACCCTGCGCATCGCCGTCCAGTGCGGCGGAGCGGCGCCGACCTGCTTCTGCACGTCGATGGGGACCGGCCCGGGGGTCGGGTCCGACCACGACCTCGCCTTGACCGAGATCGTCGACCCCGGCCCGCACCGGTTCCTGGTCGAGGTCGGCTCGGAGGCGGGCGCGGCCGTGCTGGACCGGGTGCCGACCGAGCCCGCGGGAGCGGCCGACGTGGCCGCCGCCGAGGCGGCCGTCGCCCGCGCGGCCGCGGAGGTGGGGCGGCACCTCGATCCCGCGGGGGTCCGGGAGCTGCTCCTCGACCATCCGGATCATCCGCGCTGGGCCGACGTCGCCCGCCGCTGCCTCAGCTGCACCAACTGTACGATGGCCTGTCCGACCTGCTTCTGCAGCACGACCGAGGAGGTCCCGTCGCTGGCGGGC
Organism: Thermoplasmata archaeon; assembly: GCA_021801925.1. Classification (GTDB taxonomy): domain Archaea; phylum Thermoplasmatota; class Thermoplasmata; order Lutacidiplasmatales; family UBA184; genus Lutacidiplasma. The sequence goes on along the minus strand of JAKABH010000009.1, from coordinate 30,292 downwards.
GACCGGACCGAGAAGTGGCGCCGCTGGGACTCCTGCTTCAACCTCGAGTTCAGCCAGGTCCACGGCCGGCCCGTCCGCCAGAGCGGCCTCTCCCGCTACCGGCAATGGCTCACCCACAAGCTCGCGAGCTGGCACGACCAGTTCGGCTCCTCGGGATGCGTCGGCTGCGGTCGGTGCATCACCTGGTGTCCCGTCGGGATCGACCTTACCGAGGAGGTCCGCGCGATCCGCGCCGACCCGACCGCGGTCGCGCCGCCGGAGGCCGCTCCATGACCGCGACGGGTTCCCCCCCTTCCGACCGGCCCCGCCTCGACGACCATCCGTTCTTCCACGGCTTCGAGCCGGAGTTCCTCCGTCGGCTGGAACCCGCCGTCTCGGAGCGGACCCTCGATCCGGACGCGATCCTCTTCCGCGAGGGGACCCCCGCCCGGGCCTTCTATCTCGTGCGCGACGGCAAGATCGCCCTCGAGCTCCACTCGCCCGGCGGGCCGCCGCTCACGATCCAGACGGTCGGGCCCCGGGAGGTGATCGGGTGGTCGTGGCTCGTCCCGCCGCACCGCTGGCGGTTCGACGCGCGGGCGCTCAAGGCGACCCGCCTGTTCGCGATCGAGGCCGGCCCGCTCCGGGCCGCGATCGACGCCGAGCCCCTCCAAGGGCTCCGGCTGCTCCGCCAACTGCTCCCCGTCCTCGCCGAACGGCTCGAGATGGCCCGCGTGCAGGTGCTCGATGTCCATCGTCGGTGAGGCGGCGCCGGCCGCCGGCTCCAACCCGTGGTGGCCGACCCCGTATCGGGTCGAGCGCCGGGTCGCCGAGACGGGCGACACGGTGACCCTCACCCTGCGCGCCCCGACCGGGACCGCCCCGCCCGCGTTCGCGCCGGGCCAGTTCAACATGCTGTACCGGTTCGGCGTCGGCGAGGCGGCGATCTCGATCGCGGGCGATCCCGCGCGGCCGACGGAGCTCGTCCACACCGTCCGCGTCGCCGGGAAGGTCACCGAGTCGATCGCCGGCGCCGCCCCCGGCGAGACGGTCGGGGTCCGGGGGCCGTACGGGACCGGCTGGCCGATGGACGACCTCCCCGGCCGGGATGTGGTCGTGGTCGCCGGCGGCCTCGGGCTGCCGCCGCTGCGGCCGGCGCTCCTCGCGATCCTCGCCCGCCGGGAACGCTACGGCCGGCTCGAGGTGATCTACGGCGCCCGCAGCCCGAAGGACCTGGTCTTCTACGACGAGGTGCAGGCGTGGCGCCGCCGCGACGACCTTCGGATCCAGGTGACGGTCGACGCCGCGGGCCGGGACTGGTACGGCGACGTCGGGCTCGTCACCGCCCGCCTGCCCGACGCGCGGTTCGAGCCGGCCCGGACGAGCGCGCTGCTCTGCGGCCCCGAGATCATGCTGCGGCTCACCGCCCGGGCGCTCGAGCAGGCCGGGGTGCCGCCGGAGCGGATCTTCCTCTCGATGGAGCGGAACATGAAGTGCGCGATCGGCCTGTGCGGGCACTGCCAGTTCGGTCCGGATTTCGTGTGCCGGACCGGGCCCGTCTTCCCGTATGCGGCGGTGCGCGACCGGCTCGACCGGCGGGAGGTGTAGATGCCCGACCCGGTCCGCCCGAGCCTCGCCGTCTGGAAGTTCGCCTCGTGCGACGGCTGCCAGCTCACGCTCCTCGACTGCGAGGACGAGCTCCTCCCGATCGCCGACCGCGTCGAGATCGCCACCTTCCACGAGGCGACGAGCCGGGCGGTCGACGGCCCGTACGACGTCTCCCTGGTCGAGGGGTCGATCTCCACGCCGGACGACGCCGTCCGGATCCGCGAGATCCGGGCCCGCTCCCGGCTCCTCGTCACCATCGGTGCCTGCGCCACCGCGGGGGGGATCCAGGCGCTCCGCAACTTCGCGGACGTGGAGGAGTTCCGCCGGGTCGTCTACGCCCGCCCCGAGTACGTGCGGACCCTCGCGACGTCGACGCCGATCTCCGCCCACGTCCCGGTCGACTTCGAGCTGCGGGGCTGCCCCATCGACAAGGGCCAGCTGCTCGAGATCCTGGGCGCGGTCCTGGCCCACCGCGCCCCGAACCTGCCGACCGACAGCGTCTGCATCGACTGCAAGCGCCGGGGCCGCGTCTGCGTCACGGTCGCCCACGGGACGCCGTGCCTGGGACCGGTCACCCACACGGGGTGCGGGGCGATCTGTCCGGGGTTCCACCGGGGCTGCTACGGCTGCTTCGGCCCGGCCGAGGGGGCGAACCCGGCCGGCCTCCTCCCGAAACTGGAGACGCTCGGGATGGCGCCGCCGGCCGTCGAGCGGCTCTTCCAGACGTTCACCGCGGCGGCGCCGGCGTTCCGGGCGGCGGGCGAGGCGGCTCGGGCGCGGGGCGGGCGACCGTGACCGACCGCACGATCGCCGTCGACTACGTCGCCCGGGTCGAGGGGGAGGGCGCGCTCGCCGTGCGGATCTCGGGCCGGGCCGTCGAGGCGGTCGAGCTGAACATCTTCGAGCCGCCGCGCTTCTTCGAGGCGTTCCTGCGGGGCCGCGACTTTGCCGAGGCCCCCGACATCACGGCGCGGATCTGCGGGATCTGCCCGGTCGCCTACCAGATGAGCGCCTGCCACGCCCTCGAACGGGCCCTCGGGATGCGGGTCGACGGCCCGATCCGCGACCTCCGGCGCCTCCTCTACTGCGGGGAGTGGATCGAAAGCCACGTTCTCCACATCTACCTCCTGCACGCCCCCGACTTCCTCGGCTACCCGGACGCGCTCCGGCTCGCCCGCGACCATCCCGAGGCGGTGAAGCGGGGGCTCCGCCTCAAGCAGGTCGGCAACCGGCTCATGGAACTGCTCGGCGGCCGCGCGATCCACCCGATCAACGTGCGGATCGGCGGCTTCTACCGGGTCCCGAGCCGGGAGGAGCTGTTCGCCTTCCGCCCCCAGCTCGAGGAGGCGCTCGCCCTCGCGGAGGCGACCGTGCGCTGGGTCGCCGACTTCCCGTTCCCCGACGACGAGGAGGAGTACGACTTCGTCTCCCTCCGCCACCCGGACGAGTATCCGATGAACGAGGGGGAGGTCGTCTCCTCCTCCGGCGTGCGGCTCCCGGTCGACCGCTACGAGGAGGTGTTCGAGGAGCGCCAGGTCCCGTACTCCACGGCCCTGCACTCGGTCCGCCGCGGGGGCGGGGCCTACCTCGTCGGTCCGCTCGCCCGCTTCGCGCTGAACCAGGACCGGCTGTCGCCGCGGGCCCGCGTCCTCGCCCGGGAGGCGGGGGTGCTCGGGCCGGTCCGCAACCCCTACCGCAGCATCGTCGTCCGGGCGATCGAGGTCGTGCTTGCCGTCGAGGAGGCGCTCCGCCTGATCGACGGATATCGCCCGCCCGACCGGCCGTTCGCCCCGCCGCCGCCACTGCCCGCCTCGGCGGCCGGGGCGGCGATCACGGAGGCCCCACGGGGGATGCTCTACCACCGGTACCGGCTCGGGGCGGGGGGCCGCATCGACGAGGCGAAGATCGTCGCCCCGACCTCCCAGAACCAGGGCCGCATCGAGGAGGACGTGCGCCACCTGGTCGAACGCTCCCTCGACCTCGACGACGCCGCCCTCGGCGACCGCTGCGAGAAGGCGATCCGCAACCACGACCCGTGCATCTCCTGCGCGACCCACTTCCTGCGCCTGGACGTGAGCCGGCGCCCGGGCCCATGAGCGGCCCGGCCGGGCCGGACGGCCCCGACGACCGGCCGCTCGTCGTCGGGATCGGGAACGACCTCCGCCGGGACGACGCTGTCGGCCGCACGGTCGCGCGCCGGCTCGCCCCGCGGGTCGGGAGCGCCGTCCGGGTCGTCGAGAGCGACGGCGAGGTCGGGCGTCTCCTCGACCTCTGGGACGGGGCCAAGCGGGTGATCGTCGTCGACGCGACCCGCTCGGGAGCCCCCCCGGGGACGGTGCGCCGGTGGGCGCCGGGGCCGGAACAGCCGGCGCCCGCCCCCTCCTCGTACGGCTCGACCCACGGACTCTCCCTCGCCGAGGCGATCGGGCTCGCCGACCTCCTCGGCCGGCGACCCCCGGGCCTCGAACTGCTCGGGATCGAGGGGGCCGACTTCGGGCTCGGCGCGGAGCTGAGCCCGCCGGTGCGTCGGGCCGCCGAACGGGTCGTCCGACGCCTTGCCGCCGAACTCGGCCGCCCCGCCGACCGGCGATCGTGAGGAGGGCCCGGTGCACGAGAGCGTCCTCCTGAGGGACCTGCGCCGGAAGCTCACGGAGATCGGGGGGCGAGGGGCGCGGATCCGGTCGGTGCGGCTCTGGGTCGGCGCGCTCGCGCCGATCCCCGCCGACATCGTGCGCGCCCACTGGGCGGAGGTCGTCCGGGGGAGCCCGGCCGAGGGGGCGACCCTCGCGGTGGAGACGTCGGAGGAACTGCTGGATCCCCGGGCCCGATCGATCGTCCTGGTCGAGGTCCGGGTCGAGGAGGCCGAAGGGGGACCGTCCATCGCCGCCCGTCGGCCCGGCTCGACGCCGGATTGATATCCCGCCTTTGGAGTCCGCCTTCGATGTGCCTGGCGATCCCGGCCCGGATCGAGGCGATCGACGATCGAGACCCGGCGTACCCGACCGCCACGGTCGAGACGGGCGGGGCGCCGAAGACGGTCCAGTTGATCTACGTCCCCGAGGCGACGGTCGGCAGCTACGTCATCGTCCAGGCCGGCTTTGCCGTGCGGCTCGTGCCCGAGCCGGAGGCGCTCGAGGCGATCGCGGCCGCTCGGGCGTTGGCGACCGGGGCGGACGGGACGTTGGGGGGGCGGACGTGACCGCCCCCGCGGTCCGCGCGCCGCCCGGCCCGGTCCCGGCCGGCGCCGGCTCGGGGCTCGGCCTCGCGCTCGTCTTCGCGACCGCCGTCGTGAGCGGCGTCTCGACGTTCGTGAACTTCTACGCGGTCCGCGGCACGAGCTCCGATGCGTTCGTCACGGTCCGGAACCTCGCGACCGCGCTGCTCCTGCTGCCGCTCGCCTGGGCGGGCCACCGGGCGTTCCGCGGGCGGCTCCGCGGGGCCGACTGGGGGCGTCTCGCGCTGATCGGCCTGGTCGGGGGCGCGATCCCGTTCCTGCTGTTCTTCCACGGTCTCGCCCTCGCGACGGCCGCCGGGGGCGCGGCGACCGCCTCGTTCGCCTACCGCGGGCTGTTCCTCGCGGCGACGGTGCTCGGGGTCGCCTTCCTCGGGGAGCGGCTCCACTGGCGCGGCGCGGTCGCCGCCGCGCTGGTGCTCGGCGGCAACGCGCTCTTGCTCTCGTTCTACGTCCCCCTCTGGACGCCGGGGACCGCCTATGTCCTCGCGGCCACGCTCCTCTGGGCCGGGGAGTACACCTTCTCCCGCCGCACGCTCCGCGACCTGCCGTCGTCGACCGTCGCCTTCGGGCGGATGGGGTTCGGGGTCGCGTTCCTCGGGGCGTACCTGGCCGCCACCGGCCAGGTCGGCGGCCTCACCGCCTTCTCCGGCGCGCAGTGGACGTGGGTCGGGGTGAGCGCCCTCCTCCTCGCCGCGTTCGTCGCGCTCTGGTATGCCGGCCTTAAGCGGGTCGAGGTCGGCCCGGCGACGACCGTGCTCGTCCTCGGGTTCCCGGTCACGTTCCTGCTCGAGAGCGCCTTTTCGGGGACGCCGTTCTCCGTCGCCCAGGTCGCGGGGGCGGCGGTCGTCGTCGCCGGGGTCGGGATCGCCGTCGGCGGGACCGCCTTCCGTCGGATCGGGCGGGCGGTCGCGGGCCGGGCCCGGCCGACGGCGTGAGCCGCCGATGGACGGGGTCGAGCTCGGCGCCCGGTTCAGCCTCGCCACGAGCCGGCTCCGCTACTGCGGCCCGGACGGGGCCGACCGGCTCCTCGAGCGGGCGATCCGCGAGCCGGCGGCCCGCCCGGCGGCCCGGGCCGCCCTGGCGCAGTTCGAGGCGCTGATGCCGTACCTCGAGACGATCGCCCGGGCCCACGGCCGCGACCCGTTCGACGAGGCGGTGGTGGAGGCCTACTGGATCGGGAACGACCTGCTGGACGGCCTCGGGCGCCCCGAGTTCCGGACGCTGATCGACGCCCTCCAGCGGCGGGGCCTTCCCCGCTCCCTCGCCGACCGGCTGCGGACGCATCTGCCCCGGGAGCCCCTCCTCCACCACCTCTTCCACGTGGCGTTCGTCGGCGTCGGCAACGTCACCGGCCATGTCGCGACGACCGTCGCCCACATGGAATCGTGCCGCCCGGCGTGGGGGACGGTGACCCGGATCGGGTCGGAGGAACTCGAGCTCCGCGCGGCCGCGCTGCGGCGGGACGGGCCGTGCCTTGCCTGGGGGCCGGAGCGGCCAGTACGGCTTCCGTTCGAGGCGGCCCTCCTCCCCGACCTGCGGCCGGGGGCGACCGTCGCCTACCACTGGGGGCGGCCGGCGCTGGAGCTTTCCGAGGAGGCCGCCCAACGGCTCGGCGACTACTCCGCCCGGGCGCTCGCCGCGGCGAACGAGGTGCTTCCGGCGCTCGGCGTCCTCGAGGACGGGACCGCTACGGAGCCGGCGTCCGGGACCTAGCGGCGGCCGGAGGGCCGCGCCGGCCGGGCGAGGGCGCCGACCAAGTCCCCGCGCGTCACGACTCCGAGCAGCCGGCCCTCTTCGACGACGGGAAGGCGGTTGATCCGGCGCGTCCGCATCGTGGCGGCGGCCCGCCCGACCGGCTCGTCGGGGTGGGTCACGATCGCCGGCCGGCTCATGACCGCGCGCACCGGGGTCCGTTCGAGCTGCGCCCGGGCCCGGGGGAGGCCGGCCTCGGGGGCGGCGGTGAGGCCGACGAGGACGACGTCGAGCAGCCCCTGGATCCCGGCGAACCGCGGCGTTCCGACGAGCAGCCGGGCGAGATCGCGCTGGCTCACGATCCCGACGACCCGGCCCCGTCGGTCGACCACCGGTAGGCCCGAGATCTCGTGGGTGCGCATCAGCATCGCCGCGTCGAGCAGCGGCGCGTCCGGGGCGACGAGGACGGCGGGCGTGCTCACGAGCTCGCGGATCGTAAGGAAGGCGGTCGGGGCGCCGGTGGGGACGCGCGGCCGGCGGGGCGGCCCCCGCGCCGAACGATGGGCCCGATTCGGGGAGGCGCGGCGCGGGCCGGCCCGGGGACGCCGGGCGGACGGACGGGAGGAGGACATGACGGCGACACGGCCTCCGGTCCGTATGAAGCCCCGGCCCGGAGGCGGAGCCCGGCGGGTGAACCCGGATTCACCGCGGGGTCTAAGAGGCGGCGCCCGGTGGGTTTCCGCGATGCCCGAAATCCCGCCCACCCCTCCCCAGCCGGATCGTTCCCGGGAGGCGCTCGAAGCCGTCGAGGCCGAGATGGAGCGAGAGGACCGGGAGCTCGTCTTCCCGTTGCTCGATCGGCTGCTGGAGGTCGCCGAGGCGCTCGGTGCCGGCCGTCCGATCGACCCGGAGTACCTCGCGAGCGGATTCAAGGTCTGGCACGAGTACATCGCCGAACTGCACCAGCAGCGCCTCGGCTGGCTGGGCGCCATCGTCGAGGCGGCGCCGTCGGTCTACGGGAGCGGCCGGCGCCGGGCGGGACGCCTTCGGGCCGCGTGGGAGCGCTGGATCCACCGGTCGAAGACCGTCGCCCCCGCCGCCGGGCCGAGCCTCGGGGCGGCCTACGCCGACATCCTCGGCACGCAGACGCGCATGGCCCAGCGGATCGCCGCGCTCGAAGACCTCGTGGTCCATTATCGCCGGCGCGAGTTCTACACGGACCAGATGCTCGCCTCCCTCGTCCGCAGCGGGGCGTTCTCCGACCGGGCGTGGGCGAAGTACGAGGAGGGGTTCGTGCTGCGCACGCTGGACGAGCACCTCCCCGAGGACGCCGCCCGCTGGCTCCTCGATCGGCTCGTCGCCTCGGCCGCCTCCCTCGACCGCTGGCGCGCCGCGGTCCGGGCGTTCCTGGACCGGCCGATCGTCGATCGCCCCGCGGGCGCCGGCGCCGCGGCTCAGGCCGGCGCCCCGTCGACGGCGTAGCGCGGGTACCGGGGCGCCCACTGGGCGGCCCGGATCCGATCGCGCAACTCCTCCGGCGTCGCCTCGGGCGCGACCCGGTCTTCGATCGCCGCCGTCGCGACGGCGAAGGCGATCTCCCGGGCGACCGACCGCAGCTCGGTCACCGGCGGAAGCAGGGGGCCGTCCGGGTCGCGCAGGACCGGGGCGAGATCGCCGAGGGCGCGGGCGGCGGCGCCGAGCATCCGGTCGGTGACGCGCCGGGCGCGGCCGGCGATGAGCCCGAGACCGATCGCCGGAAAGACGTAGACGTTGTTGCACTGGGCGATCGGCACCGACCGCCCGCCGAAGTCGACCGGCGGGAACGGCGAGCCGGTGGCGACGAGCGCCCGGCCGTCGGTCCAGCGCAGGAGATCGGCGGGCGCCGCCTCCGACCGGGCGGTCGGATTCGAGAGCGGCAGCACGATCGGCCGGTCGACGTGGGCGGCCATCTCCCGGACGATCGGTTCGGAGAAGGCGCCCCCGACGGTCGAGACGCCGATCAGGACGGTCGGCCGCACCGCCCCAACGACCTCGGAGAGCCCGATCGGCGCGGCGGCCGGGGGACCCCCGTCCCGCCCGAACCGCGGGTCGGGCGGGGCGGCGTAGACCCGCTGCGCCTCCGACAGGTCGGTGCGGTCGGCGGAGAGGAGCCCGCCGCGGTTGACGAGGAAGAAGCGGCGCCGCGCCTCGGGCTCGGAGAGACCGTCCTCGACCATCGCCGCGCGCAGCCGGTCCGCGATCCCGACCCCGGCCGAGCCGGCGCCGAAGATCGCGATCCGCTGCTCCCGCATCGGGGCACGGCGCGCCCGGAGCGCGGCGCTGACGACCCCGAGCACGACCGCGGCCGTCCCCTGGATGTCGTCGTTGAAGGTCGGCAGCTGGTCGCGGTACCGTTCGAGGATCGGCCGCGCGTGCGCCGCCGAAAAGTCCTCCCACTGGAGCAGCGTGGTCGGCAGCTCCGCCTTCACCGCGTCGACGAACTGCCGGACGAAGGCGTCGTACTCCGGCCCCGTGATCCGCGCGTGCCGCCAGCCCAGGTACTCGGGGTCGCGGAGCCGCTCGGGGTTGTTCGTCCCCACATCGAGCACCACCGGCAGCGTGCGGTCGGGCGGGACGCCGCCGATGAGCGTGTAGAGCGACAGCTTCCCGATCGGGATGCCGAGGCCGCCGGCGCCCTGGTCGCCGATCCCCAGGATCCGCTCGCCGTCGGTGACGACGATCACGTCGACGTCCGGGTGGGGCCGGTTCCGCAGCAGGGCCGCAATCTCCCCCCGCAGGGGGTACGGGACGAACAATCCCCGGGGGCGGCGGTAGACGTGGCTGAACTCCTCGCAGCCGAGCGCGACGACCGGCGTGTAGACGACCGGCATCAGCTCGTCCATGTGGTCCAGCAGGAGGCGGTAGAACAGGACCTCGTTCGTGTCCTGGAGGGCGCGCAGGTAGATGTGGCGCTCGAGGTCGTCCGTCTTCCGCCGGTAGGCGCGGTAGGCCCGTTCGGCCTGCTCCGCGAGGCTCTCGACCTGGGGCGGGAGGAGGCCGTTCAGGCCGAACGCGGCCCGTTCCGCTTCCGAGAACGCGGTCCCCTTGTTGAAGCACGGGGAGTCGAGCAGGTCCATCCCGCGCAGCGTCGGTCGCGGCCGGACGGGGCCGTCGTCGTCGCGGGCGGATCCCGCGGACGGGGCCGCCGGCCGCGCCGGGACGGCGGCGCCGGTCCCCTCAGTCATAGGTCTCCCGGGCGGGCAGCTCACCGGCCCGCACGCGGAAATCCCGCTCCCGATCCTCGCGGAAGAGGAACTCGGCCTCCTCCGCCGGCTCCGGCTCGATCCCGTCCGGCCGGAGCGCGAACGGCGCGTCGTGGCCGGGGACGACCCGGACCGGGCGGAGGTCGTGGAGGCGCGCCACGCTCGCCCGCGCGAGCGCGGCGTCGTCGTAGACATGGTCGGGCCGGCCGAGCCGCCAGGCCCGCGCCGTCGGGGCGGCATCCCCCGAGATCACCGTCGGTCCGTCCGGCTCGCGGACGCAGACCGCGAGGTGGCCCGGGCTGTGACCGGGGGTGAGGAGGAGGTCGACCCCCTCGGCGAGCCGGGTCGTCGGCGCCGCGATCGCCCGGGTGCGACGGGCGCGCAGCCACGCCGCCGAGCCCCGGATCGTGTGGGGATCGCTCGCCGGCGGCGCCTCGGCCCGATCGATCTCGGCGGCGCCGACATGCACCTCCGCCTCGGGGAACAGGTCGAGGTTGAGCGCGTGGTCCCAATGGAGGTGGGTGAGGACGACATGGTCGACCAGGACGGGGTCGATCCGCCGCTCGGCGAGGGCGCGGAGGAGGCGCTCGCGCCGGCCGTAGTGGCCGACGTCGACCAGGATCCGCAGGCCTTCCGTCTCGACGAGCGAGACCGCCGAGAACCCGAGGATCCCCAGGTTCGTCCGGATCGGCGAGCCGGCGAGCAGCACCGTCACGTGCGCCATCGTTCCCCTCCGCGCGACGCCCCTCACGCCGCCGGGCCGGGCGCCGTCGCGTACGTCAGCCACCCCGCATACCGCTCCGAGCGCCCGTGGATCGCGACGTCGTAGCGGTCCTGCAGGCGCTTCACGACCGGATAGTCGCCCGAGCCGATCGGACGCCCGTCGACCTCGCGGATCGGCGTGATCCCGGCGGCCGTGCCGGTGTAGAACAGCTCGTCGGCGGTGAACAGCTCCTCGCGGGTGAAATCGGTCCGCTGGAACTCGAGCCCCTCGTCCTGAACGAACCGGATGACGGAGTCGCGCGTCACTCCCCGCAGGATCCCCGAGCTCGCCGGCGGCGTCGAGACGATGCCGTTCTTCACCCGGAAGATGTTCTCGCCCGGGCCCTCCGCCACCATCCCGGCGGCGTTGAGGAGGATCGCCTCGTCGTAGCCGGCGCGGGTCGCCTCCATCTTGGCCAGCGCCGAGTTCGCGTAGTTCGCGGCGCACTTCGCCTGGGGCGGCAGCATCCGCGAGTCGATGCGCACCCAGCTCGACACCGTCGCCCGGACGCCGCGACGTACCCCATCGTCCCCGAGGTAGGCCCCCCACTCCCACATCCCGATCGCGACCTCGACCGGGCTCTGGGTCGGGTCGAGGCCCATCTGGCCGTACCCGGAGTAGGCGACCGGGCGCAGGTAGGCATCGGGGATCCCGTTCGCCCGGACCAGGTCGAGGGTCGCCCGCTCGAGCGCCGGGCGGTCGTACGGCAGCTGCATGCGGTAGATCTTGGCGCTGTTCAGGAACCGGTCGAGGTGATCCCGGAGGCGGAACACCGCCGGCCCTCTCGCCGTGCCGTGGCAACGGATCCCCTCGAAGATCGAGTAGCCGTAGTGGAGGCCGTGGGTCAGCACGTGGATCCGCGCCTCGTCCCACGGCACCAGCCGCCCGTTCAACCAGATCTTCGCCAGCGCGCGGATGCCGACCATGCTCCGGTGGACCGGCCCCCATCGGATGAACCGGCGGTCAGGCCGGGTTGACCGTCCCTTCAAGCGTCCCCCGGCCGATGGACCGGACGGAGAGGACGATGATCGAGATCCGGTTCCACGGACGCGGCGGCCAGGGGGCGGTGGTCGCCTCGGAGCTCCTGGCGCAGGCCGCCTTCCTCGACGGCAAGGAGTCGCAGAGCTTCCCGTTCTTCGGCGTGGAGCGCCGCGGGGCGCCCGTCACCGCCTTCGCGCGGATCGACGATCGGCCGATCCGGCTGCGCACCTCGATCGACGCCCCGGGGGTCGTGGTGGTGCTCGATCCCGGTCTCCTCCGTACCACCCCCGTGACGGAGGGGATCCGGTCGGGCGGGCTGCTGCTCGTCAACACCGCCGCCGATCCCGCCTCGCTGCCGGCCCCCGCGGGGGTGCGGCGGGCGGCGGTCGACGCGACGCGCATCGCCGTCGCCCACGGCCTGGGCAGCGTCACCACCCCGATCGTGAACACGGCCGTCCTCGGCGCCCTCGCCGCCGCGACCGGGGTCGTCGGCCGGACCGCGCTCGAAGCGGCGGTCGACCGGTTCGTCCCGGCGTTCCACGCGGAGAACCGCGCCGCCGTCGACGACGGGTTCGCCGCGGTCCGGTTCGCCCCGGCGGACGCGCCCGCGCCCGCCCCGGTCGTCCCGGTTCCCGCCGCGCTCCCCCCCTGGCCGGAGGGGCCGGTCGCGTCGATCCCGAGCCGGGCCCTGCGCACCGCGGCCTGGAGGACGCTCACGCCGGTCGTCCACACCGAGCGCTGCACCCGGTGCAACTTCTGCTGGAAGTTCTGCCCGGACGACGCGATCGGCTTCGACGCGGAGGGCTACCCCGTGATCCGCCTCGACTACTGCAAGGGGTGCGGCATCTGCGCCACGGAGTGCCCGCCGAAGACGATCGAGATGGTCGCCGTCGCGGAGGCGCCCGCATGACGCGGATGGTCCTGAGCGGCAACGCGGCGCAGGCCCACGCCGCGCGGCTCGCCCGCGTGCAGGTCGTCGCCGCCTACCCGATCACCCCGCAGACGACGATCGTGGAGACGCTCGCCGACTTCGCCGCCGCGGGGGAGCTCGCGGCGCAGTACATCAAGGTCGAGTCCGAGCACAGCGCCCTCCAGGTCGTGGTGAGCGCCGCCGGCCTCGGCGCCCGGACCTACACGGCGACCTCGAGCCAGGGGCTCCTCCTGATGCACGAGCTCCTCCACTGGGCGTCCGGGATGCGCGCCCCGATCGTGATGGGCGTCGTCAACCGGGCCGTCGCCCCGCCCTGGAACATCGCCGTCGACCACACCGACACGGTCGCCCAGCGGGACACCGGATGGATCCAGTTCTACGCCGAGAGCAACCAGGAGGTGCTGGATACGGTGCTGGAGGCCTACCGCCTCGCCGAGGACCCGGCGGTCCGGCTGCCGGCGATGGTCACCGAGGACGCCTTCTACCTGTCGCACACCGTCGAGCCGGTCGACGTCCCGTCGTCCGAAGAGGCCGACCGGTTCCTGCCGCCGCGGGATGCCCGGGCGATCCTCGTCCCCGGCACCGCGACCCGCCTCGGCTCCTTCACCGGCCCCGACCACTACGTCGAGTTCCGGCGGGAGGTCGCCCGGGCGATGGAGCGGGTCCCCGAGACGTTCGCGAGCGTCGAGGAGGAGTACCGGCGGGTCACCGGCCGCGACCACGGCGGACCGCTCCCGCTCTACCGGGTCGAGGACGCCGACACCGTCCTCGTGACGATGGGGACGGCGACGACCACCGCGCGCGGCGTCGTCGACGACCTGCGCGCCCAGGGGCTCAAGGTCGGCCTCGCCAAGCTGCGGCTGTTCCGTCCGTTCCCGGTCGAGGCGATCCGCTCCCTGGGCGCGATGGTCGACCGGATCGGGGTGATGGACCGGTCGTTCACCTTCGGCGCCGCCGGCGCCGCCGCGACCGAGACCGCGGCCGCCCTCTACGGATCCCCCCACCGGCCCACCCTCTCGGGGTTCCTCGCGGGGATCGGCGGGCGGGACGTCACGCCGGGGGAGGTGACCCGGATGTACCGGGCGCTCCTCGACGACCGGGCGAGCGATGTGCGCTGGATGGACCTCGAACCGACCGGAGGGATCGTCCATGGCTAAGCTCACGCTGCCCGACTCGGAGCGGATGTACTCCGGCCACGCCGCCTGCCCCGGCTGCGGGCCGGCGCTGGCGATGCGCCTGCTGCTGAAGGGGCTCGGGCCGAAGACGATCGTCTCGATCCCGGCGTGCTGCTGGACGGTGATCGCCACGCCGTACCCGACCACCGCGCTGGGGGTCGCGACGTTCGACAACCCGATCGAGGCGACCGGCGCCTCGATATCGGGGCTCCGGGCCGCGGCGGACGCGCTGGGGCTCGAGGGCGTCCAGGTCGTCGGATTCGCGGGCGACGGCGGCACCGCGGACATCGGGCTCCAGTCGCTCAGCGGGATGCTCGAGCGGCGGACGGACGCGATCTACGTGATGTACGACAACGAGGGCTACATGAACACCGGCATCCAGCGCAGCGGCGCGACGCCGCGCGGCGCCTGGACGACCACGACCCCGGTCGGCGGCTCCGCGCGGGGGAAGCCCGAGGCGAAGAAGGACATCATGGGGATCGTCCTCGCCCACCGGCCGGTCTACGCCGCGACCGTCAACCCGGCGTTCCCCGAGGATTTCGTCCGGAAGGTCGAACGCGCCGCCGAACGGAAGGGTCCCCGCTTCTTCCACGTCTTCGCCCCCTGCCCCCCCGGCTGGAAGTTCGACTCCGACCAAACGATCGAGCTCGGCCGGCTCGCGACCGACTCGGGGATCTTCCCCCTCTACGAGGTCGACGAGGGCCGCTATCGGGTGACGCGCAAGGGCGGGGCGCTCAAGCCGGTCGCGGAGTACGTCCGGGCCCAGGGGCGGTTCCGTCACTTCACGGAATCCGACATCGCGGCGCTCCAGGCGGAGGTCGGCGCGCGGTGGGAGGCGCTCCTCCGCGCCGAACGGGAGACGGCGGCGCCCGAAGCGGTGCCGGTCGCGGCCCACTAGGGACCGCCGCCCGCGCATGCGGCGGGCGCCGGTCCGGCGAGGCGGTCGACGCGGCCGGCCCGCCGACGGCGGACCGCGGCCCCGGCCGCGAACGCCGCCGAGAGGAGCCCCCCGGCCGCGACGGCCCCGAGCGCGCCGCCCCCGACGATCCAGGCGGCCGGCACGGGCGCCGAGGTCGGCCCGAGCACGGTAAGCCACGGGTCGAACCGGAGATGGGAATAGCCGCCGGTGACGTTGGTGAAGTCGAGCCGGATCAGGGTCGTCTGGCCGTTCGGCGAGATGGAGCGGTAGGCATCCTCGACCGCGCCGTCGGCGGCGCGACCGGTCGCGTAGTCGGCGACGGCCGAACTCCCCCACCGGAACGACGCCCCTCCCGTTCCCGCCGTCAGCGCAAGGGCGTCGGCGCCGCTCGGAGCCCAGACACCCGCGCCGCCGCCGGTCGCATTGGTCAGGACCTCGATCCCGAGGGCGTCCTCGGCGTGCTGCCACGGCCAGTCGCTGACGCGGATCGTGTAGGCGACCGTCGAGGGGTTGGGCGCGGAGGAGGCGTTCACGCTCCACGCGATCGAGACGTTCACGCTCCCGAGGCCCCCGGTCGGCGCCCCGTCATCGCCGGATTCCCAGTCGCCCCCGGTCGCGTTCGCCGGCACCGCGGCGGTCGCCGCGACCACGGTCCCCCCGGCGGCGGCCGTGGAGGTGAAGTTCCAGCGGAGGTCGGCCGCCTCGAAGCCGGCGTAGGCGACGAGGTAGCCGTCCGGGGTCACCTCGGCGATCCCGGCCAGCGTCTGGGTGACGGCAATCGGGGCCCCGGGCGCGGCGACGGTGTAGGCGGGGAACGGACCGGGGAAGGTGAGGTTCACCCGGCCGTTGCCGACCGAGAGCATCGGCCCCGCGGAGGCGGCGGCCCCGACGGCGGCCGCGGCCCGCCCGGGGGCGGCGGGAGCGGCGGCGGCGCTCCCGACGGCGACCACGGCGGCGAGCAGCAGGATGGCGGCCGCGCGGCCCGGCAAGGGCAATCGCATCGCCCGTACGTATCGTCCGGGGAGGGATAGTTGGTTTTTGGCGCAACGCCCGCACGGGGGCCCTTCGTGGGCTGCGCCGGAGGGGGGCCGACGCCCGCTCATCCCTCCAAGAGGCCGCTCCACGCCTCGACGAACCGGTCGACCCAGGAGTCGGAGAGCGAGGTCCGGTACTCCTGGAGCAACTTGCGGACCCGCTCCGGCTGCGCGGCCCGGTACCGGCGCAGGTTGCCGTCCGGATGCCCCTCGACCACGGAAGCCGCGAGCAGGTGGCGGAGGTGGAACGACGCCGTGGAGAGGCTCAGGCCGGCGGCCGAGGCGATCTCGGCGAGGGTCCGGTCCGGGCGATCGACGAGGGCGACCAGGATCCGCCGCGGCGCCGGTCGCCGGAGCGCCTGGAGGATCCGCCGCTCCTCCCACGTCATCGGGCCGGGAAAGTAGAAGTCCCGGTGCCCGCCCCGCTCCCGGCGGAGGAGCCCGGCCCGCGTGAGCTGGTCGAGGTGGTAGGCGGTCTCGCCCCAGCCGAGGCCGGCGAGCCGTTGGATCTCCCGCGCGCTCGACCCGGGATGGGCGCGCACGACCTCGAAGATCCGGCGACGGGTCGGCTGCTCGAGGAGCGGCTCCATGCGCGCTACGGGGTCGGCCGCCGCGGGGGACCGCGGAGGAGGGCGAAGTAGATCAGCAACACCGCGAGCACCAGGAGGGCGAGCGGCAGCGGGTCGACGTCCAGGTCCCCCCCGTAGCGGGGCGACAGCTCGTGGGCGGCGGCCAACGCCCCCACGACGGCGAAGACCGCGACGCCGGCGGCGACGAGCGCGAGGCGTCCGTCGCGGTACCGCACCGCCGCGGCCGACCCGACGGCGGCGAGCGTCGCCGACAGACCGGTGAGGACCACCCCGAGGAACAGCGCGACGGCATCCATCGGCCCGGGACCCGGGCGCGAGGGTATGTTACTTTCCTCGGCCGCCGGCGGGGCGCCCCCGCCCCCGGGACCGCCCGGCCGGCGCCCCGCTGGCGCGGTTTGCGCCAACGGCGGCGGGGTTTGCGCCAAAACGGAGGTCTATCCGACCGGAGTCGGGGAGAAGGATGGGGCGGCCGAGGGCGCTGTTGAGCGGGCCGCTCCCGCATCCGGCCGACGCGGGGGCGACCCCGATCGACTACGCGACCGCCCCGCCGGACCTCCCCCGCACGCGGCGGCTGTTCTACGGCCTGTACCTCGGGATCTTCGCGGCCCTGGTCGGCGGGATGGGGACGTTCGTCATCCGCTGGAACCATTCGGCGTCGGTCGCCCTGTTCGTCGTCCTCGTCCTCCTCTTCCTCGGCGGCGCCTACGGCCTCGCCCGGCAGATCGTCGCGCTGCTCGGTCCCGGGGGGGAGCTCCCCTCCCTCGGGACGATCGACGGGCGGCCGCGGGTGGCGATCCTCTACACGACGATGAACGACGTCGTGCCCGAATGCCTCGCGGCGATCCACCAGGAGTACCCGGTGGACGTCTTCGTCCTCGACGACTCCAGCGACCCCAAGGCCCGCGCGGTGGTCGATGCGATCTCCGTCCCGCGGGGCTACACGGTCGTCCGCCGCCCGGCCCGGCGCGGGTTCAAGGCCGGGGCGATCAACGACTGGTTCGCCCGCTACGGCGACCGGTTCGACTACTTCGTCCTCCTCGACTCCGACTCGTTCCTGCCGAGCGACTGGGTCCGGGAGGCGCTCGGCTACGCCGAGCATCCGGCCCACCGTCGGGTGGCGATCTTCCAGGGCCAGATCAACCTCTGGAACCTCGACACCCGCTTCGTGCAGACGCTCGCCCCGATGTCCCGGGTCGGCCAGTTCGTCTGGGAGTCCCGCCTGGCGAACGCCCTGGATGCGGTCTACTGCTACGGCCACAACGTCCTCCTCCGGACGGCGGCGGTCCGGGAGATCGGCGGATTCGTGGAGGGGTACGTCTCCGAGGATTTCGCCACGGCGGTCGCCCTCGCCGACCGGGGGTGGCACTCCCGGTTCGTGCCGCTCCACACCTACGAGGCGATGCCCGAGAACCTCCGGGGCTTCATCAAGCGCCAGAACAAGTGGACCCGGGGCGCGATGGAGTTCATCGAGCTATCGCGCCGGTCGCGGATCTCCCTCGGCCGGAAGTTCCACCTCTGGCAGACGCCCGGGGCCCACTTCACGAACCTCATCCTGCCCCTCGGCATGCTCCTCACGGTCTTCGGCTTCGCCTCGACGCCCGCCAGCGCGGCCGCGTTCGCGCAGGCGTTCCTCCAGCACCCGGCCGCCACGTTCTGGTCGATCCCGCTCCTGCGCTACCTGCTCCTGGTGGGGCTCGTCGCGGCGATCCCGACCGTCCTCGTCTACCGGCAGACCGGCATCGGGTGGGGGATCTACTGGCGCCACCGCTGGCTCACCGCCGCCGTGAGCGCCGTCTCGCTGCCGTACGAAGCGGTCAGCATGGCGAGCCTCCTTTCCCGGCGGATCCGGACCGTCCCGGTGACCCCGAAGAACGAGGCCGCCCTCCCCCTCCGCGAGGTCCTCTGGATCGCCCGCTACGCCCTGGTGCTCGAGGGGGCGCTCTTGGCGGGGCTCGTGTTCGTCAACCCGCTCGCCGCGGTCTTCAACGGCATCTGGCTCGTCCCGATGGCCCTCGCCCCGCTCGTGGTCGTCCGGTTCTCGGGCGCGCCCCGCCCGGGGGAGGGGCCCCGAACGGTGCCCGCGCGGGCGGAGGACGGGGAGTCGAGGACGGCCCGGGAACGATCGGTCCACCTGTCGCTCTCCCGGATCCGGGCGGCGAACGGGTGGACGCCCGTCGCCGCGGCGTGACCGGGGAACCCGTCGCCGAGGGACCGTTCCACCGCCTCCGCCGGCAGGTAATACCTCCGGGGCCCCTGGTCGTTCCGTGATCGCCGGCCCGACCGCCCCGCCGCTCCCCGGCGTCGCCCCGTCCGCGGGCCTCGCCTGGAGCGTCCCCGGCCTCCGGGAGGACCCGACGATGTGCCTCCGATGCCGATCGGCCCAACGGCTCTGCGGCAAGCCGATCTGTCCCCTCCTGCTCCGGTACCACGCCTTCGAGCGGACGCTTCCGATGGTCGCCGGCCGCGAGCTCTCCGGCTCGTCGCCGCCGGCCGTCTTCGTCGGCCGCTTCGGCTACCCGAAGGTCTCCTTCGGGCCGCTGCTCAGCCCGGAGCACGGATCGACCGAGATGCTCGACACCCCCGAGGAGTGGGTCGGCCGCTCGGTCGAGGAGGTCGTCGGGTTCCGGACCGGCCTCGTCCGCGGCACGAGCCCGATCCGGGTGACCGATGCCGAGAAGCCGATCCCGCTCCTCGAGGAGATGCAGCTGCTCGCGGTCGCCGGGGAGTCGGTCGAGAGCGAGACGCGGTTCCGCCGGCCGCCGCGGGGCCACATCACCCTCACCGACTCGGCGCCCCCGTTCGGCCCGTCGGCGCCGATCGACCAGCTCCGGCTCGACGTTCGGCGGGTCGATCCCCACCTCGACCGTCTGGCCTCCGACACCGCGGCGAGCGCCCGGGTGGCCGTCACCGAACTGTACGGGCGCGGGGTGCGGGTGAGCCGCATCCAGCGGGCGTTCAGCGTCGGCACCCTCGGCCGCCGGGGCCGCCGCCGGCTCGTCCCGACGCGCTGGAGCATCACGGCGGTCGACGACGTCCTCGGCAAGCAGAACCTCGAACGGGTCCGGCAGCTCCCCGAGCTGGGGGAGGGTCGGGCCTACCGGCTGACGGCCCTCGACAACCGCTGGCTCATCCTCCTCCTTCCCGGGGCCTGGCGGTACGAATCGATCGAGACCTGGTACCCCGAGACGCTCTGGAACCCGAGCCCGACGGAGGTCGTGATGATCGGCGACCACGAGGGCCACGACGGACGGACGACCTACGCCTCGATCGGCGGCTGCTACTACGCGGCGCGGCTG
Organism: Thermoplasmata archaeon; assembly: GCA_021801925.1. Classification (GTDB taxonomy): domain Archaea; phylum Thermoplasmatota; class Thermoplasmata; order Lutacidiplasmatales; family UBA184; genus Lutacidiplasma. The sequence continues at coordinate 10,847 of JAKABH010000009.1, read as the reverse complement.
GCCGTATCGGAGGCGCTGCTGGCGCTCGGCCGCCAGGCCGGGGTCGTGGTCCTCCGCGAGGTCCATCCGGGGGAGATCCTCCCCCTCGGCGTCTGGAACGTGCGCGAGCACGTCCGGGCGGCGCTGCACGAGCCACCCCGGCCCCTGCCGACCCTCGCGGACGCGGAGCGGCTGATCCGGGAAACGTTCGCCGTTCCGCTCGCCCGCTGGCGGCGGCAGAGCGCCGTCCTCCACGACGCCCGCACGCAGCGGCGGCTGGACGACTGGCTCGACCCGCCCCGCTAGGCCGGGAACGTCGCGCCGCAGCGGCCGCAGAACCGCTCGGCCGCGAGACGGGGGGCCCCGCACGCGGGGCAGGTCGCCGGGGCAAGCGGCCGTCCGCAGCCACGGCAGAAGGTGTCCCCCGCCGGCGTCGGATAGCCGCACGCGGGGCATCGGGCGGCGTCGGCGAGCGACGCCGCAGCCCCCTCTGCGTCCGCCGGCCGGGCGGCCCCGCCGCGGGGCGCGCTGGCGGGGGTGGGCGGCACGATGTCGCCCGGTTCCCCGAGCGCCCTCCGGCCCTTGGCGGCGAGCTGGAAGGCGGCGGGAAACTCCCCGGCCCCGAATCGGGTGCGCGCGTCGGCGAGATAGGTCCGCGCCGCCGCGGCCTGGGGCGTCGCCGGGGCGGTGGCGAGCTGACGCTCCAGCGCCCCGATGAGGAACTGCGCCTCGGCGCGCCCCTTGGGCAGGGGAGCGGCGGGGCGCGCGTCGGTGGGCGCGGTCGACGGGCCGTCCGACAGCACCGGGTCCGCCTCGATTCCGGGTCGGGGGGGCGCGGCGTTCGGGGGAGGCGCCCCGCGGGCCGGGGGCCGTCCCTCTCCCCGGCCCCGCCGGACGAGCCCTTCGTGCGCCGACTGCGCGAGCTCCAAGGCGCGGGCGTACTGGCGGAGGTCGAACGCTGCCTGGGCCTGAGCGATCTGCTCCGCCGGGCCCGAGACGTCGATCCCGCGGCGGGTGAGGATCTCCGCCTCCCGCCGCGCCATTGCGAGCCGGTTGTAGGCCCGGTCCCGCACGAGCGCCGGCGTCGACCGGAGCTCCCCGAGCAGGTCGTTCCGCCGCGTGCGCAGCCGTTGGCGCAGGTAGAGGAAGAGCCCGACGGTGACGACCAGGAGGACGATGACGGCGACGAGCGGAAGCACCACCGCCCCGGAATCCAATCCGCCGGCCACCGTCCACCCCCCGCGTCCCCGACCCGGGACGGACGGTACCTGCGCCGGCCCCCTATTTAGAGGGTCGCCGACCGGGAGCCGGGCGGAGCGCGGGAAACGGTCGGAGGGGTCGCGGCGTCCCTCAGAAGACCGTCAGCTTGCCCGTCAGCAGGAGCTTCGGGATCTGGTCGATCTGGCCGAGCCAGGTGTTCGCGACCGACTCGGCGATCGGCTTCACCTGGGCGAGCTTCACGCCGTCGGCCGGCAGGATCTGGAGCGAGGCGACCTGCGGCTCGTCGACCGGCTTCCCGATCTGGGAGAGGATCCGGACGTGGACTTCCTTGACGTTGCCGCCCGTCTCCTTCACGATGTCCTGGGCGATCAGGTTGCCGAGCAGGTTGTAGATCTTGCCGACGTGGTTCACGGGGTTCTTCCCCGCGGACGCCTCGAGGCTCATCGGCCGGCACGGGGTGATGAGGCCGTTCGCGCGGTTCCCCCGCCCGACCGACCCGTCGTCCCCGGCCTCCATCGAGCAGCCGGTGACCGTGAGATAGTACCGCCCGAGCTCGGGGTCGTCGGCGGTGTTGACGTCGATGGCGACCTCGCGGTGCGTGAGCTTCGCCGCCTGGTCGGCGAGCTTCTCGCCGATCTCGTCGCAGATCGCGCGGTACTCCGTCCCGTTCTGGATCGCCCGATCGACGAGCGCCGCCGCGACAGTGAGCCGGATCCGGTCGCCGGCCCGGTACCCCATCACCTTGACGTCCTCGCCGAGCGCCGGCATCTTCTTCTTGAGCTTGAGGGTCAGGAACCGCTCGCTCTCGAGGACGAGCCGCTCGGTGTCGGAGAGCGGGGCGAAGCCGACGCCGAACGACGTATCGTTCGAGAGGACCGCCTTCTGGTCGAAGACCCCCCGCAGGTCGACCGACCCGCTGCCGATCTTCGAGTCGAACTCGAAGTCGTGGTCCAGGTTGACGTGGGAGCAGACGGAGCCGATGTAGCGCCGGGCCGCCTCGATCGCGGTGTCGTGGATCGGCAGCTTCTCGCCGTTGACCTCGGTGGTCGCCCGGCCGACCAGGAGGACGTAGATCGGCTTCGTGACCTTGCCGCCGCCGAACTTCGGCTCGGAGGCCCCGCCGACGACCTGGGTCTCGTCGGTGTTGTGGTGGAGGATCTTCCCGAACTCGTCGAGGTAGAGCCGGCTGAGCGCCTGGCTCACCGACTCCGAGACCCCGTCCGCGATCGAATCCGGATGGCCGAGCCCCTTCCGCTCCACGAGCTCGACGGCTTGGTCCTCGATGTGGACGGTGCGCAGCGGCTCCACCTGGACGTTCCGGGCCATGGTAACCGAGGTCGGCCGAGACGGGGGGAGGTTTAACCCTTGCGAAGATGAGGGAGATGCAACGGCCGTGCGTCCGGCGAAAGCCGCCCGCGGAGACCCCGTCGTCCCTATAGGGCGGCGACCGCCTGCCCCGGGCCGGATGGAGATCCGAGGCTGCCCGCTCCCCGAGGACCGGCTCTACGACCTGGAGCACGACGTCTGGTGGCAGGCGGAGGCGGACGGGAGCGCCCGGCTCGGGCTCCTCGCCACCCTCGGCGCCTTCGCCGGCCCGTTCCTGCGGGTCGAGTTCCGCCCGGTCGACGGGACCGTCGCCGCCGGCCGCAGCGTGGCGACCGTGGAAAGCGTCCGATATACCGGCGCCGTGCGCCTCCCGGTCGACGCCGTCGTCCTCGAGCGGAACCCCGCGCTCTCGACCCGCCCGCGGCTGCTCAACGACGCCCCGTATGCCGACGGCTGGATCGTCCGGATCCGGCCGACCGGGCCCCCGCCCGGCCCCCCCACGCTGGAGCCGGCGAGCGCGATCGCCGCCCGCCTTGAGGAGCGGATCGTCCGCGAGCGGATCCGCTGCTGGCCCGCCACGCCCGACGCGGAGCTCTACGAGATCGGCAGCGAATGCTCGGCGGTCCTCTCCCGTCTGAACGAGGAGCTCGCGGGACGGCCGGCGGGGAGCCACCTCCTCCTCGTTACCGACGATCCGACGAGCCCGATCGAGATGGTCCGCTGGTCGGACCAGACCGGCCATACGGTCGTCGCCCACCGCCGCGAGGAGGCGCTCCACCAGTTCCTCGTCCGCAAGGAGGCCGACCCGAAGCCGACCCGGCGCCCGCGCGGCGGAGCGGGGTAGGCGGAGGCGCCTCCGCCCCCTTGGGGGGGGGCGCCACGCCCTACGGACGCTCGATCGGGGTCCGGATCAGGTTCCCCCACTCGGTCCAGGAGCCGTCGTAGTTCCGGACGTCGGGGTATCCGAGGAGATACTTGAGGACGAACCAGGTGTGGCTCGACCGCTCGCCGATGCGGCAGTAGGTGATGACGGGAGTGGAGGGGGTGATCCCCTTGCCGCCGTAGATCGCTTCGAGCTCCTCGCGGGACTTGAACGTCCCGTCGTCCCGGACCGCCTGGGCCCACGGGACGTTCTTCGCCCCGGGAATGTGGCCGCCGCGCTGGGCGTGCTCGGTCGGGTATTCGGCCGGCGCCGTGACCTCCCCCGAGAACTCCTTCGGCCCGCGGACGTCGACGAGGGCCATCTTCCCCGCCTGGACCTTGGGCAGCGCCGCCCGGACGTCGTCCAGGTAGACCCGCAGCGACGGGACCGGGGCCGGGGCGGTGTACCGGCTCGGGGTCGGCGTCGGCACCGCCTTGGTGAACGGGCGGTCCTCGGCGATCCACTTCTTCCGGCCGCCGTTCAGCAGCTTCGTGTTCGAGACGCCGTAGTAGGCGAAGACCCAGTAGGCGAAGGCGGCGAACCAGTTGTTGAAGTCCCCGTAGAGGACGATCGTCGAATCTGCCTCGATCCCCGCGCGGCGGAACAGCGCCTCGAGCGCCTCCCGGGAGAGGAGGTCGCGGGCGACCGGGTCGTTGATGTCGCGTCGCCAGTCGAACAGCACGGCGCCCGGAACGTGCCCGAGTACGTAGTTCGCCGCCGCGTCGTAGTCGACCTCGACGACCCGTACCTTGGGGTCGGTGAGGTGCGCAGCGAGCCAGTCGTTCTCCACCAGCACTTCCGGGTGAGCGTATGCCGCCATGGTCGGCTCCGTCAAGGGACCGGGCGCCCGCATATACCGTGAGCGGCGCCGGGGGGCGATCGGCCGGCGGGACGGGGAGCCGGTGTACGGACCGGCCGGGGGCGCCGAAACGCCCCTAGCCGCGGCGGCCCCGCTTCGGGAGTGCCGTGTCCGACACCTCGACCGTCTCGGGGTCGAAGCCGAGGCGGGCGAGCTCGTCCCGGATCCGGGCCCGGTGGTCCCCCTGGAGGTAGACCTCGCCGTCGACCACGGAGCCGCCGGTCGCGAGGCGGTTCTTGAGCGTCCGGGTCGTCTCCTCGAGGTCGACCCCCGGCGGGAAGCCGGAGATCACGGTCGCGGGCTTGTTGTACCGGCGCGGCTCGGCGCGGACCCGGATGCGCGCGGTCTCGCGGTCGAGCGCGGACAGGATCTCATCGAACTCGTCGTTCGCCATCGTGCGTTCTCAGCGCCCCGTCCCCCGGCGTGCGGAGGAGGGATTGGCCTCGGCGCCCGGTCGAGACCCCCGACGATTCGGCCGTGCTGGGGACGTCTCGTTGCGCAAGGGCACCGCTCCGACCATGGCGGCACCCCCTATGAACGTGTCGGGGTCGTTGGAAGGCGTGCCGGTCACGCTTCGCCCCAGCGGTAGAGACGGAGGGAGAGGAGGAGCCCCACGACCGCCGACAGCCCGAGGAGCGCGCCGTAGGCGGCGAGCGTCGCGGCGGGGGCGGGCGTGATCCCGAGGGCCCCCTGGACGAAGAGCGCGGCGTAGGTCGTCGGCAGGAAGCGGGCGGCGTCCTGCCAGATCGGCGGGAGCGCCGAGAGGGGGTAGTACAGCGGCGACAGCATCCCCAAGAGGGTGAACGTGAGGTTGCCGACCGGCCAGATCTCCCGCTGGGTCTTGACCCGGCTCGAGATCGCGATCCCGATCGCCGAGAAGAGGATCCAGAGCGTCGCGAGGCTCGCCGCCAGCGCGGCGGCCCCGAACAGGGTCATCGGCACCCCCTCCACTCCGCCCTTCCAGACCAGGAGGGCGAAGAGGATCGCGAGCGCCGGCAGCATCGCGATGAGGTTCGAGAAGGCGATGCCGAACAGGTACCGGATCCGGCCGAGCGGGCTCGCGACGAACATGTCCTGGAGGGAGCACTCGATCCGCCACGTGGCGCTGTCCCCCAGGACCCAGCTGCCGATGTTCTGCATGGTGAACAGCATCGCGCCGACGATCTCGAGGGGCACGAGGCGGGGCGGCGAGATGAGCGAGAGGAAGTAGAGGAAAATGAACGGCAGCAGGACCGGCGTGATCGTGACCGCCGGGTTGCGGCTGATCCACCGCCAGCCGACGAGGGCGAAGGCGGGCAGCGCGCGGCCCCGGGTCGGGACGCCGGGGAACTCCGCCTCCACGCCGGCCATCCCGCTACGCCCCCCGGACGGTCCGGCGCGCCCAGTAGGCGGCGAAGACGAAGAGGCCGGTCGTCTCGACGGCGAGCCCGACGACGGCGAGCCACGTCTCGCCGGTGGAGAGGACCGTGGCGCCGAGCCGGCTCTGGACCAGCGCCGCGGCCGCGCTCGGCGGCATCAAGAGCGCCACCGGCCGCAGGTAGGCGGGGAAGTAGCCGAACGGATAGAAGACGGGCGGCAGCACCCCGAAGACGTTGAAGAAGAGGCTCGCGTAGGCCCAGATCGCCCGGTTGTCGCGGAAGAACGTCGAGAAGATGTAGCCGATCGACGCCGCGAACAGCCAGACGACCCCCGACAGTCCGAAGAGGAGGAGCGCCGTCGCCACGGAGAGGTGGGCGACCAGGACGGTCAAGGCCCCGAGGATCGCCACCGGAGGCAGGTAGACGACCAGGATCCCGACGGCCATCCCGAGGAAATACCCCTCGGCGGTCATCGGGCCGGCCAGATACAGGTCGGTCGCCTTGTGGTCGATGCGGATGTACGCCGCCTCGTTGAGGACCCGCTGGCCGAGGGTGAACGTCGAGAAGACGACCGAGCCGACCAGCGCGACGCCGATCAGCGACGGCGCGAGGATGTAGACGAAGACCAGCAGGACGACCTGCGTCACCATCGCCGTCGCCATCGCGAGCTCCTCGTGCGCCTGGACGAGGACCTCGGTCCAGAGGAACGCGGCGGTGCCGCCGAACGCCCGGGTGGTGGCGATTTCACTCCTCATCGATCTTCCGTCCGACGACCCGCAGGAACGCCTCCTCGAGGGTCACCGGGCCGACGGTCGCCGTCAGGTGGCTGCGGACGGCGAGGTCCATGAGCTCCCCGAGGCGCTCCGGCGCCACGATCACCGTGAGGGTGCCGCCGTCGGGGACGGTCTCCCCGAACGAGGCAAACTCGCTCGCCCGGCCCGCCGCGCCGGGCAGCACGACCTTCAGCGTCCCGCCGACCGACCGCTTCAGTTCGTCCGCTGTCCCGGTCACGATCACCCGGCCCCGCTCGACGATGTAGAGGCGGTGGCTCAGCGCCTCCGCTTCGTCCAGGTAGTGGGTGGTCAGGAGGATCGTCGACCCCTTCGTCGTGAGATCCCGGAGCGACGCCCAGACCTCCCGCCGGGCGAACGGGTCCATCCCGATCGTCGGCTCGTCGAGGAACAGCAGCGGCGCCTGCGTCGCGATCACGGTCGCGACCATCGTCCGCTGCCGCTGGCCGCCCGAGAGCGTGATCGCGAGCCGGTCGGCGACCTCGGTGAGGCCCATCCGCACGAGCGACTCCTCCGTGCGGCTCTTCGCCGTCTCGCGGGAGAGTCCGCGGGCCCGCAGGTAGGTGTAGATCTGCTCCCGCGGGCAGAGGTGGAAGAACGGCTTCCCCTCCTGGGGGACGACGGCGATGTACGGCCGCGCCCGCTCGGGCACCGCGTCGACGTCGTAGCCGAAGACCTCGATCGTCCCCGACGTCGGACGGAGCAGGGTCGAGGCGATCCGGAGGAACGTCGTCTTCCCGGCCCCGTTCCGCCCGAGCAGGGCGACCCGCTCGCCGGGGTGGACCGCCATCGAGACCCCGGACAGCGCCTCGACCGGCGGCGCCCCCTTGACGGTGTAGATCTTGCGGAGGTTCTCCGCCCGCAGCGGTTCGGCGGTCACGGGTCCCCCGGGGAGCCCCTAGGCCGGGCGGACCTACCCGCCGACGGCGCCGGGATCGTCGGGGAGGCGATCAGTGCCCGCAGCCGCAGCCGCCGCCGTTGGAGGAGTTGCTTCCGCACGAGCCGCAGCCCCCGGACCGTCCCGCGTCGTCCGGTTCCGGGAGCGTCGGGTTGGTGATCTTGAACCCGGATTCCTGGAGGCCCTCGACGTAGTCGATGACCGCCCCGTCGACGAACTTCGTGCTGGACGGGTCGACCAGGAGCCGGTAGCCGTCGCCCGGGATGACCTCGTCGTCCGGCCGGGGCCGGGCAAAGGCGAGCCCGAACTGCACCGACGAGCCGCCGCCGCAACCGCCGCCGCCGGGCTGCGCGTAGACGCGAACGGCGACCTCGGGATTCTGGCCGCGGATGAGCGTCTTCACCTGCAGGGACGCGGCCGGGCGAACCTCTACGTGAACCATGGGTCGGTGCCTCCCTTGGTCGAGCGCAGGCCGGCGGATAAATGCTCTGAAGCGGAGGTCGCGACAGATCCCGCTACCGGGCGTCGTTCTCCGACACAGATCCCCCGTAGCCGGCGGCGTGACAGAGGGCCGCACGGCCGGCGCGCCGCTCAGTCGGGAGGCTCGCGCGGCCCGTCGCCCGGAATCGGCGCATCGCCGACCTCGGGCATCTCGCGCATCCCGGTGAACGCTTCGGGGAGCTCCGTCGAGCGGAGTCCCGGGGCGAGGGTGAGATCGGTGAGCGGGGCGAGGTCGGGGCTCCGATCCCGCCACGGGATCCGGCCGACGGCCTCCACCACCGACCGGGGGAGGCCGAGCGAGTGCCCGATCCGCCGCACGTCGTCCCGCGACAGTTCGCCGATGAGCGCGAGGATCACGAAGTAGACGACGAAGCCGACGAGGACGGCGGCGAGGAGCTCCACGCTCGAACTCACCGGGAACAGGTGGAACCGGTTGAGCGCGACCAGGGCCCCGAAGGCGCCCGCGGCACTGACGGTGATGCCGGCGATCGAGGCGGGGTGGATGTGGACCCGGATCAGCGACTCCATGAAGTAGGTGTTGAGCGCGAGGGCGGCGACCGACGAGAGCAGGATCGCGACCGCCCCCGCGACGATCCCCGGGTGGATCGGGAACGGCCCCCACGGCGGCATGAGGAGGCCGATCCCGCCGAGCAGGACGAGGATCTGCGTGATCGTGATGTACAGCTCGAGCCGCTGGCGGCCGATGGCGTTGATGCTCGACTGGATGATCTGGCTCAAGGCGAGCGGGAGGGCCCCGATCGCGAGGATCGCGAGCGCGGTCGACCCCTGGACCGCGTAGCTGTGGTTCGCGAAGTCGTCGAGGAAGTTGAACCGGTAGACGAACAGCGCGATCACCCCGGGGACCAAGAGCATCGAGGAGTACCGCAGCGCCTGCCACGTCCCGGTCCGGATCGCTTCCCATCGCTCCAGCCGATGGAGACCGGCCAGGTACGGGAACAGCGGCGTCGTGATCGCCGCCGGGAGCGACAGGACCAGCACCCGCCAGCCGTTCGCGGCGAGGAACCAGGAGAACGCCTCCGCGCTGACCCCGATCTTGACGAGGAGCGGCACGGTGTTGGTGACGACGTAGTTGAGCAGGAGGCTCGCCATGAGCGGCCAGGCGAAGCGGAACATCCGGAGCGCCTCGACTTTGCGGAACCCGGCGAGACGGGGCCAGAGGCTCGGCAGACTGAACGCCGCCGCCACCCCCGCACCGACCGCGTAGGCGGCGGCGATCGTGAGGATCGTCGGATTGTGGAACGTCACCCAGTAGATCGCCGGTACCCGGGCGATCGCCTCGATCAGCGACGGATACTGGGCCCGGAGCGAATTGCCCGAGCCGATGTACGTCTGGTTGTAGACGGTCGAGATCGACCAGAAGATCGGCAGGACGAGGAACAGCGCCAGGGTCTCGAACATGATCCCGGGCGGCGCGATCGGGCCGACGCCGAGCGACAGCGGCGCGATCACGACCAGGAACAGCCCGATCCCTCCGACCATCATCACGCGAAGCAGGAGGTACGTCGCGGTCGTCTGGCGGGGCGGCATCCCCCGGGCGAGGAAGTAGGTGTAGGCGGTCCCGATGCGGAGGTCGCCGATGCCGTTGATCGACGAGGCGATCAGCAGGAAGAACTGCGCCGTGCCGAGGAGGGCCGTCCGGGCGTCGCCGATGGCGTAGTACTTGTAGAGGATGACGCTGCCCGCGAACCCGATCAGCTGGACCGCGAGGCTCGTCGCGAAGACGCCCCCCGAGCTGAGCGTCAGGGAGAACGCCTGCTTCGGCACGGCGACCGGGGGCGGCGAATCGTCCGATCGAGGAGGTGCCGCCGCCAAGTACGCCCGCCGGGGGTGTAAGCGCCTACCTCTTATTTCCGTCGGCCGAACCCGGTCGGCGGCGGGCCGACGGCGACGGGGGTCGGGGTCGCCCGATCGGGGCCCCGGGCGTCGGCCTCCCCCGGCCCCGGCACGGCCGGGGACGTCCCCGCCGGGAGCGCGCGGGCCGGATCGCGGCGATCCCCAACCCGAGCCCCACCGTGAGGGGGGGTGAGAGCAGGGGGACCTACACTCGGGGGGGATGCGAATCCCGATCCTTCGCTGCCGCGAGCACCAATCTCCCGTGCAGGGCGAAATCAGGTCGGCACTTGCACCGAGGGCACTCCGCAGTGGGGAGGGTGGTCCCCCCGGGACGGAGACCCCCTACGTGGTGAGGGCCTTGACCCTGTCGCAGAGCTGCTGGTAGAGCGGCAGCACTCGCTCGTACCGGGCGTTGCCTTCGATGTAGTCCCAATCCAAACCGTCGCCGAATTCCACCGCGAGCGCGACCGCCTGGCTGAACCTCTCCGGTGATTTCTCCTGAGCGGCCATTACGAGTCGGCGGGCGATGAGGTATTCCACGGGGGCAAGGAGGACGGGCCCGTGCGTCGTTTCTTCCTTACGGGCAGGAAGGCCGGATTTTTCCTGCGGACCAACTATGTCCACCTGCCCGACCCCGGCCTTTACCAAGTACCGGCGCCGGTCCCTCCCAGACACCTCGGAGAACCCCCTCGCTCCAGGACGGTCTTGATGCGGGCTTTCTCCCCGACAACGTCGATGTTTTCGGAAACGTACTGGTCGCTCCCGAGGTAGATTTCGATGGCAGACCCACCGACGATGACGAGTCTTCCCTCCAGGCCTGTTTCCTTCGTAAGCAGGGCGCCGAACCACGCCAGTCGCTCGGTTTGAGTCCGGGCCCGTTGGAGCGTGGAGTCGAACGCCTTAGCGTCCATACCCCACGCTCGGCCGCATCCCATGCCGAACGAGAATCTCGTCCTTCGCCCGCCGACGGGCGACCTCGGCCTTGCTCTTAGGCCGGGGATGGGACGTTGAGAAGTCGGGGGACGGGAGGTCGGCGAGGGAGTTGTACACTCCCTCGGCCGACTGCTTCCGCGACTTGTAAACGGACACCTGTCGCACGCTCCCTATCGTCCCTTGTCGGCACCCCAAGTACGACGCG
>JAKABH010000056.1 GCA_021801925.1 Thermoplasmata archaeon | reverse complement strand
CCCGCGAGCGGCAATCCCGTCGGCAACCCCCGTACCGTCCCTTCCACCAGACTGTCCCCCAGGAGGGTCAGGGTCCCGGCCCAGACCCACCCGTCGGATGCCGCCGAGGCGGTGAGCGAGGCGTTTTCCACGAACCCCGGCAGCGAAGCGGTGAGGGTCGTCGGGCCCGGGGGAACCGAGATCCAGAAGGCCCCGCTGCCGTTGGTCGTTCCCGAGACGCAGGAGAGCGGCCCGGCGGACGGGCAGGCGAGGACCGTCGCCCCCACGGCCGGCCCGCCCCCGGGCTCCGTCTCGACCTGCCCCGCCACGATCCCGTCCGCCGAAAGGTCGATCGACGGGGCGACCGTCACGTTACCGGGGGTGATCGAGATCGGTCCGGTCGACGCCGGCACGTACCCTTGGGCGGAGACGGAGAGCCGGTCGGCCGACCCGAGCGGGCCGGCGGAGAGGAACTGGCCCCGGGCGTTCGACGGATACGACCCGCCGGCCGGGATCGACGGATCGTCGCTCGCCACGTTCACGACCGCGCCGGCGACCGGCCGCCCGGTAGCGGCATCGAAGATCGACCCGGGCGCGTCGGGGCCGGAGGAGTAGTTGACCGAGGAGCTCGCAAGGTAGCCCGCCGACTCGAGCGGGATCGACGTCGCGCCCGAGCCGTTCCCCCCGAGCCAGGTCGTCGCCCCGGCCGTCACCGGCGCCTCGAGCGCGGTCCCGTTGAGCTGGCCCGACGGCAGGAACGAGAACGTCACCCGGCTCCCGGCGGGCGCCGACAGATTGACGAACCCGTCGGCGTCCGACAGGCCCCCGGTCGTCCCATCCAGTCCGGTGGACGGGTCGTAGTAATGCGCCGAGACCGCGACCGGGGTCGTGACCGGAGCGCCCGTCTGGGAGTTCACGAGTTGGGCCTCGGCCCAGCCGTAGCCGCTGAGGCCGATCGGCCCGACGTAGTAGGTCACGTTCCCTCCGGCGCCCAACACGACCGGGATCGGCACCGTCTCGGGGTAGTACTGGTTCGGGTCGAGGACCGACACGTTCGCCGTCGTGGTCGAGCCGCCGGACGGCACGAACCCCACGAAGGCTCCCGCCGCGTTGGCGATCACCGGAGCGCCCGCGGGTACCCCCGTCCCGGCCGGGGGCGGGATGCGATTCGTCGGGGCGACGTTCGCCCACGAAGCCGGGGTGGCGAACGAGGTTCCCGACCGATCGGCGCTGGCAGCGCTGCCGACGAACCCGTAGACCGCGGTCCAGATCGGGAGGCGCGGCCATTCGGCGGGCGGAAGACCGAGGGCGCCCGTCGTCAGATTGATCGGAAGGATCTCCTCGTCGAAGAGCGGCGCCTGCGCGGTCAGAACGTACCGCCCCCCCGCCCCCCCCAGGACCCGAAACTCCCCGCCCGTGCCGACCGTCTCGTTCACGACGGCGGAGCCGCTGCACCCCCCGGGCCCGGCCGGGCAGATCATGATCGTGGCGGCGGGTGCGAGCACGATCGGGACCTCGGACGTCCCCTGATAGACCCAGATCTTCGACCACGGCGAGGCGGTGACGTTCCCCCAGATCCAGGGGATCTCGGCGAGATCGATCGTGCCGGTCGAGGAGACGGGGGAGCGGGTGGCGTTGGCGGAGACCGACGCCGAGAGGTAGGAAAGCGCCGAGATCGAGAGGTCGTACAAGCCGCCGGGCACCGAGAAGTTGAAGAAGCCGCCCGAGTTGGTACCTCCGGCGAGCGGGGACGCGCACGAGGTCGCCGTCGGGCCCTGCGGACAGGCGAGCACGGTCGCGCCGGGGACCCCGAGACCGGTCGACGGGTCGACGATCCGGCCGGTCAGCCAGACCGAGCCCCCGCTCCCGGCAAGCCGGACCGTCGGGCGTAGGTGTCCCGGAGCGGCCGCGCCGCCCCCCGTCGGCTGCAGCGTCAGGAGGGGGACGGTCGTGACGTTCCCCGCCGACGCGTTCACGAACGTGAACGCCGAGCCGTAGCCGGGGGCGACGGCCTCGACCATGTAGATCCCCTCCGGCGGTCCGGAGCCCGATACGTACCCCTCGTACTGGCCGTTCAGGTTGGTGACCCCGGGTCCGAGCGGAAGTCCGCACGCGGCGACGTCCGAGATCGGACAGGCGGTCACCTCGGCCCCGAGCGCCGGCTGGCCGCCGGCGACCTCGACCGCCCCAGCGAGCAGCCCATCGGGAGTCAGGGGGAGCGGAGGAGCGGAGAGCCCCGCCGCCGAAAGATCGACCCACTCGGAGTTCGACTGCCACGTCGGAGCCTCCCCCATCACCACATCCCACCCGAGAGGAGCGCCCGACACCCGGAAGGCGCCGGTCGCATTCGCCGTGGCGCCGACGCACGGTGTCGAGGTGGCACCGACGGCCGAGCAGACCGAGACGCCGGCGAACGGGATGCCGGTTCCTCCCGCCGCGTCGACGATCGAGCCGGAGACGGGGGCGGTCGGGAGGAGGGTCAGATTGATCGACCCGACCGACGGATCCGTCACCTCCGCGAGCGAGAACGGACCGACCGAGCCGTTCGGGGACGCCGCGCGGACGCAGCAGACCCGGTACGGGACCTCGACCCAGGTCTCGTTCGCGCCGTAGAGGCCGTCGTCGGCGCCGATCGACAGCTGGTCGGGTCCGGGAGGGGCCGCCACGCAGAACGACCCCGGCCCGCCCGCCGGGCCGCTCGCGTTCCCCGTGCAGTTCGCGAACGACCCGTTCCCGGTGTACGATGGGAGGACGTCGTAGGGGGTCAGCTCTTCGTTGACGCGGCTCACGACGGAGACCTGGAATCCGCCGGGCGGGGCCTCGGTCGTCCCCTGCACGTAGACGTGGCCCTCGATGTAGGTGCCGGGGGTGAGATCGAACGGGCCCAAGTCGGTGATCTCGTCCGGGGTCACATTGACGTCCGTCCAATTGCCGATCGTCGGCAACGGCCCGACGCCGCCGTTCGCGCCGGGGATGGCGGTGACCGCGTCCCACAGCGGGAAGGCGGGGAGCGTAAAGCTCCCTCCGACCTCGCTCTGGACGCCGATCTGGCGGGTCCCGAGCGTCGGATTGCACAGGGGGCCCGGCGGGGTGGTGCAGTTCGCATCGGTCCAGTACCCCCCGAGGGTGCGAGCCGTCACCTCGACCGTATCCTCGCTCGCCCGCGCGCGATCGAACAGCGCCGCGGGATCCCCCGAGATCCCGATCGTACCGGTGATCTCGCCGAGGGGGACGAGTTCGATCCGGCAGCCGGTAGGGACGCACCGCGGGGCGGAGGGGGGCCCCGGCAGCAGATTCCCCACGGGGGTGACGTTGTCGAGGTACCCGGGTGCCTTCGCGATGACGTAGCTCTCGCCGCTCGCTCCCGTCGCCTCCACGGTCGAGGAGTTGCTGTTCGCCTGCTGTCCGCAGGCTTTCGTGAGGCTCGAGCAGAGGAGGAGCTCCACCGGCGCGCCGGGGACCGGGGTGATCGGCTGGCCCGTCACGGCGTCGACCAGCGTGGTGCGGACCGTCACCTGGGGGGCCGGCTCGAGGAAGATGGTCCCGAGGTCGACGGTCGCGCCCGAGGAGACCGTAACCCACGTGAAGTTCGAGACGTAGCCCGAGCCGATCTGCGAGAACGTCACCTCGGCCGCGAGCTGGGGGGGGACCGGCACGCGGAAGGCGCCGCTCCCGTTGACGGTCACGGCCGAGGGAGAGGCGACCTCGGCCCCTCCCCGGGTCTCGCCGGTGACGGAGATGTTCCCGAGCGCCGGGGTCCCGTTGACGTCGCCCCGTACGATCCCGACCGCATAGCCGTCGGGCAGCAACGGAATGGTTCCCAGCGAGACCGACGAGCCGGCGACGCACGTCGCGTAGGTCAGGTTCTGCGCGTAGAACGCGACGGAGGCGACCAGAAAATCCGGACCGGCCCCGCAGGAGACGTTGAACGCTCCGCCGCTCGACGTCCCGCCGTTGCCGCACTGCTGCGCCGTGCACGGATCCGGGGCCGAATCGGGAAGGGCGACGACGAAGACGCCCGAGAGGGTCTCCGTCGTCCGGCTCGCGTTCACCACGGTTCCCGTGAACCAGCCGGTCCCGTTTCCCGCGGGGCGCGGGCCGGCGACGGCCGCCCCGAGGTGGGGCGTACCGTTCGCGGCCCCTCCGCGAACCACCGGCGGCGGGGGCAGCCCCCGGACCGCCTCCTCGAGCGCGGTGGGGCTCGGCACCGGCGCTTCCGCCGCCGGATCGAGCCCGGGAAGGGTGCCTGCGGTCCTCCCGCCGGTCGGAGCGTTCGGGCTCCGCGCGGGGGCGGGCGCCGCTGTCGACGCCCCCCGTCCGGCGGGGCTTCCCCCGCTCCCGACGCCCGCGCTGCTCGCGAGGAGGAGGAGGACGACGCCGACCGCGATCAGGCTCGTCGGTCGGGTTCGGAGCGGGGAGGGGACCCGCATCGGCCGGACCGGGGAGGGCCCGTCCGTATTTCTGCCTGTCGAACCGGCGGCCGGGGCCGCTACAGGACGTGGCGGTCGAATTCGGGGGGCGGCAGCGCAAGCCCGATCCCAGAGACGAGGCCGGTCACCTCGGCGATGTACCGCTCGCGGGCCTCCTCGTTCGTCCAGCGCTTGAGCCCGTACTCGATCGCCCGTCGGCTCGTGTCGGAGTGGGAGTGGCCGAACATGTCGAGCGCGCGGGGATACCACTTCTCGACCGCCCGCTGCGCCTCCTCCTTCGAGCCCGCATACTTCGGCCCGTCCTGGACCATCCGCCGCAGGACGCTGAGGCCGAAGTTGAGGTGCAACTGCTCCTCGGAGAGCATCAGCGGCATCGCGCGCGCGAGCGGGCCGTAGGAGCACTCCTGGAACGCCCGGAGCTGGTAGACCCCGACGCGGTCGACGAAGCAGGTGAACGCGCCGACGTCGCTCCACGAGTCGAACTTCATGTTGAAGGCGTCGAGCTTGTGCTCCCCCTCCCGCTTCGCGAGGAGCTCGTCGATCATCTTCTGGCCCCGCTCCCCGAAGTCCCGGAGGATCCGGCACGCCTGGAGCCCGTGCCGCGCCTCGTCGGCGACGATCCGCGACTCGATCCACCGGTCCTCGAGCGTAGGGGCCCGGTCGAGCCACGGGCGATGCTGCTGGATCGAGGCGAACTCGGTGTCCGCCTGGACGACCATCAGTTTGACGAGCAGCTGGCTCATGTCGTCCGGCAACTCCTCCGCCGTCTCGTACTTGTGGGCCCCCGCGCTCGATCCCCAGAGGATCTCGCGGACGGGCTGGACGGTCCCGCCGTCCTTGAGCGTCTTCGCGCCGGCGCCGGTCTTGAGGGGTTCCGGGGTCATGGTTCTCGTGCCCGGGGTGCGCAACCCTCAGCGGCCCTTAAAGGTGGGCTTGCGCTTCTCGACGAACGCCGCCAAGCCCTCCTTCGCGTCCTCGGTGATGAAGAGGCGGTTCTGCAGTTCCCGCTCGAGGGCGAGGCCGGCGGCGAGCGGCATCTCGATCCCCTCCATCACGGAGCGCTTGATGAGGCTGATCGCCTTCGCCGGTCCGTGCGCCAGGGCGGTCGCGTAGGCGCTGACGTCGTGGGCGAACGTCTCCCGGGGGTAGACGTAGTTGACGAGGCCGATCTGGAGCGCCTCGTCCGGGGAGAGGAGCCGGCCGGTGATCATGAGGTCGAGCGCCCGGGAGGCGCCGACGAGCCGCGGGAGACGCTGGGTGCCGCCGGTCCCGGGGAGGACGCCGAGCGTCACCTCGGGCAGCCCGATCTTTCCCGAATCCTTCGCCATCATCCGCAGGTCGCAGGAGAGGGCGATCTCGAGGCCGCCGCCGACGCAGTGCCCGTTGATCGCGGCGATCACGACCTTCGGGGTCGGCGCGAACAGGTTGAGCGTCTCCTGGCAGTGGAGGCAGAACATCGCCTTGAAGTCGGGCTGGCTCCCCTTCAGCATCTCGATGTCGGCGCCCGCGCTGAAGAACCCGGGGACGGCGCTCGTCAGGACGATCACCCGCGCGTCGTCGTCGAACCGCATCTCCTCGGTCGCCTGCGCGAGCTCGAGCATCATCGCGTGGTCGTAGGTGTTCGCCTTCGGCTTGGCGATCTCGATCGTTCCGACGTGGTCGGCGACGTGGGTCCGGATGAACTTCCCCTGCATGGTCTGCCTCGTGGCTATCGAACGGCCACCGGACGGCGAACGCCCGGAGGGGATAACGGCGACGCCGTTCCGCCTAGCCGGGTCGCGGCGGCGACCGGACCCGGGTCTCCACGTTTCCGTCCGCATGCCCGACGAAGACCTGGTCGGCCAGGCCGACGAACAGTCCGGTCTCCACGACCCCGACCTCGGCGCGCAGGGCGGCGGCCGTCGCCGCGGGGTCCGCAAGCGGCGCCGCGGGTCGGAGGTCCAGGATCTCGTTCCCGTTGTCCGTGACGAACGGGCTCCCGTCCGGCGCCGTCCGCCGTCCGACGCCCCACCCGGCCCGGGCGAACCGGTGGGCGAGCGACGGACGGGCGAACGGCACGACCTCGACCGGGATCGGGTGGCGGCTCCCGAGCGCCGGCACGAGCTTCTCGGCGTCGACGACGATCGCCACCCGGCGCGAGAGGGTCGCGAGCAGCTTCTCCCGGAACAAGGCGCCCCCGCCGCCCTTGGTCAGGTCGAGGGACGGGGCGACCTCGTCGGCCCCGTCGAGCATCAGGTCGAACCGATCGTCCGCCGCCAACGGCCGGACCGAGAGCCCGAGGGAGGCCGCGAGCCGCTCCGTCGCGACGGAGCTGGCGACGCAATCGACCGCCCCGCCCGGTACCCGCTCGGCGAGGCGACGCAGCGCCCACGCCGCTGTCGAGCCGGTGCCGAGCGCCAACCGCATCCCCGGGACGACCAGCGCGTCGACCGCCGTTCGGGCGGCCACCGCCTTCGCCGCCTCGGCCGCCCCGCCGCCCACGCCCGGCCACGGCGCCCCGGGTTCTTGAGCGCGTCGTCCGGCATCGCTTAAGGCCCCGTTCCGTTCCCCCGGGGGATGTCCCCCCGGCCCGCTTCGGCCCCGGTCGTTCTGTCGATCGGCGGCTCCCTCCTTCGCAGCGGGGAGCTGGCCCGGGACCGGGAGTACTTCCGCCGATTCGCCGCGCTGCTCGGCCGACTCGGCCGCGCCCGGCCGCTCGTCGTGACCACCGGGGGAGGACGGACGGCCCGGGAGTATATCGAGCTCGGCCGCGGGCTCGGGCTCACCGAGATCGAGCTCGACGAGCTCGGGATCGAGGTCACCCGCCTGCACGCCCGCCTGCTCGCGGCGCGGTTGGGCCCCCCCACGCCCGCGCATCCGCCGGCCTCCGTGCGCGAGGCGGTCGCCGCGCTCGCCCACGCCAGCCCCGTCGTGCTCGGCGGCACGGAGCCCGGCCATACGACGGACGGCGTCGCCGCCCTGCTTGCGGCCCGGCTGCGGGCGTCCGCGGTCGTCAACGTCACGGACGTCGACGGGATCTACGACGCCGACCCCCGTCGCCACCCCCGGGCCCGCCGATTCGACCGGCTCACCTGGGAGGAGCTGCGGGTCGGGGTGCTCGGGGCGGCGTCGGGGGCGGCCGGGCAGAACTTCCCGTTCGACCGGCTCGGGGTCGACACCCTCGCCCGGGCGAAGATCCCGCTTCGGGTCGTCGGGGGCCGGGACTTCGCGAACCTGGCGCGGGCGGTGCGGGGCCACCGGTTCGTGGGCACGACGGTGTCGGAGCGGGGGACCTGAGCCGCGGCCCCCGGCTCCGGCCGGAGTTATACGGGCGTCCGAGTACGGCGGCGCCGTGCTGCGCGTGGTCTTCCTCGGCCCGCCCGGGGTCGGCAAGGGGACCCAGGCGGCCCGGCTGGCCGCCGAGCGGCACCTCGTGCACCTCTCGACCGGTGACCTCCTCCGTGCGGCGGTCGCCGCCGCCACCCCGCTCGGGCGGGAGGCGGACGGGTACATGCGGGCGGGCCGGCTGGTGCCGGACGATCTGGTCCAGCGGATCCTCGCCGAGCGGCTCGCCGCCCCGGAGGCGGGCAACGGCTTCGTCTTGGACGGGTACCCGCGGAACCCGGCCCAGGCCGCCCGGCTCGAGGCGATGACGCCCCTCGATGCGGTCCTCCTGCTGGAGCTTCCGGACGCCGTCCTCATCGAGCGGCTGTCGGGCCGGCGGGTCTGCCCGACCTGCCACGCCGTGTACCACATCACCGACCGACCGCCGCGCATCGCCGGTCGGTGCGACCGGGACGGGACCGAACTCGTCCAGCGACCCGACGACCGCCCCGAGGCGATCGCCACCCGCCTGGCCGTCTACACGGAGCAGACGGCCCCCCTCCGGGACCACTATGGCGCCCGAGGTCTCCTGCGGGCGATCCCCGCCGACGGCTCGCCGGACCAGGTCGCCGCCCGCATCCGCGCCTCCCTGCCCGGATAGAGGGGCCGGCTCCCCGGTCGGGACGGCCGGCAACGAGCTGCGGCCGATCTACCCGGCCCCGACGGTCTGGTTGCCGCTGTCGCTCTTCCCGCCGCCGCGGCTCTGCATGCGCGGAAGCACGAACGCCCCGACCGCGATGAACCCGAGCAGTAGGAAGATCGTGATGACGATCGCCGAACCGATCGGCACCGCGGAGTGGTTCCCGTACGTCAGGCCGTTCCCGACGAACGGGATCGGGCTCTTCGGCGCGAGGAGGGTGAAGATCCCCCACGTCACGCCAATGAACGTCGCGGTGACGAGCGTGTCGGTGCCGCCGTAGGGATAGCCGTCGGGCAGGTTGTTGTACCGGACCGCCAGATAGAGGTACATCGCGAGGAGGGAGAAGATCAGCGCATACAGCAGAAACACCGCGAGCCCGAGATAGAGGGCCCCAAAGACCGTCAGCGCGATCGCATACAGTGGAACATCCATGGAATACTCCCTACTCGTCCCGGCCCGCCTTGGAAAGGGTTCGCCGCATCGTCACGGAGGGGAGCCTCCGTAGATGACCTCTCCGCCTTCGTCGCCGCTCTCGGCGGGGGTCGAGGGCGCGCTCGACGCCGGCGCGGGGGCCGATCCGCCCGAGGGCGACGTGGGCGCCGCGGATGGCGCGGCCGCCGGCGGCGGGGCTCGGCCCCGTCCGCTGCGCGCGATCACCATGCCCACGACCAGCCCGACGACCAGCAAGACGACCAAGGCGACGATCGGGATCAGGATCGAACCGCTGCTCGAGGAGGGGGCGACCGGCGGCGCCGGCTGGAAGTCGGCGAACTCGCTGATCGGCCCCGAGACCGTGAACGAGGTGTTCGCGGCCACGCCCGAGTAGGAGCCGGTGCCGGAGCCGCTCCAGTTGACGAAGACGTAGCCGGCCGACGGGAGCGCCGTCAGGGAGACCGCACTCCCGGAGTCGACCCACTCGCTCGAGGGGGT
>JAKABH010000008.1:15764-42107 GCA_021801925.1 Thermoplasmata archaeon | reverse complement strand
AGATCGAAGGCGGAGCGTTCCCCGTGCCGCCTCGTGAACCCGTTCGGGCGGAAGGGCGAATCGACCGGGGCCGTCGTTCCTCCCCCAGGGGCGACCGGGGGCACCTAAACCGACGGCTCGCGCCGCGGCCTCCTCCCTCGGGTCCGTCAGGGGCCGAACGAGTCGGCGGCGGCTCCCGTCAGCTCCGCCTCGGTCCAGCGGGCGAGCGCGAGGCGGGATCGGTAGGTGATGCGGCGGTCGCCGACCTCCGCCCGGGCCGCCTCGACGGCGCGTCGTACGTCCTCCGCCGGGATCCGCAGCAGGGGGCGATGCGCCCGCTGCGCGATCGCCTCGAGGCTGTCGGCGAGCGGGCGGGTGGCGGTGCGGTCGAGGACGATCTCGAGCGAATGCGGCGGCCAACGGGCGAGCAGCGCCCGCTCGCGCCGGGGCGGGCCGCCGACCCCGTCCCCGACCGCGTGTCCCTGCGCCCGCAGGATCCGATAGACGATCCGTCGCGCCTCGTCCGGGCTCTCCGCGCCGCTCTCCCCGTCCGGCCGGGGCGGGCGAAGGAGGGCAAACGCTCCCCGGCGGCCGACCCGGACCGCCTCTTGGAGCGCGGCGAGCGGGTCGTCCAGCAGGTGGAGGACGTGGACGAACAGGGCCGCGTCGACCGCGCCGTCGGCGACGGGAAGCCGGTCGGCGCTGCCGCGCACCAGGCGCTCGAGCCCCTTCGCCCGGGCGCGGGCGATCATGCCGAGGGACGCGTCGATCCCGGTCACCACGAAGCCGCGCTCGGTGAGCGGTCCGGCGATCCGACCGGTCCCGATCCCGACCTCGAGCACGGAGGCGACCGCCTCCTTCCGGAGCGCCGCGGCGATCCGGTCGAGGGTCTCCCCCTCGAGCGGCTCCCGCGTCGCATCGTACGCCGGGGCGATCTCGTCGAACGCCCGCGGCACGTCGTGCCGGCCCACGAGGGGGCCCAGCGCCCGGGCCTATTTCCGCCCGGCTCCCTCCGCCGGCTTCTGCAGCGTGAGGACCGACTCCCGGAGCGCGAATCCCCGACGCTGGCCCGACCGGCGGGTGCGCGCGACCTCCACGGACTCGATCCGGAACCCGCTCCGCGCCGCGAGGCGGGCGAAGAGGAGGTCCCCCGGGATGTAGGTCCCGGCGATCAGCGAGTCGCCGTTCACGACGACGAACCGACCGCCGGGCCGGAGCGCCCGGTGGACGGCGTCGATCGCGGGGACGAGGTCGTCGAAGTACTTCGAGACGACCCGGGCCATGTCGGTCCGACGGTACGTCCCCTTCCGCCGGATGTTCCGCTCGATCTCCCGGACGATCCCCGCCAGCCACGGATCGCCCCGCACCCCCGCCGTCGGGGCATACGCCTCCGCGACCGAGCGGGGGATGTTGTCGCAGGCGACCATCGAGGCGCGCAGGCGGGCGAGCTCCGGGTACGACCGGACGAACCCCATCCACGCGAGGTCGATCTTGTAATTCATCACGTAGTCCATCCCGTTGACGTACGGAGGGCTCGTCACGGCGAGGTCGACCGACCCGGGGTCGATCGGCCGCGACGCGACCGATCCGAGGGCGATCGAACCTTCCGGGCCCCAGGTCGCCCGGCGGGCGGCGAGCGCCGCGAGATCGTCGGCGATCGCCGCGATCCGGGCCCGCCAGAGCCGGTCCGGGGTCGCGGCGTCCTGGCCCGGCTTCTCGGTGTAGCCCAGGCACGGGGCGCGTTTGAGCCGGCTCGCGTCGATCAGGATCCCGGCGAAGGCGAGCCGCAGCAGCGAGCCGAGGTCGTCGTCGGGCTCGGCGAGGACCCGGTCCCTCAGGACCAAGAGGCGCCGGAGGACCGCCGGGGCGAACTGCCGTCGGGTCTCCCGAAGGAACGGGAGCGGCCGGCGGGGGGCGTCGCCGCCCGCGAGGATCCGTTCGGCGGCGGAGCGGAGGCGCTCCGGCGCGACGTCCCAGGTGAGCTTCGCCCGGGCGACGAAGGCGGCGATCGGCAACAGGTCGGTCCCGACGGCGGCGGCGCCGAGGGAACGCGCGGCCGCCGGGACGGTCCCGCTCCCGCAGAACGGATCGAGAACGACCGACCCCGGGCCGACCCCGTAGCGGCGGAGGACCGTTTCGACCCACTCGGCGGAGAACCCCTGGACGTACGGCCACCATCGGTGGACCGGCCGGGTCTCGTTCGGACGGAACTGGATCGGGGTCGGCACCGGAACGACGGCGACGCCGTACTCCTCCCGGAACGCCGCCGCATAATGGGCCGGGCCGCGGAAGCCGGGTCCGAGGTCGTCGGCGTACTCCCTACTCGACCAGAGCCCCCGCCCGTGCCGGACGATCGACCGATCGGCCGCCATGGTGCGGAGGCGGTCTTCGACCTGGGCCGGCGGGACCCGCATCCGCCCGGCGAGCTGCTTGGCCGTGATCCCGGTCGCGCCCGCCTGCCGGATCGCGATCGTCAGCCGGCGCATCTCGGGGTCGTTCCGGCTCCCGATCGCCATCCGCCGGGCCCAACCGTCGCCCGACTCTTAGGGTTTCTCGGGAATCGCCGACGCTCCTTGCGGACCCGGTCGGGGCCCTCCCGCGTCGCACGGCTCTTCGGGCCAGGACCGGCGGCGCGCACGCCGTGCTGACCCGTTCCCTGCCGCCGAGCGCCCGCAGGCGCCATCGGGAACGTGAGCGGCCCTTGACCCCGCGCCGTCGAGCGGGTGGCGACTCCGCGGAATGGGGCGGGCGGATCCGCGGCCGAGGATCGCCCGTCTCCCCCTCCCGTTCCGTTTCGGGTCGGCATCCCCGGATCGGCGGGCGAAGCCGCGCTGAAAGCGGCGCCGGGGTCGTCCGCCCGAACGGGATCGGCGACGGCGGGGCGAGGGCGCCGGGCTCCGGGGGTTCGTTCCTCCCGTTCATGGGGGAGACGTCGGAGGGGTCGGATCGCCCGCGGCCGGCGCCGACGACGAGCCTCCCGACGCCTCCGCCCGCGCCGTCGGCGGCCGGCGGAAGCGCCTGCGGACCAGGACGATCGCCACGACGATCGCCGCGCCCGCGACGACCCCGGTCCCCAGCAGCACCGCCGTCGGGATCGATCCGGCCCGAGGCCCCACCGACGCGAAGACGACGACGATCTCGGCCGGAGCCCCGACGACCTCGGCGGTCCCGCTTCCGTTCACGACGGCGACGAAGCCGGCCGGCGCGACCACCGAGTACGGGTGGCTGCCGTTCGCCTCGAGGAGGATGATCCGGCTGCCGCCGTTGCCGAATTCGGGCGGGCCGCCGCCCACGGCGACGCCCCACGGGACGGTCGCCCCGAGCCCTTCGGCGGAGAAGACGACCGGATACGTCGTCGGGAAGGCGTTCAGCACGAGCGTCACGTTCGCCCCGTTGACGACGGCGACGCCCGCCTCCGGATCGAAGTGGTACCCCGAGACCGTTCCCGCGCTCCAGGCGTAGCTGCCGTTCGTCACGGCGCCGACCGACAGGTTCGTCCCGGCGGAACCGAGCGTCCGCCCGCCCCAGGTAACGGTCCACGTCGTCCCGGCCGGGAGCCCGAGAGGTTCGGCCCGGACCCCGTACGTCGAGGGGAGGTAGGCGATCACCCGGTCGTTGCCGCCGTCCCCGACCCAGATCGAGCCGTTCGGTCCGGGAAGGACGCACTCCGGGGCGTCCTCGCCGAACGGGCCGCCGCCCGCCGCCGTTCCCGCGACGCTCCCCTGACCGAGCGCGACCGACGGCGACGACCCGTTCGGGGGGTACGGGGCGACGACCTCGACCGTCCGATTCCCGCCCGCGTCGGCGATCCAGAGGTCGCCGAGGGAGTCGACGGCGACGCCCCGGGGCGCGACCAGCGCGCCGTCCGGCGGCGCGCTCCCGTTCGCCGCGCCGACGACCGAGGTCGCCGCTTCGCCGGTACGGAGCGGGGCCGGAAAGCCGAGGAGCCGCCCGTTGCCGTCGTCGGCGACCCAGAGCGTGCCGTTGGCGGCGAGGGCGACCGCCGACGGATCCGACAGGTTGGTCGGGGAGCGGCCCGGTGCCGATCCCGAACCGTTCGACTGGCCGAGCCACCGGGTCGGCGCCTCGCCCGAGACGAGCGGGGCGGGGAAGCCGACGATCCGGTTCGCGGGGGGATCGGCGACCCAGAGGAACCCGCCACCGATCGCCATCCCCGCCGGCGCCTCGAGGGCTCCGGGTCCCGATCCGGCGGCGCCGGTCGTGAGGTTCGGCTGGCCGAGCACCGCCGACGCGGCCATGCCGGTGCGGAACGGGGGGACGAACTCGACGACCCGGTGATTGCCGGCGTCCGCCACCCAGAGGTCGCCGGCGGCATCGAACGCGAGCCCGTCCGGGCCGGAGAGGTTCTCCGCCGAGGTTCCCGGGGCCGCGCCCGAGAACGATCCCTGCCCGAGCACGACGGCCGCCGAGCCCCCGCTCCCGAACGGCGGACGGAACTCGAGCACCCGGTTGGCCGCCGGATCGGCGACCCACAGATCTCCCCCCAGGTCGAAGGCGATCGCCGCGGGCGGCCCGCCGAACGACGACGCCGTCGGGGTCGATCCCGGCGGCGGGGCCGCCGCGAAGAGGCCCGGTGCGCCGAGCGCGAGGGACGCCGCCATCCCGCTCGCGAACGGGTTCGGGAGCGCCGTACGGTAGACGACCGAGACCGACACCGGCCGGCCGGCGACCGCGATCGAGAGGAGACTCGGATCGGCCACAAACCCCGGCGCGGGGAGGGCGGCGACGGGGTGGGTACCGTTCGTCAGGTTGACGACGATCCCCTCGACGCCCGTCAGCGTCCGGTTTCCGATCCGAATCGACCAGTTCGAGGCGGGCGGGAGCCCCGCCTCCGTGAAGCGGACGGGAAACGTCTCGGCGACGTACTCGAGGAGGCGGTCGTTCCCCGCGTCCGATACCCAGAGCGAGCCGTTCGGGCCGGCGGACGCCCCGAACGGGTCCGAAAGGTTCCGGGGGCCGCTGCCGGCCGCGCTCCCGGTGAGGTTCGACTGGCCGAGGGCGACGGCGGGTGTCTCGAACGCGGTGTACGGCGGCCGGAACCCGACGACGCGGTTGTGCAGCGAGTCGGAGACCCACACGGTGCCCTGGGCGTCGACGGAGACGCTCAACGGTGCGGCGAGCGCGGCCGCGCCGGTCGCCCCGACCTCGCCGAACGCCGGCTCGCCGAGCAGGTACGTCGCCGCTTCGCCGTCGGTCCACGGCGCCGCGAACCCGACGACGCGGTCGTTCAGCTCGTCGGCGACCCAGAGGGTCGAGCCGGCGATCGCCACGTCGATCGGATAGCTCAGGTTGGTCGCCCCGCTGCCCGGGGCCGTCCCCGCGAACGTCGACTGGCCCAGGACCCGCGACGCCGCCATCCCGGAACGGAACGGGGGTACAAACTCGAGGAGCCGGCTGTTCCCCCGGTCGACGACCAAGAGATCCCCGGCGGCATCGAAGGCGAGGCCGACCGGGTCGGTGAACGTCGAGGCGGTGTCGCCGGCGGCGTGGGCGGTGAAGTTTGGCTGGCCGAGCACGAGCGACGCCGCCATCCCGGTGTGGAACGGCGGGACGAATTCGACGACCCGCTGGTTCCCCCAGTCGGCGACCCACAGGTCCCCGGCGGCGTCGAACGCGAGCCCGGCCGGGGACGACAGGTTCACGGCCGTCGAACCGGACTGATTGCCCCCGAACGTCGCCTGGCCGAGGACCACGGAGGCCGCCTCGCCGGTGCGGAACGGGGGGCGGAACTCGACGACCCGACTGCCTCCCCAATCGGTCACCCAGAGATCGCCCTGCGGGTCGGTGACGGCATACTCGGGGAGGGCGGTGAAGTCGGAGGCGTTCGTGCGGGTCGCCCGGAACGTCCCGGTGAGGTTCGGGGCGCCGAGGGCCACGCGCGCGGCCATGCCGGTCGAGAACGGGAGGGGCGCCGGGCTACCGGAAGCCGCCGGGACCGTCGGGAGGGGCACCGGCCCCGGCATCCCCCCTGCCGGGGGGCCGAGCGCCGCGGCCGCTCCGAGGGGCGCAACGAGGAGCCCGACCGCGGCGACCGTCAGAAGGAGCGCGAACGATCCGGCGCGGCGCATCGGACGAGAAAGCGAGGGACAGTATATGACGGCGGAACGGGCGGCCCTACAACGCCCAACCGGCCGCCGCGGCCCGGAGCCCGAACGAGATCCACGTCACCGCGAGCGCGCCGACCGCCGCGAGCGTCGCGACCGTGCCGACGGCCAGGTTCTGCGCGAGCCCGAAATGGGACGCCGCGAAGGCGGCGTACATCAGGAGGACCGCGCCCCAGCCGAGGACGACCGTGACGGATACGGCGATCGACCGGGCGAGGGCGCCAAGGTCCGGCCCGACGAACTCGACTCCCCATCCGTGCTCCCGCTCCATCGCCGTCTCCGTGTCGGGCGGACGGGTTCCCTCCGCATGGAGGGAGCGCACCCCCGGTGAGCACCGGCCGTGCGCCGCGCGGCTCCTCGCGGTCGCGGGCCCCCGCGAGCGCGGCGGAAGGGCGGGCCGACGCCTTCGATCCGTCCGGTCGGTCAGGCGGGCCCGATCGGCGCCGGCTCGTCGACGATCGAGAATCGGACATGCGTGCTACCGGGGCCGGCCTCGGCCTGCTCCGGGAAGCCGGCCCGACGGAAGACGTCGAGCATCTCCCCGTTCTCGGGCAGCACGTCGGCCTCGAACTCGCGGATGCCGAAGAGCCGGGCCGCGCGGGCGAGCCGGTGGAGCAGGACGGTCGCCAGCCCCCGGTGGCGGTACCGTTCGGCGACGAGGAACGCCACCTCGGCGGAGGGACGGTGCGGCGCCGTGCGGACGTACTCCCCCTGCCCGACGACCTCGCTTTCGGGGGCGCCTTCGCGAAGGGCGAGGAGGGAGAGCCGCTCCCCGACCGCCGCCTCGACGAGCGCCTCGCGGGCGACCGCGTCCGGACGGGCCGCGGTAAAGAACCGCAGGGCGAGAGCGTCGGCGGAGAGGCCGGTCGCGAACGCGGCGACGGCGCGGAGATCCTCGGGCCGGGCGGCCCGGACGTAGATCGGCGTGCCGTCCCGGAGGACCGCTGGCCCCTCCACACCGGGCGGGAGCAGGTGGACGATCGTTTCGTCCCGGGCGGACACGGGACTGGATCGGACCGGGGGGACCTAAGCGTTCGGTCAACCCGATTTCAGTCCGGGGCCGGGCGCCATGCCCGGTGCGGGTCCTCGTGGGGCCACGGGGGATGACGTGCCGGCCCGGGGCCATCGGGCCCGGGTCCTGGCCCGGCGGGGGGGGCCGGATCAGGCGACGATCGCGATGCGGCCGGAGCGGCCCATCGAGACCTGGAGCTTGCCGCGGAAGTCCTTCACCCAGCCGTCCGTGATCTGGAGCTTCTGGCCGACCCGGTACTTCTGGATGTCCTCGCCCCAGAGCGTGAGCGTCGTCGTGCCGGTCTCGTCCTGGAGGGTGGCATCGGCGACCTTGGAGAGGCCCCGGGAGGTGTTGACCTCGCGCGGCTCGGAGATCGCGGTGATCGTGGCGGTGAACGTCGCGTTGGCGTTGGCACGCAGGTCGGAGATGGCGGGCATAGCTCCCTCCCCACCGGAGGGGGGATTAAGCGCCTTCCCCCCGCCCCGGGAGGGGTTCCCGGACGGCCCGGACCCCTCTTTGGCCGCCGACCGGGCGGTCAGGCGGAGGCGGTCGGCCGTCGGTTCACGGCACAGGTCATGCAGTGGGCCCCGCCGTAGCCACCGGTGATCTCCCGCAGCGCGAGCGGGATCGCCGTCACGCCCGCCTCCCGGAGCGCCGTCTTGTGCGGGAAGAAGTCGTTCTGCTCGCGGAGGGTCTCCCGCTCCTTCCGCGCGAGCGCGTAGAGCGCCCGGTACCGGTGGGGATCGGTCGTGGCGGCCTCGCGGAGCGTGCGGAGCACCTGGTCGACCTCCTGGTCGACCTCCACCGCGAGGATCTGGCGGTCCCGCACGCAGAGGAAGTTCGAGGCGTAGCTCAGCTGCTCGAGCGTCGAAATGTTCACGATCTCGAACCGCTTCGCCGTCAGGTAGTCGTGCAGCATGGGGTGGCCCGGCTCGAGCCGGAGCGGGGCCCTTCCGTGCCGGCGGTAGACGTCGACGCGCGCGCGGCGGAGGAGCGCGTCGCACCCGACCGCGAGCCCACGGCCGGGAATGTTGAGGTAGGTGTCGAGATGCATGTCGATCATCGGATCGGGGTCGTCCCCCGGGATCGCCGGGTGGGACGGCTGATGGACGACCGCCACCTCGTCGAACCCGATCGGGGCGGCGAGGATCTGCCGCACCGCGCTCGCGTTGGTCCGGTCGCCGGTGCCGAGGAGGGCGAACTCCCCGAGGGGGAGGAAGTCGCCGCCCTCGAAGGTGCCGGGGGCCCGGATCTCGGCGGCGACGTCCGCGCCCCAGGCCCGTAGCAGCGCGCCGGTGAGCCGGGGCTCGTTGCGGCGCTGCGGCTTCGCCATCCGCCCGAGCACGAAGCCGCGGGGGGTGAGCGCTTGCTGGTCCCGCATGAAGTAGAGGTTGGCGAGCGGCGTGTCGAGCACGACCTTCGGCCAGATCGCCCGTTCGCCCGGGTGCCGTTCGAGGCGCACCGACGGACGGAGGAGGAGGATGTTGAACAGCGTCGGGCCGTCGAACCGGTCGAGGTTGTGGCGGAGCGCCGCCCGGGCGCGGTCGACCATCTCCCGCGGCCCCGAGTACCGGACGAGGCGGAGGGCCTGGCGGCGGACCTCCTCGACGAGCTCGGGCCGCCGGGTGCCGATCTCGATGGCGAGGTGGATCAGGTGCCGGACCGTGACCCCGGCCTCCGTGAGCGCGTGCTCGAGCGCCCCGTGCTCGTACGTCGCCTCGTCGATGCGGAAGGCCCGCTCGTAGAGGAAGGAGTACGGCTCGAGCAGCCCGAAGAACATCTCGATCCCCGGCTGGTGGATCAGGACCTCCTCGAGAGGGTCCCACTCGGCGCGCGCCCCGGTGCGGCCCGTGCCGCTGGGCGCCGCCCCGCCGCGGTCGCCGGGGTGCGGCCCCGGCTCTCCGGTCGGGCGGGCCGCGGGGGACGAGGACGGCGACATCGTTCCGACCTCCTCCTCACGCCGGGCCCGTCGGCCGGACGGGCGGCAGCGCGTCGGCCGGCTGCGGGCGGTCGACCGGTGTGCCCGCGGGGCGCGTCGCCCGAAGGGCGGACCGGTACCCCCAGAGGAACATCGCGAGCCCGAAGGCGACGAGGACGACCAGATCCCACGGCATGTTCAGGATCCCCATCGGCTGCACCGTGATCGGGTAGTTGTTCGGCGCGCCGGTCGTGAGGAAGTTGTCGTAGATGAAGAACTGATCGCCGAGGTAGGAGATGATCCCGATCCCGCCGAGGTACGTCACGATCCAGAGGACCGCCTTCGACTCGCCGTACGTCGCCCGCCGCAGCAGCAGGGTCGTGAGGTAGAGCGGCAGGCCGATGAACAGGAGCGCGGTGCCGAGGACGGGGAGGATCGGGAGCCCGTCGAGGTAGGCGCCCGCCCCGGAGAAGACGGCCCCGGAGAACGGCGCGTAGACGAACCAGAGCCCGACGAGCGCCAGCGCAAGGGTGACCCCGACGAGTTCGGCGAGCTGGCCCGCTCGCCGGAAGCTCGGCGCGGTGAAGAGGAAGTACATCGGCACCCCGAGGAGCGTCAGCAGGACGCCGACGAGGGTCCACGGCCACGACGCCCAGTAGATGAGGACCGTCGCGACGACGAACGCCGTCGGCGTGAGGACCCACGCCAGCGGGAGCCGGAACGGCCGCTCCGTGGCGGGGTCGCTCCGCCGCAGCACCAGGAGCGAGAGCGCCGCCGCGCCGTACGGCACCAGCGTCGTGATCGACGCGAGGAGGGCGACCTCGGGGAAGCTCGTGAGGAGGACGAGCACGGCCCCGGTGAGGGCGCTCGCGAAGACGAGCGCGACCGCCGGCGTGCCGAACCGGGGGTGCACCCGCTCGAGGGCGCGGAAGAAGAGGTGGTCCTTCGCCATCGCATACGGCATCCGCCCCTGGAGCAGCACCCAGTCGCCGCTCGCGCCGAAGGTGGAGATCAGCGCCCCGAAGACGACGACCGTCCCGAGGATCCCGATCCCCCACGCGTCGGCGACGTTGCTGAGCAGGAGGCCGCCGGTCGCCCCCCAGTCGCCCGGCCCGATCGAGAGCGCGCCCCAACGGACGCCGCCGATGAAAGCGACCGCGACGACCGCGTAGATCGCCGTGACGACCAGGACGCTGACGATCGTGGCGAGCCAGAGGTTCCGGCGGGGGTTGCGCACCTCCTCCGCGGGGATCGACGCGGCCTCGAAGCCGGTGAAGGCGAAGAAGCCCAGGGACATCGCGAAGGCGACCCCGGCCCAGCCGAACGGCGCGAAGCCGAACGCCGTGAAGTTGTCGACCCGCAGGAGCAGGAGCCCGATCAGTCCGAAGAGGAGGAGGGGGATCACCTTCGCAAAGGTGGTGACGATCGCGAGCCCGCTGCCCCACTTGATCCCGACGATGTTGAGGAGCGTGAAGCCGACCAGCATCGCGAGCCCCAGGGCGACGCCGAGCGCCGTGATGGAGATCGACCCGGCCGCCGACACGGCCGTCACCGCCGGCCAGTAGGTGCCGAGGTACTCGACGAACACCTCGATGATCGCGGCGGTGCCGATGAACGCGTAGAGGAAGTAGCCCCATCCCATCAGGAACCCGGCGAAGTTCCCGAGCGCCCGGCGGGGCAGCGAGTACGGCCCGCCGGTCATCGGGTAGGCGGCGGAGAGCTCCGCGTACGGGAGCGCCATCAGGATCACGACGATCCCGAGCAGCGCGAGGGCGACGACGGCGGCCGGTCCGGCGACGGCGCCCATCGTCGCGGCGAGGGCGAAGATCCCGCTTCCGATGATCCCGCCGACCGTGATCGAGGTCAGGCCGAGCAGGCCGACATCGCGCTTCAGCTTCGGCGGGGAGTTCGCTTCCATGGGGCCCTCGGCCCGCGAGCCGGCCCCGTCCCCATAATCGGCACGTCAACGCCGGTTCACGTCCTCGCCGCCCCGTCGGCCCGGGAGATTCAAACGGAGGCGCGGGATGGGCGGGGTATGTGCGCGCCGCGCGTTCGCCGATTCCGGGGCCGTCGGTTCCGACCGCTTCGGGGAGTCTGCCGATGAGCCGGCTCGTCGTGGCGCTCGGGGGGAACGCGATCCAGCGGGCCCACGACCACGGGACCTGGTCGGAGTCGGTCCGCCAGATGCGGCGGACCGTGCCGGCGCTCGCCGAGGTCGTCCGCGCCGGCCACGAGCTGATCGTGACCCACGGGAACGGCCCCCAGGTCGGGAACCTCCTCCGCGAGGCGGAGCTCGGCGCCCCCGAGATCCCGGCGCCGCCGATGCACGTCCTCGACGCCGAGTCGGAAGGCCAGATCGGCTACCTCGTGGCGCTCGAGCTCGAGGCGGAGCTGCGGCGTCGGCGGCTCGCCCATACCGTGGTCGCCATGATCGGACGGACGGAGGTCTCCGCGCGCGATCCGGCGTTCCGGCACCCGACCAAGCCGGTCGGCCGGTTCTACCCGGAGCGGGACGCCCGGCGGCTGGCGCGGGGGGAGGGGTGGGTGATGCGTCCGGATCCGCAGCGCGGCGGCTGGCGCCGCGTCGTGCCCTCCCCCCGACCGCGGCGGTGGCTCGAGGGACCCGGCGTCCGTCGGATGCTCGACGCCGGGTTGGGTTCGCAGCTCGTCCCGGTCGTGACGGGAGGCGGCGGGATCCCGGTCGTCCGGGACCGGTCGGGCCGCTACCGGGGCGTCGATGCGGTCATCGACAAGGATCGGACCGCCGCGCTGGTCGCCCTCGAACTCGGCGCCGACACCCTCGCGATCGTGACGGACGTTCCGGCCGCGGCGGTCGGATTCGGTTCCGCGCACCCCCGGTGGCTCGGGGAGGTCGGCGCGGCGGAAATGGCCGGCTACCTCGCGCGCGGCGAGTTCGGCGAGGGGAGCATGGCGCCGAAGATCGAGGCCGGCCTCGATTTCCTCCGGGGCGGGGGCGGTCGCTTCGTGGTGACCGATATCCCGTCGCTCCCCGCGGCGCTCGCGGGTCGGGCGGGGACGCGGGTCGTGGGGGGGTCTACGGCCCCGCGGAAGGCCCCCTCCTCGGCGCCCCGACGGTCGGGGAAGCCGCGTTCGTAACCGGGCCCCGATCGAGCGGCTCCGATCCGGATCCGGGGATCGGCCGTCGCCGACGGCCCCCCTGTTCGCCGTTCGCGCAGGAGCCCGCCGACGAGCGGCGGCGGCGGGTACGATTGGAAGGGTTCGCTGCTGGGGGCGCTCGTCGCGGTTCGGAGGTGAGCCGGACGGGCGGGGACCCGGGGGAGATCGCCGCGACGGCCCGGGCGTAGGATGGACCGGCACCGCCTTCCTATCGGCCCGCAGGGACCCTCGACAAGCCGGCCGGCCGAACGGGCGATGTCCGGTCACGTCGGCGCGCGGGGTCGACGCGGCCAGAGGCGGCGGGCGGCGACGACGTGCATCACTTCGGAGGGACCGTGGGCGATCGCTCCGCTCCGCACGTCCCGCCATCGGCGTTCGTGGGGGAGCTCGCTCGAGTAGCCGCGGCCGCCGTGGAACTGGATCGCATGGTCGAGAGCGGTGAGGGCCGCCTCGGTCGCGAGCCACTTCGCCGAGGCGGCCTCTCCCTCCGCCTCCTCCCCCCTCGCCAGCCGGTCGAGCGTCTGGGCGACGTACAGGGCCGCGGCGTCGAGCCGGGCCGCGTCCTCGACCAGGGGGAAGGCGACCGCCTCCTGGTCGGAGAGCGGCCGTCCGAACGCCCGGCGTCCGCCGACGTGGGCGACCGTCTCCTCCCACGAGGCGCGGGCGACGCCGAGATAGATCGCGGCGAGGAGCGCCCGTTCCCGGGTGAGCTCCGGGCGCACGTAGGCGAACCCGGCCCCCTCCTCCCCCAGCCGGTGGCGGAGGGGCACCCGGACCGCCCGGTACTCGACCGAGCCGCGGCGCTGCCACCGCTCGCCCAGGTCGACGGGGGAGATCCGGCGCGCGATCCCCGGCCCCTCCTGGGGGACCAGGAACGCCGTGATCCCGCCGGGCGGCTCCCCGACCCGGGCGTAGACGATCGCTGCGTCGGCGTCGGTCGCGAAGGCGGCCTCGGATTTCGTGCCGTCGAGCAGGTAGTCGTCCCCGTCCCGGCGGGCCGTCGCACCCAGCGCCTGCGCGTCGGCGCCGGCGCCGGGTTCGGTGAGCTGGTTGCCGACCAGTCGGCGGCCCCCGACCAGCGGTCGCCCCCACTCCGTCTGGAGCGTCGCGTCGCCGTGCTCGAGCAGCACCGAGCAGAACTCGGGCTGGAGTGCGAGCTTGGCGAACGCCGTCCCGGCCCGGTAGGCCAATCGGTAGAGGAGCCGGCCCGCGGTCGCCAGCGGGAGGCCGCGGCCGCCCCGCTCGGGCGGGACGGTGAGGCCGAGCCACCCCGCCTCCCCCATCGCCCGGAACTCGGCGCGCGGGAACGCCGGCGCCCGGTCGAGCGCGGCGGCGCGGGCGGGGAGGTCGTGGGCCGCGACGAACGCATCGAGTTCCGCGCCCAGGGGATCCCCCGGGGGCAGGTCGAGGGCCGTCGCCATCTACGGGCCCTCCCGGGAAGCGGCCGGGCGGGACGGCGGCGGGGCG
Source organism: Thermoplasmata archaeon (assembly GCA_021801925.1). Lineage (GTDB taxonomy): Archaea > Thermoplasmatota > Thermoplasmata > Lutacidiplasmatales > UBA184 > Lutacidiplasma. The sequence continues at coordinate 28,468 of JAKABH010000008.1, read as the reverse complement.
TGGGGAGGATACTCTCCGATGGCGCCGCGGTCGCGCAGCGAGGCGATCCGCGCCGCCGGGTAGCCGAGGATCCGCCCGAGGACCGCGTCGTTGTCTTGGCCGAGCCACGGTGCTCCGCGCCAGACCCCGCCCGGGGTCTCGGAGAACTTCGGGGCGACACCGGCTCCCCGCACCCGGCCCGTGACGGGGTCGTCCCACTCCACGAGCATCTCCCGGGCGCGGTAATGGGGGTCCCGGGCGATGTCGGCGATGTCGAGGACGCGGGAGATCGCCACATCGTGCGCGCGCGCCAGCGACTCGAGCTCGTCGCGCGATCGGACCCGGCAGAACTCGGCGATCGCCGCGTCGACCGGTGCCCGATGGGCGAGGCGGTAGTCCCGGTCGTCGTACGCCGGGTCGGAAAAGCCGATGAGGTCGGCGAGCCGCCGCCAGGAGTCGGGGGTCGGCGCCGCCACGACGACCCATCCGTCCCGGGCGCGGTGGACGTCGTACGGGTGGAGCCGCGGATGGGCGGTCCCGTGGCGGCCGCGGACGACCCCCCGCAGGAAGTAGTCGAGGGCGAGGTTCTCGAGCAGGATGAAGAAGATCTCGTACTGGGCGACGTCGACCGACTGGCCGTGGCCCGTCCGCAGGGCGGCGTAATGGCCCATGAGGCCGCCCATCGCCGCGGCGAGGCCGGTGACGGTGTCGTTGAGGGCCGTCCCGCTCCGCATCGGCGGCGCGGGATCCGGTTCTCCCTGGAGCGACAGGAACCCGCTCATCGCCTGCGCGGTCAGGTCGTACGACGGCGCCCCGATCCGGAGCGGGTCCCCGGTGCGGCCGTGGCCGGAGACGTGGACGATTGTGAGTCGGGGGTTCGCCGCCCAGACCGTCTCGTCGGAGAGCCCGAGGCGGTCGTAGGTGCCGGGCCGGGACGATTCGATCCAGATGTCGGAGGCGCGGAGGAGATCCAGGAAGACGGCCCGTCCGTCCGGCGAGCGCACGTCGAGCCCGACCGAGAGCTTGTTGCGGGAGTACTGGACCCACGACTCCGACACGGGATCGCGGAAATCGGTCCCCTCGACCAGCGGTCGGAGGGTCCGGGTGGCGTCCGCGTACGGCGGCGCGAACGGCGGCCCTTCGACATGGATGACGCGGGCCCCGAATTCGCCGAGGTACGTCGCCGCCCAGGGGCCGGCGACGAACCGCGCCGACTCGAGCACCCGGAGCCCGGCGAGCGGGCCGAACGGGGGGACGAGCGGATCGGGGGGGGACGCGGCCGGCACGCCCGGTCACCCCCGGCGCGGTCGATAACTCGCGGGGTTCAGCACGGAACCCCTCCGACCAAATAGCGCCGTCCGCTCGGCGGGCCATGACCGAGGCTCCGTGGGTGCGGTTCGAGGGCGCGGCGTTCCGCGACGAACTCACCAAGTACAAGATGGCCCACCACCCGTTCGCCACCCACCCGTTCTTCGGCCAGATCGAGCGCGGCGAGGCGCCGAAGCCGCTCGTCCAGGCGTGGGTGAAGCAGTTCTACCCGTGGCTCGCCTGCGTGCCGATCGCGATGGCGGAGCGGTTCGCGAACTGCTCGTGGGAGCCGGCGAACGACCGCTACCGTCGGATGATCCTCGACCAGCTCGTGGAAGAAGCGGGGGACCCGAAGGGGAAGGAGCCGGGGCACCCCGAGCTGTGGCTCCGCTTCTGCGAGGGGCTGGGCGTCCCCCGGACCGAGGTGCAGGCCGCGCCGCTGCTCCCGAGCACGATGGTCGCGATCGACGACTTCCTCTACACGAACCGGGTCCACCCGTTCTACGTCTCGGCGGCCGGCTCCTCGGAACCCCCGAACGTCGACCTCTGCGCGCGGCTCCTCCCCGCGTTCCGACGGCACTACGGCGTCCCCGAGGATCACCTCGAGTATTACTCCCTCCACGTCACCGCGGACGTCGAGCACAGCGAGTGGATCGGGCAGATCGTCGCGGGGTTCGCGAACTCGCCCGAGGTCCGCAAGCAGATGTGGGACCAGATGCTCCGCGGCTTCGCGTTGCATGCCCTGCTGGTCGACGGCGTGGTCGCGGCCGGCGCCGCCCGGTCGGCGCCGCACAGCGCTAAATAGGACCCGGAGGATGTCCCGGACGATGACGGAGTCGCCCCCGATCCCCGCGCACGCGGTGTCGGGCCGGACGGCCGTCCGCACCTGGTCCTGGTGATCGGGAGGCGCCGGGAGGGCGCCCCCCGTCGTCCTCCGCCGATCGGCGGGACGGGACCCCCCGGCGTCTCCCTCCACCTCGCAACACACGGAGGGAGGTACTACGTACGGAAAATCGATCCGGCTGCGCCGCCTGTTCCCGGACCCGGCCCGGAAGCTCTTCGCGGTCCCGCTCGACCATTCGGTGTCGATGGGCCCGATCGACGGGCTCGAGTCGACCGCCTCGGTCGCGGAGGAGCTCGTCCGCTCCGGCGCCGACCTGTTGATCGTCACCAAGGGGGCGGTCCGCCAGGTCGCCCCCGTCCTCGGGCCGCGGACGTGGCTCGGCATCCACGTCTCGGCGTCGACGAGCCTCGGCCCGACCGCCGACCGGAAGGTGAAGGTCGGCTCGGCGGAGGAGGCGGTCGCCCTCGGCGCCGACCTCCTCTCGGTGCAGGTGAACTTCGGGGTTCCCGAGGAGCCGGAGATGCTCACCGACCTGGGGGTCGCCGCCGACGAATGCCGGGCGCTCGGTGTGCCCCTCCTCTGCATGGCCTACGTCAAGAAGGACGGCGGCGGCACCCCCGAGGAGCTTCGGCACGCGGCCCGGGCCGCCGCCGACCTCGGGGCGGACCTCGTGAAGACCCGCTATCCGGGCTCCGTCCCCGAGTTCCGCCGCCTCTGCGCCACGACCCCCGTCCCGGTCCTCATCGGCGGGGGCGTCCGGATCGAACCGGAGGCGGGGTTCCTCGCGCTCGTCGACGAATCGGTGCGCGCCGGGGGCGCCGGCATCTGCATCGGCCGCAACCTCTTCCAGCGGCGGCCGCTCGCGCCGCTCGCCCGCGGGATCGCCGAGCGGCTCCACGGACCGGCCTGAGGGGGGAGCGATGGGGCCGGAGCGGGTGGTCGTCTGGATCCGGGCCGCCGACCCGGCGACCGCGGCCCGGACCCTCGAACGGGCCCGACGGCGCGGGTTCCGCCGGCTCGTGCTCGCCCCCGAACCCGGCCTCGCCCCAGCGGACGGGGAGACGCTCTGGTTCGACCGCGACGGCCGGATCGACCGCGGCGACGGCCTTTTGCCGGTGCCGATCGAGACGGTCGACGCCGAGGCGCGCCTGGAGGCGGTCCTGGGCCGCGCCCGGCCGGATCTTCCGCTCGCGATCGAATGGACCGGCGATCGGGTGATCCCGCTCGAAAACGCCGTCGCCGCCCGCGGGGGGCGGTTCGATCTCTGGGTCGTCGCCCACGGGGCCCGCGAGGTCCCGGCGGCGCTCGGCGCCCTGGAGCACGGGGCGAACCAGGTCCTGGTCCGCGTCGCGACGCCGGAGGAGGTCGATGCCCTCGAGGCGACGCTGGAGACGCCCCCGCCCACCGACCTCGCCTTCGCCGAGGCGACGCTCGTGGAGGTCGCCCCCGCCGGGATGGGGGACCGGGTGCTCGTCGACACGACGTCGCTCCTTCGCCCGGACGAGGGGCTGCTGGTCGGCAGCGCCGCCGCGTTCCTGTTCCTGGTCGTCAGCGAGGCCGCCGGCTCGGCGTTCAGCCGCCCCCGCCCGTTCCGCGTGAATGCGGGGGCGGCCCACGCCTACGTGCTGCGGCCGGACGGAGCGACCCGGTACCTGTCGGAGCTCCGGCCGGGGGATCCCGTCCTTGTCGCCGGCCCGAGCGGCCCGCCCCGCCCCGTCCGCGTCGGGCGGGTGAAGATCGAGCGCCGTCCGATGGTGATGGCGGTCGCGGACGATCGGGGCGTCCGGCGGACGATCTTCCTCCAGGAGGCGGAGTCGGTCCGCCTCGGGACGCCGGCCGCTCCGATCCCGGCGACCGAACTCGCCGTCGGCGACACCGTGGTGGGGGTGCGCCTCGCGGCCGCCCGCCATCTCGGCCGCGCGATCGACGAGGCGATCGAGGAGCGATGAACGCGCCCGCCCGCCCGCAGCTCGTCGTCGCGGTACCGGCCCGGAGCGTCACGGAGGCCCGGCGCGCAGTGCGTGCGGCCCGGGACGCGGGCGCCGACCTGGCCGAGATCCGCCTCGACCTCTGGCCGCCGGCGGAACGCGAACGCGCCGGTGAACTGTTTCCGGCGCCGTTGCCGCTCGTGGCGACCGTCCGCTCCCGGGCGGAAGGCGGGGAGGGGCCGGACGATCCGGCCGAACGCGCGGCCGTCCTCGCGGCGGCGGCGCGCCTCCCGTTCGCCTACCTCGATCGGGAGCGGCTGCGCGATCCGATGCCGGCGGAGGGCCGCGAGGACGGTCCCCTCCCGGTCGAGTCGAGCCACCTCCCCGCCGGGACGCCGGTCGCGGCGGCGCAGGCGATCTGGACGGCGCCGAGCCGGCCGGGGGCCGTCCGGAAGGTCGTCCTGCCCGCGCCGGTCGGGGTCGCCCTCACCGAACTGGTGCCGGCGCTCCGCCGCGATCCGCCTCCGCCGGGGACGAGCGTGATGACGACCGGGCCGTCCGGTCCCCTCCTTCGCGCGCTCGGCGCTCGGCTCGGCTCGGCGTGGGTCTACGCGCGGCTCCCCGAGTCGGCGACCTCCGCTCCTCCGATCGAGCCGAGCCAGCTCGCGGTCGACGACCTCGCCCGGTTCTTTTCCGGCCCGACCGACGCCCCGCTCTTCGCCCTGCTCGGACGGCCGGTCGCGGGCTCGCCGAGCCCGCGGCTCCACGGGACGTGGATGCGACGCCAGAAAGTCGCGGGGATCTACCTCCCGCTCGAGATCGCCTCCGCCGACGAGCTGGCGGCCGCGCTGCGGCTCCTGCCCGAGCTCGGTTTCCGGGGGGCGAACGTGACCCACCCGTGGAAGGAGGCGGCGCTGCGGCTCGCCGCCCGGGCGACCCCGATCGCCCGCCAGGTCGGCGTCGCCAACTGCCTGCGGTTCGACCCCGACGGTCCGCTCGCCGACAATACCGACGTCGCGGCGGCGGAGCAGCGGCTCGGCGAGCTGCGCGCGGCGGGCCGGTGGGACGGGGAGACGGTCGCCGTCGTCGGCAGCGGCGGGGCGGCCCGCGCCACGGTCGGGGCGGCGCGCCGGCTCGGGGCGCGCGCCGTCGTCTACGGACGGAATCGAGGCGCGGTCGATCGGATCGTCCGCGATCTCGGCGCGGACCCCGGCGATCCCGCCGCCCCCCACCCCGCCCGGCTCGCCGTGCATGCGACGACGGTCGGCCGGGCGGCGTCGGAGCCGCTTGCGGTCCCGATCGCCTCCGTCGTCGCGCCGGGCGGCTACCTGCTCGACTGGGTCTACGGGGCCGCGGACGGCGAGGTCGCCCGGGCGGCCGCCCGGGCCCGCGCCGCCTACGAGGGGGGCGACCGGCTGCTCGCCTACCAGGCGGCCGAGAGCTACGAACGGTGGTGGGGGCTCCGGCCCCCGCCGCCCGACGTCTTCGCGGCGACGGAGGGATCGTGCGCGGAATAGGCCGCTCGTCGGGGGCGATCTCGATCGTCAACGCGATCCCCGCCGGCATCGGCTGCGCCGTCGGCGTCCGGCTCCATCTCCTGGCGGAGGCGGAGGTCGACCGGGCCGGCGCCCCGACGGTCGAGGTCGACCCGCCGACCTCGTCGACCGCGGTGGTGGCGGCGGCCGGCCGCGCCGCGCTCGCGGCGGTCGACGCCGCGCATCCGTACTCGCTCCGGCTCCGGATCGACTCCGAGGTGCCGGTCGGACGGGGGCTCAAGAGCTCGAGCGCGGTCGCCACCGCCGCGATCGGCGCCGTCTTCGATGCGTTCGGCCGATCGGCGCCGCCCGAGGAGATCGCCCGGCTCGCCGCCGAGGCCGGCCGCCGCGCCGGGGTGAGCGCCACCGGCGCCTTCGACGACGCGCTCGCCGGACTCGTCCCCGGATTCGTCGTGACCGACAACCGCGTCGACCGGCTGCTGATGCGGGCCCCGGTCGATCCGGCCTGGGTCGCGATCGTCCACCTGCCGGCCGATCCGCACCCGCCCGTGCCGGACCTCGTGGAGCGGTTTCGCGGCGAGGCGGCGGAGGGCGCGGCCGCCGCCGACGACGCCCGGGCCGGACGATGGGCGGCGGCGATGGAGCGGAACTCCGACCTCGTCGAGCGGACGATGGGATACGACTACGCCGCCCTGCGGCGGGCGTTCCGGTCGGCCGGGGCGTGGGCGAGCGGCGTGTCGGGGGTCGGGCCGGCGCTGGTCGCCCTGGCGGACCGCGCCCGCGCCGCGGACGTCCTCGCCCGGGCACCGCCCGCCCGGTTCGCGGTGCCGCTCGCCTCGGAGGCGCATCCGTGACGGCGGTGCGGATCGTTCCCGGCCCGCTGCGCGGGAGCGTCCCGGCCCCGCCGTCGAAGAGCTACACCCATCGGGCGCTCGTCCTCGGCCACCTTCGGGGGGCCCCGTTCCGCATCGAGCGCCCGCTCGACGCGGACGACACGCGGGCGACCGCCCGGGGCGTCGCTGCCCTCGGGTCGGCGGTCGAGTTCGGACGAAGCCGCTGGACGGTGGCGCCCGGCCCGGCGCCGCGGCGACGGCGGACGATCCGCTGCGGCGCCTCGGGATCGACCCTTAGGTTCCTCGCCCCCGTCGCGGCCGTCGGGGCGGCCCCGGTCCGATTTACCGGGGATCCGCGGCTCGGCGGGCGCCCGATGGAGCCGCTCCTCGCCGCGCTCGTCCGGCTCGGCGCGACGGTCGAGCGGCCGGTCGATGGCGGCTGGCCGATCGCGATCCGCGGACCGATCCACGCGGGCCGCGTACGTCTCGACGCGTCGGCGAGCTCGCAGTTCCTCTCCGGTCTCCTCTTGGCCTTGCCCGCCGTCGCCGGAACGTCCCGGATCGATCTCGTGGGCCGTCGCGTCTCGGCGCCGTACGTGGCGGCGACGCTCGCCGTCCTCCGGGCCGGGGGGATCCGCGTGGCCGGCGGGGACCGCTCGTTTACCCTCTCGGGTCCGCAGCGGTTCCGGTCGGACCGGTTCCGGGTACCGGGAGATGCCTCGGGCGCCGCGTACCTCTGGGCCGGGGCCGCCCTCACCGGCGGCCGGGTGACCGTCCGGGGCCTCGATCTCCGATGGCCACAGGCCGACCTCGCCATCCTGCCGCTCCTGCGACGGTACGGCGCGACCGTCCGCCGCTCCGAGAACGCCGTCACGGTGGCGGGGGGCGCCCGGCGCCCGTTCTCGATCGACCTGACCGATGCGCCGGATCTCTATCCGCTCGCGGGCGTCCTCGCCGCCGCCGCCCCGGGCCCGAGCCGTCTCGCGGGCGCCGCGCACGTCGTCCACAAGGAATCGGATCGGCGGGCCGGGACGGCCCGCCTCGTCCGGGCGCTCGGCGCCCGGGTCCGGACGGGACCCGGCGGCGCCCTCGAGATCACCGGTCGGGGCCAGCTTCGGGCGGTGGCGCTCGGAGACCTCACCGACCACCGGATGTTGATGAGCGCGGCCGTCGCCGCGCTCGCCGCCGACGGCCCGAGCCGGCTCGGGCCGCGGCCGGCGGTCACCAAGTCGTTCCCGGGGTTCTGGCGGACGCTCGCCGACCTCGGGGTCACGGACGGTCGATCATGATGCGATTCGGGGAACGGCTGCGCATGACGGTCTTTGGATCGAGCCACGGGCCCGAGGTCGGCGTCGAGATCGAGGGGGTGCCGGCGGGGGTGATCGTCGACCTCCCGGCGATCCAGCGGCAGCTCGACCGGCGGCGGCCGGTCGGCCGGCGGCTCGCCACCCGACGGCACGAGGAGGACCGGCTCGAGATCGATCGCGGTCTCGTCGACGGGATCTCCGACGGCGGCCCGATCCGGGCCCACGTCGCGAACACCGACGTGCGCCGCGCCCCGTACGAGCGGCTGGGGGACGTCCCCCGCCCGGGCCACGCCGACTATCCCGCGCGGATCCGCTACGGGCCGACGGCGGATCTGTCGGGCGGCGGGATCTTCTCGGGCCGCATGACGGTCGGCCTCGTGATCGCCGGGGCGATCGCCCGCGGGCTCCTCGCCGGCCGCGGCGTCGACGTGCTCGCCGTGACGCGCTCGATCGGCCCCGTCGAGGCGACGTGGCCGGCGGAGGCGCCGTTGGCCTCGCTGCGGGACCTCGCCGCCGGGCACGAGGTGGAGAGCCCCGATCCGGCCGCGGCGGCCCTCATGGAGGCGGCGATCGAAGCCGCGCGGCGCGAGGGGGACAGCCTCGGCGGGATCGTGGAGATCCGCGCCGACGGCCTGCCGGTCGGCCTCGGCGAACCGTTCTTCGACTCCGTGGAGAGCGAGCTCGCCCACGCCTACTTCTCCGTCCCGGCGGTGAAGGGGGTCGAGTTCGGGGCGGGGTTCGCCGCTGCCCGGATGCGCGGCAGCGAGCACAACGACCCGTTCGTCTGGCTCGACGGCCGAGTCCGCACGACCTCCAATCACGCCGGGGGGATCCTCGGCGGCCTCACCACGGGAATGCCGCTCGTCGCGCGCGTCGCGGTGAAGCCGACGTCGTCGATCGCCCGCCCGCAGCAGTCGGTCGACCTCGCGACCCATCGGGCCTGCACCGTCACCGTCACGGGCCGGCACGATCCGTGCATCGTCCCCCGGGCGGTCGGCGTCCTCGAGAACGTGACGGCGTTCGTCCTCGCCGATCTCGGGTTTCGGGGGGGGTGGCTGCCGTGAGCGCGGGCCGGCTCCCCTGCGCGATCCTCGGGGCGGGCGGCTACATCGGCCAGCAGTTCGCCCGGCTCCTCGCCGACCATCCGGCGTTCGCCCCGCCCCGGCTCATCGGCCGGGATCGGGGCCGTCGCCGGACCCTCGAGGACGCCTGGGTGCTCGCGGAGGAGCCCCCGGCGGACCTCGCCCGCCGCCCGATCGAGCCGGCGACCCCCGCCCGGCTCGCCGCCCAAGGGATCCGCGTCGTCTTCTCCGCGCTGCCGTCCGGGACGGCGGGGCCGATCGAGACGGAGCTCGCCCGCCGGGGGATCGCGGTCTTCTCGAACGCGGCGGACCACCGCCTCGATCCGGGCGTCCCCCTGCTCGTCCCGGAGGTGAACGCGGACCACCTCGCGCTCGCCGGGCCACCCCGCGCCGGCCGCGGCCTCCTGGTCACGAACCCGAACTGCTCGACGACCGGCCTCGTCCTGGCGCTCGCCCCGATCGTCCCCGCGCTTCGGCCCCGGGCGGTGCACGTCACCACGTTCCAGGCGCTCTCGGGCGCCGGCTACCCCGGCGTGCCGTCGCTCGCGATCGTCGACAACGTCGTCCCGTACATCCCCGAGGAGGAGACGAAGATCGCGCAGGAGTCGGTCCGTCTCCTCGGGCGGCGGCGCGGCCGTACGGTCGTGGACGCCCCGTTCCCGGTCCTCGCCTCGTGCGCCCGGGTCGCGACGCGCGACGGCCACCTGGAGGCCGTCACGGTCGAGGCGGGTCGACGGGCCTCCCTCGACGAGCTCGAGCGGGCCTGGGCCGGGTTCGACCCGCTCGCCGGCCGCCCGCTGCCGACCGCCCCCCACCCCCCGGTCGAACGGCACCCGGGCGTCGACCGTCCCCAACCGTTGCGCGACCGCTGGGCCGGTCGGCCGGACCGGGCCCGGGGGATGGCCGCCGTCGTCGGACGGGTGCGGTGGGATCCGCCATACCTGCGCTTCTTCGTCCTCACCCACAACGCCGTCCGCGGCGGGGCGGGCGGGTCGGTGCTGAACGCCGAGCTGGCGGCCGAGCGCGGCCGGCTCGGGTCCGGGCGGGAGTGAGCGATGGGGCGGCAGCGGGGGCGGCCGGTCGTCCTCAAGTTCGGCGGGGCGTCGCTCGCCGACCCAACGCGGGTCGTCGACGACGTCCGCGCCGCCCGCGCCGGCGGGGTGCCGCTCGTGGTCGTCGCGTCGGCGCGCGAGGGCGTCACCGACCGCCTGGCGGCCGCGGCCCGCCGGCCCTTGCGCGCGGCGGAGCGGGCTCGTCTCCTCCGCCTCCTGGAGGAGGGGCATCCGGGCCTCTCGGCGGTCGGTCGCCGCCACCTGGCGCGATTGGGCGCGCGGCTCAACGGTCCCCCGGCCGGCCGCCTTTCCGGCCGGCCCGCCCGGGCGGCGCGGACCGACGAGATCCTCAGCAGCGGGGAGCGGCTCGCCGTCGATTGGCTGGTCCAGTTGCTGCGTCGGGCCGGGATCCCCGCGACCGGGGTGGAGGCGGATCGGCTTGGCCTGATCACGGACAACGCCTACGGCGCGTCGTGCATCCTCGCCGAGCGCTCGACCCCGGCGGTGCGGCGGGGGCTCGGGCGGCTGCTGGCGGCGGGCCGCCTTCCGGTCGTCACCGGATTCTTCGGACGGAGCCTCGAGGGCCGGGTGGCGACGCTCGGTCGCGGCGGCTCCGACTACGCCGCCGCGTCGATCGGGGCGATCCTCCGCGCCGCCCGGGTCGAGCTGGTGAAGCGGCACGTCGCGGTCTTCTCGGCGGATCCCGACCAGGTCCGGGGCGCCCGGCCGATCCCGGCGCTCTCCTACGAGGAAGCGGAGGAGCTCGCCCAGTTCGGGGCCCGGGTGCTCCACCCGCTGACGATCGAGCCGGCGCGCGCCCAGGAGGTCGAGATCCGGGTGCGCTCGCTCGAGGATCCGACGGTCGTCACCACGATCGGCCCCGCCCGGAGCGGGCGGCGGAACCGGGCGCTCACGCTGCTGCGGCCGCTGCGGCTCCTCCGGCTGCGGGTCCCCGGGGGCCGGCAGCGCCCGGGGGTCGTCGCCGAGGTCTCCGACCGGCTCGCCGCCGCGCGGGTGAACCTGGTCCAGCTGTACACCTCCTCCGCCCTCCTCTGCCTCGTCCTGGATCCCGCGGAGGTGCTCGCCGCCCTCCGGGCCCTCGCCCCGCTCCTGCGCGAGGCGGCCGCGATGGTGGAGGGCCCGTTCCGGGTCGCGCTCGTCACCGCGATCGGGGACGGGGTGATGGCGGACCTCGATCGGATCCCCCCGGAGGCGGTCGCCGCCGCGGAGGGGCTGAGCGCGACGCCGCGCGCGCTCTCCCTCGCCGTTGCCGAGGATCGGGGCCCGACGACGTTGCGGACGCTGCATCGGGTCCTCGTCGAGGAGGCGGACGCGTGACCGATCCGTGGACGCGGTTCGAGGCGGCCGCCGCCCGCGCCGAGACCGCCGGCTACTTCGAGCGCGCGCCGGACCGGCGGGGCCGGGGCGGCTACGCGGCGTGGTTCGATCGGGCGGAGCGGCTGCCGCCGATTCGCGGGATCGACGACCTCGCCGACGTCCGGCGCCGGATCGACCGCCACCTCGCGGGCGGGCCGGGCCGCGCGGCGATGGGGTTCTTCGGGTTCGATGCCTACTCGCTGTTCGATCCCGGGCTAGCGCTTCCCCCAACGACCGGCCCGTTCCCGATCGGGGAGTTCCTCTTGCCCGGTTCGGTCCACCGGTCTCCGCCCCGCGCGGCGGTCGAGCGACCGGTGTCCCCCCCCGGGCCGCCGGCGCCTCCGCCCCGCCGCGATTCGCTGCCGGCGCGGCGGTTCGAGCGCGCGGTGGAGCGGCTCCAGCAGGAGATCCGTCGGGGGGAGGCGTTCCAGGTCGTGCTCGCCCACCGGCGGGAGTGGCGCCGCCCCGACGATCTGCTCCGGCGGGCCGGCCGGCTCCGCGCGGCGGAGCGGTTCGCCTACTTCTACTACCTCCGCGCGGGCGACCGGGAGATCGTCGGCGCCTCCCCCGAGGCGGTCGTGGAGGTCGACGGGCGCCGGGCGCGGGTCCAGCCGATCGCCGGGACGCGGCCCCGCCCCGCCACGGCGGGCCGGCGGCCGCTGTACCGGGACCGGAAGGAGCTCGCGGAACATCGCATGCTCGTCGACCTCGCCCGCAACGACCTGGGCCGGATCGCGGTTCCGGGCTCCGTCCGGCTCCCGTGGCGGGAGCGACGGCTCCGGCTCGCCCGCCTCGAGCACCTGGTGAGCCGCGTCGAAGCGCGGCTCGCCCCGGGGCGCACCGCGTGGGACGCGCTCGCCGCCACGTTCCCGGCGGGGACGGTGAGCGGCGCCCCGAAGCTCCGCGCCACGGAGCTCCTCCGTCGGGAGGAACGGACGTGGCGGGGACCGTACGCGGGCGCCGTCGGGTGGCTGCGCCGCGGGGGCGACGCCGACTGGGCGCTCCTGATCCGCTCCGCGTTCGCGGCCGGCCCGTCGCTCTACACCGCCGCCGGGGCGGGGATCGTCTACGCCTCCGAGCCCCGGCGCGAATACGCGGAGACGGAGGCGAAGCTCGCCGTCCTCGAGGCGGCGGTGGCGGGGCCGCTCCGATGAAGGTCCTCCTCGTCGACCACCGCGATTCGTTCGTCTACAACATCGCCCAGGCGCTCGGCGCCGCCGGGGCCGCCGTCACCTGCCTCCGCTCCGACCGGCCGCTCGCGGACGCCGTCCGCGTCGACCCGGACGCGGTCGTGCTGTCGCCCGGGCCCGGCCACCCCCAGGACCTCGGGATCACCGGGCTCGCGCGCCGGCTGCTCGACCGGTGGGGGGACGACCGGCCGTTCCTCGGGGTCTGCCTGGGCCACCAGATCATCGCGGAGCACTTCGGCGGAGAGGTCGCCCTCGCCCCCGCCCCGGTCCACGGCGCGACGTCGCGGATCCGCCACGACGGCCTCGGC
>JAKABH010000008.1:0-15664 GCA_021801925.1 Thermoplasmata archaeon | reverse complement strand
CCCGACGGTACTGAACCGGCTCGGCCCGCTCGCGCACCCGGCCCGGCCGACCGCGCAGGTGACCGGCGTGCCGACCCCGGCCGACACCGGCCCCACCGCCGACGCGCTCCGCCGGCTCGGGGTCCGGCGGGGGGTGACGATGGCGAGCGCCGACGGATGCGACGAGTTCTCGCCGCACCGGACGACGCAGGCGGTCTTCTGGGAGGGCCGGTCGATGCGCCGCCAGCGGATCGACCCGGCCCGCTTCCTCACCGCCGAAGAACGGTCCGGTTCCTGGTCGGCGCTCCCGCCGGCCGCCGCCGCCGAGGAAGCCGAGCGGATCCTCGACGGCGGCGGCGGCGCGCGGCGGGGGTCGGTCCTGCTCACGAGCGGCGCCGCGCTCTGGGCCGCGGGCGCGGTGACGGCGCTCGCCGACGGCGTCGACCGCGCGCGGACGGTGCTCGATGGGGGCGGCGCGGCGGCAAAGCTGGCCGCCCTTCGGACGATCGCGGCCCGGTTCGGAGGCGACCGATGAGCGCCGGCGAAGGATTCCTCCGACAGATCGTCGCCGCGACGCGCGCCGCCGTCCGCGCCCCCGACTATTTCGACGGTCTGCCTCGGGCCCCGCGACGGCCGCCCGCGAGCTGGCGCGAGGCGGTCCGCGCCGGCGGCCGGCCCGGTACGGTGATCGCCGAGTTCAAGCGCCGGTCGCCCGGCGCCGCCGACCCCGGGCTACCCTCCCGCACCCCGTCCGAGTTCGCCGCCCGGCTGGAGGCGGCGCCGGTCGGGGCGTATTCGTGCCTCGCCGCAATCCCCGAGTTCGGAGGGCATCCCCGGGACGTCGCCGACCTTGCCGCCGCGACCGGACGGCCGGTCCTCTTCAAGGACTTCGTCGTCGACCTCCGTCAGATCGAGGCCGCCTACCGGGCCGGGGCCGCCGCCGTGCTGCTGATCGCGCGGCTCGCGGCGTTGGACGGCGAAGGGCCGTCGCTCGGAGAGCTCGCCCGGGCGGCGCGGGCGCGCGGGCTCGAGGTCGTGCTCGAATGGCACGCGCCCGAAGAGATATCGGGGAGCGGCGCCGTGCCGGCGGACGTGTTCGGGGTCAACGTGCGCGACCTCGACTCCCTCCGGCTCCGGCCGGAGGTCGCCCGGGCGACGATCCGCGCGGCGGGCGATCGGCGCCCGCTCGTCGGCATGAGCGGGGTCGATTCGCCCGAGACGGCCCGCTCGTTCTGGGCGCTCGGGGTCGACGCGATCCTGGTCGGCTCTGCGATCGCCCGGGCCCCCGACCCCGCCGCGTTCGTCCGGGCCCTCGCTCCGCCGCCGGACGGGGGGCCGCGATGAGGACGTTCGTGAAGTTCTGCGGACTCACGGAGGCCGCGGCGGTCGCCGAGGTTCCCGAGGGGGGCGCCGCCGGCTTCGTGGTGGAGGTCTCCGGATCGCCGCGCTCGCTCTCCCTCGAGCGGGCGACCGAGCTCGTCGACGCCGTTCCCCCGGGGCGGGAGGCGTGGGCGGTCGTGGTCGCTCCGACCGCGGGATTCGTCCGCCGGTTGTTCGACGAGGTCGGGGTCGACCGGGTCCAGGTCCACGGGGCGATCCCCGACGGGCTCGACTACCTCGAGACCCACCATCTGGTCCCGTCGCTGCCGATCGGGCCGGTGCCGCCGGACGGTCCGTTGCCGGCCGTTCCCCCGGTCGAGACGTTCCCGCGCCTGCATCTCGACGCCCCCGGAGGCGGCCCGCTCCCCGGAGGACGGGGGGTGCGCGCCGACTGGGACGCCGCCGCCCGGCTGATCGACGCCCATCCGGGTCGCAAGTTCCTCCTCGGCGGCGGCCTCACGCCCGAGAACGTGGCGGAGGCGCTCGGGTCGGTCCGGCCGTGGGGCGTCGACGTCTCCTCCGGCATCGAGTCGGCGCCCGGGGTGAAGGAGACGGCGCGGATGCGGGGGTTCCTCCGGGCGGTCCAAGCGTTCGAGGAGGGGGGCGGTGCCTAGGCGGTACGGCCCGTACGGCGGCGCCTACGTTCCCGAGACGCTCGTCCCGGCGCTCGTCGAGCTCGAGCGGACGTGGCGGTCGGCCCGCGGCGATCCGGCGTTCCGCGCGGAGCTCGCCCGCCTCGCCTCGACGCTCGGCGGCCGGCCGACCCCGCTCTACTTCGCCCGGAACCTCACCCGGCGGGCCGGCGGCGCCGAGATCTGGCTGAAGCGCGAGGATCTCGTGCACGGCGGCGCCCACAAGTTCAACAACGCGCTCGGCCAGGGACTGCTCGCCCGGCGGATGGGCAAGCGGCGCCTGATCGCCGAGACGGGCGCCGGCCAGCACGGCGTCGCGACGGCGATGATCGGGGCGGCGCTCGGCCTGCAGACCGAGGTCTACATGGGGGTTGTCGACATGGAGCGACAGGCTCCGAACGTCGAGCGGATGCGGCTGCTCGGAGCCACCGTCCATCCGGTCGAGAGCGGACTGGGGACGCTCAAGGATGCGATCAACGCCGCGTTGCGGGACTGGATCGCGACCGTGCGGACGACCCACTACCTGCTCGGCTCCGCCGTCGGGCCGCATCCGTTCCCGTCGATCGTGGCGGAGTTCCAGAGCGTGATCGGCCGCGAGATCCGCTGGCAGTCGCGCCGGGCGTTCGGGCGGCTCCCCGACCTCGCGGTGGCGTGCGTCGGCGGCGGGTCGAACGCGATCGGCACGTTCCATCCGCTGATCCGCTCGTCGGTCGAGCTGCTGGGCGTCGAGGCCGGGGGGCCGTCGGCGGCTTCGCGCGGGGCGGCGTCGCTGGTCCGGGGTCGCCCGGGGATCCTGCACGGGGCGCTGAGCTACGTCCTCCAGGACGCGGACGGCCAGATCGCCGATACCGAGAGCGTCTCGGCCGGCCTCGACTACGCCGGGGTCGGGCCGGAGCATGCCTGGCTGCGCGACTCGGGACGGGCCCGCTACGTCGCGGTGCGCGACGCCGACGCGCTCCGGGCGTTCCGCTGGCTGGCGCAGGACGAGGGGATCCTCCCGGCGCTCGAACCGAGCCATGCCCTCTGGGCGGCGGTGCGGGCGGCGCGCCGACGGCCGAAGGATCAGCGGATCGTCGTCACCCTCTCCGGCCGCGGCGACAAGGATCTCGAGGTGGTCGCTCGTGCGGCTCGCTGACGCGCTCCCACGACGGCCGGACGCTCCTCCCTACGTCGTGCCGTACCTCCTGGTCGACCGGCGGCGCCGTTCGCAATGGCGGCGGGTCGTCCGCGCGGTGCGCGACGGCGGCGCGAGCGCCGTCGAGCTCGGCTTCCCGTTCTCCGACCCGATCGCGGACGGGCCGGTCCTCGCCGCGGCCGGCCAGGGGGCCCTGCGGGCCGGCACCGGGTGGAGCGACCTGGTGGACGCGGTGAGGGACGCGGCGGAGGTGATCCCGACCGCCGTGATGACGTATGCCAACCCGCTCTTCGGGCGCGGCCTCGCCCGATCGGTCGGGGAGCTCGCCGCCGCCGGGGCCGGCGGGCTGATCGTGCCGGACCTCTCCTGGGACGACTCCGCCCCGTGGCGCCGGGCCGCGGAGCGGGCCGGCCTGGATCTCGTCCAGTTCGCGGCGCCGGGCGCTTCGGCGCGGCGGGTCGCCCGCGTTGCCCGGGACGCCCGGGGGTTCCTCTACCTCGTTTCACGGTACGGGACGACCGGCCGGGGGGCGGCCGCCCCGCGCTCGCCGCTGGCCCCGATCGTCGCGGCCGCCCATCGGGCACGGCCGGATCTCGCGGTGCTGGTGGGGTTCGGCATCCGCGACCGGGCCGGCGCACGGCGGGCCCTCGAGAGCGGGGCCGACGGGGTCGTCGTCGGGACGGCGCTCGAGGAGCAGCTCGAGCGGGAGGTGACGCCGGAGGCGCTCGGACGGTGGCTCCGTCGGATCGGCCCGGCGCGCCGATCGGGCGACGCGCCCGAGCGGACCCCCGCTCGATCGCCGGGACCGGCGCCGCGGCGGCCGGACCGGACCGCGGCCCCGGCCGCCGCGGCTTCCGACGGAGCCGGGACGGGCTCCGACGAGGCAGGGCGCGCGGCCGGCGCCTGACGGTCGCGATCCCGCCCGGCGCCGTCCACCGGGGAGCGCCGTCCGTCCCCGGGACGGCGCGACCCCGCGCCTCCGGGCCCCCGGCGGGCGCCGGCGTCTACCGGTCGCCGGCCCCCCGGTGGATCAGGGGCGGATCCGCTCGAGGGAAAGGTAGCGCACCGCGGCCGCCGCGCCGACGCCGGCGATCAGGTACTCCTTGCGCACGCCCTGGGCGACCCGGACCGCGCCGGCGACCTGGGGCCATCGCGACGTGTGCGCTTCGGGGACCGCCTGGACGAGGTAGCGGGCGTGGGCGTGCTCCGGGTTCCGCGGGTAGGCGCGGAAGTGCGCACCGTACTTGAACCCCGTCTTGACGACGAGCTCCCGCGCCCGCAGGTCCCGGTAGGCGGCGAGGCGCTCGTCGAAGCCGGGGTCGAGACGGCGGGCCCGCTGGGCGAGGCGCTCGAACGGGACGGGCCGCCCCGTCGGCGCTTCCCGGAGCGCGAGCTGGCCCGAACTCGCGAGGTACGCCGCTTCCAACAGCGACAGCTCGAGGCGGTGGCCGATCGGGCTCCCGTAGGCGAGCGTCCGTCCGAGGGTGTCGACCGCCGACGGGTCGTGGACGGTGACCCGGTCCGTCGACAGCCACCCCTCCGCCGCGGCCGGCAGCGGGTGCGGCGGGAGCGCCCCGTGGGGGGACGGGCGCCGGACCCGGTAGTAGGTGAGGTCGGACTCCTCGTCGACGACGGCGAGGAGGAGCTGCTTCTTCGCCGACTGGGCCCGGTCGGCGAGATCGAACAGCCGGCCCAGCTCGAACGGCTCCCGCTCGCTCCGCGCCTCGATCCAGAACCGGGACGGCGTCTTGTGCAGCACCCCGCCCCGGGGGAGGACGGTGAAGTCGACCGGCGGCGCGCTCGCCCGGACGACGTACCCCCGCTGGCGGAGGTCGCGGTAGACCAGGTAGCGGACGGCAAAGCCGCGGTCGACGCGGACGGCGCGGCGGAACAGCGCCGGCCAGGCGATCGGGCGCCCGGACCCCTCGACGACAGCGGCGCGCTCCATCTCGGAGAGGTAGACGGCCTCGTACCGGTCGAGCCGCAGGCTCCCGCCGCGCTCGGGTTCGCCGAAGTAGCCCTTGCCGTAGATGCCGCTCGCCTCGGCCGGGTCGTCGACCTGGACGGTCGCGTCCGGGAGGACCCGGCCGCTCACGACCGGGCCCCGCGGAGGTCGCGGAGCGCGGCGAGCGCCTCCAGGCGGACCCCGACGGCGGCGAGCCGCTCCGCGGCGCCGGATTCGCGGTCGACGACGACCAGCGCGCGGTCGACGATCCCTCCGGCGGCCCGTACGATCTCGATCGACCGGAGCGAGCTGCCGCCGGTCGTGGCGACATCCTCGATCAGCAGCACCCGGGCGCCGGCGGGGATCTCCCCTTCGTACGGCTGGCGGGTCCCGTGCTCCTTCGCGGCCTTGCGGAGGATCACGTACGGCCGCCCGGTCCGGAGCGCCGTCGCGACGACCAGGGGGACCGCCCCGAGCTCCATCCCCGCGAGCCGATCGGCCGTTCCGACGCGCGCGGCGAGGGCGGCGGCGAGGAGGTCGAGGCGCGCGGGGTCGGTCCAGGCGCGCTTCACGTCGACGTAGACGTCGCTCGTCGCCCCGGAGGCGAGCGTGAAGGCGCCGAACCGGACGGCGCCGGCGTCGAGCAGCATCCGCCGAAGGTCGGCGGACGAAGGGGTCGCTGCGTCGCTCACCAGGGCACCTTCTTCAGTCCTGCCTTGTAGCCGATCCAGTTGAAGGCGGCGTGCAGCCCCAGCGTGTAGACGAGGAGCCATAAGACCGCTTCCCAGCTCCCGAAGACGCCGACGAACAGCGCCGGGTAGACGCCGAGCCCGACCGCGATCGGCACGAGGACGAACGGGAGCTGGTCGAGGAGGAGCGTCCGCGCGCCGCTCGGGCGGCCGAGCCGGCGCTTGACGAACGACCCGAGCGCGTCGCCGGTCATCCCGCCGAAGGTCAGGATCGCGGCGAGCGGCACCGCCGCCGCGACCGACGGGGCGAGCACGGGGACGAGCGTGAGGTTCGGCGGCGCCGCCAGGATCAGCCCCGCCTCCAGGAGGGCGACCGGCATCGCGACGACGCCGGCGAACAGGTAGCCGGCCCACGTCTTCGAGGGGCCGAGGATCCGGCGGCCGTCGCCGGGCCACGTGCGGCCGAAGTCCATCGGCGGCCCCCGGCCGCGCGGGATCGTCGCGATCGCGTTCGCCACGTAGCTCGGGAGCAGGAGCCAGAGGACCGCGAGCGCGCTCGCGAAGATCGGGGCGAGCACGAGCCGGGGCCGCTACTCCTCGCGGACGAACCGCTCGATCGCCGTCGCCACCCCGGCGAGGAGCCGCGGGTCGACGCTCTCCTCGGCGTCGTGGATGCGCGCCGCCACGTCCATGCTGCCGAAGACGACCGCCGCGAGCGGGCGGCCGCCCGGGGCCGTCAGGCCGCGGATCGCGCTCGCGTCGGTGCCGCCGTACTCGCCGACGATGCCGGGCGAGCCGACGGTCTCGGCGAGGATCCGCTGGAGGCGGGCGGCGGTCGGGTCGCCGGCGGGGAGGGCGTAGCCGGAGCGGCCGCGCCCGGGGGGGGCCTCGATGCGGGCGTGGGGCGCCCGCGCGGCGGCGCCCGCGCGGACGAAGGCGAGCGCCGCCGGGAGGCCGTCGTCGAGCTCCATCTCGGGCGGGAGGCGAAGGTCGACCGTGAAGGTCGTCCGGGCGGGCGCCTCCGTGTCGAGCCATCCGCGGTCGGACGCCGCGCGGAGGAGCCCGAGCGTGGCCGGGACCGGGTTGTGCCCGCGGTGCGGGTAGCCGCCGTGGGTCGCCTCTCCGACGACCTGGAGCACCCGGGCGCCGTCCGGGACCGCGAGGGCGGTCGTCCCGCCGACCTCGAGCCGGAACGGGGGCGACAGCAGCGGGGCGAGCCGGGCGGGGAGCGTCTCGAGGTCGTCGGCCGCGCCGGTGACGACGAGCGTCACCGCCCGCGCGACCTGGTTCGCCGCGTCGCTCTCGGCGTGGATCCCGAGGAGGCGGGCGCCCGGTTGGGGCGACGGGTCCCGGTCGAACTTCGTCACGCTCGCCCGCCCCGTGATCACCGGCTCGGGGGCATGGCGGTCGGGCCAATCCGGGGAGGGGAGGGCCGACTTCCAGGTCCGGGCGAGCTCGTGCAGGCCGACCAGCACGTCCCCGAAGGCGGTCGCCTCGCGGAGCGGGACCGGTCGGTCGAACGACGCCTCGAGGAAGGCGACCCCGCTCGAGCCGGCGATCGTCTCGGGGCCGGCGTCGGGGATCAGGACGACGTCCCCGGCGAGGATCCGCTCGGGGCTCCCGGGCGGAAGCGCGGCGTCGTGGTGCTTCACGGCCTCGACCCCGCCCTCGCCGCCGGTCTCCTCGTCGCAGCAGACGAGGAGCCGCACGTTCCGCGGCGGCCGCGGTCCGTCGGCGAGGCGGCCGAGGGCGAGGAGCGAGCCGACGACCCCGCTGCCGAGATCGTCGTTGGCGCCGCGTCCGTAGAGCCGCCCGTCCGCGCGCGCGGTGAGGGTGTGCGGCGGGCTCTTCCAGCGGCTCCGCTGCTCCGCGGGGACCGGGACGACGTCGTAGTGCGCCAGGATGAGGACGGTCTCGCGGGCGCCGACGTCCAGCTCCGCAACGACGTTGGGTCGCGGCAGTCCGTGCCAGTCACCGGGGACGTCCCCGGCGGTCAGGGGATCGTAGAGGCGGGTCGTGAGGCCCCGCGCCCGGGCGGCGCGGGCGATCGCCTCGGCGGCCCGTACGTAGTTCGGTTTCTCCCAGCGTCCGTGGCCGGGGTCTTCCAGGTTCGTCGGCGCCAGGGCGACCAGCTGGCTCAGCAGCCGGAGGCCCTCCTCGCCGAGGAGGCGGGCGGGATCCGGGGGAGGGGGGGTCGACATGGGGAACCTACCGGAAGGCGAACGCGACGACGAGCGAGCCCGTCAGCAGGAGGAGGAGGGTCGCGACGAGCATGTTCTGGAACATCGTGAGCGTGTCGCCGAGGGAGGTCAAAAGGCGAGCGGTGAAGCCGGGGCCGAGCGCCCGCACGTCCGTGATCTCCCGGACGCCGAACCGCACCTCGGCCGCCCCGAGGTCGGCGAGCGCCGCCCGGACCGCCTCGCCCGCTCCGCGGATGAGCGCCGCGGTCGGCAGCCGTTCGCCGACCGGGTTGATCCCGCCGTCGACCTCGTGGACGACGTGGTTGTCGGTCGTCATCACCTCCGCGACGTCGACCTGCTCCTCGAGCGCCCGGACGATCGGGTCGCGGCGGCCGACCAATAGGTTGTTGCCGTCGATCAGCACGTAGGCGGTAGTCGTGCCGGCGGCGCGGACGACGAGGGCGCGGATCCCCTGCGGCCCGATCCCGTCGCGTCCGATGTCGTAGCCGTCCCGGACGCCGACCCCGGCCTCGATCGGTCCGTCGACCGCGGCCGCGGCGGCTCCCCGGACCGCCGCGCGGGCGTCCGCGATCAGGCGCTCGGCGATCGGGGTCCCGTAGGTGATGTCGCCCCGCCCCTGGATGTAGGAGTTGTGCGCGTCGATCAGGGCGATCTCGAGGCCGGTCTCCGCCGAGATCTCCCGCTGGAGGCGGTCGGCGACGCTGAAGGCGATGTCGTCGGTCGGCTCGGGAGCCTGCGAGACGACGACGAGCGCCACGTTCCCCAGCAGCTGGGCCCGCGCGAGGCTCGTCGGCGAGGGGCGGATCGGGGCGCTCGCCCGCGCCGGGGCGGCGACCCGGAGGGAGGCGAGGAGCGATCGGCCCGCCTCCCCCAGGCGATGGACCTCCTCCCCCGACGGCAGGTCGAGATCGTGGTCGCACGGCGTGTGCGGCGTGAGGACCGTCCCGGCGGCCGGGCCGAGCTCCTCCGAGAGCTTCCGCGGCAGGTCGCTCGCGCCGAGCGCGGCGAACGGGCCCGGGTGGACGGTCGGCAGGGCGACCGTGGCGTGGGCGTGGCCGTCCCGGAAGAACGACAGCAGGCTCAGCCGAAGGTTCGCCGGCTGGGCGAACCGGGCAAAGAACGATTCGAGGCTCTGGGTCGCCCCGTCGTCCCGGCGGCTCACGTGGTCGAGCAGGGGGCGGATCAGGTTCACCCCGGACGTCTGGAACTCGCGGCGCAGGGGCCGGTCGGCGGCCCGCAGGAGGGCGACGGCGCAGCCGAAGCCGATCGCGCCGCAGAGCAGGAGCGCCACCGTCGGCTCGAGCCGGACCGGGAGGACGAGCGGGAGGGCGATCGCGTAGAGCGCCGGCTGGAGGATCGAGGCGGGGAGGCTGCGCAGGTGGCTCGGCCGGGAGACCCCGTAGAGGCTCAGGTGGCGGAACCAGAGCATCGGCCCGACCAGGAACGCCGCCAGGAGCGGGACCCCCGGCGTCTGCGCCGGCGCGTAGGTCAGGGCGACCCGCCAGAGGGCCGCGATCGGCACCAGGATCGTGAGGACGCCGAGGGCGAGGAAGGCGCCGCGGTGGAACTCGAACCGCCCGCCGAAGGCGGCGGCGACACCGGTCGTGAGCGCACCGGCGAGGACGGCCGGGGCCGCGAAGACGAGGAGCCACGCGGAGAGGAACGTCGACGGGTGGTAGCCGAACGTGAGGTAGGCGAGAAGGGCGCTCAGGAGTAGGATGAGGCCGAAGCTCGCCGGGGTCGGCGGGGCGCGCATCAGGTAGCGCGGGCGGTGCGGCTCGATCGGGGCAGGGGGCCCGTCGTCCGTCGGGTCAGCGGGCACGGCGCCGGACCACCTCGCGGAGGATGTCGCGGAACGCCGCGCCGACCCCCTCTTCCTCGGCGATCGTGCCGGTGACGAGCGCGTGCGCGCCCGCGTCGAGCAGCGCGGCGGCCTCCCGCGCGGTGCGGATGCCGCCGCCCACGATGAGCGGTATCGACAGGGCCTCGCGCACCGCGCGGACGATCGGCGTCGGGACCGGCGCGGGGGCGCCGGAGCCGGCCTCCAGGTAGACGAACCGCATCCCGAGGTACTCCGCGGCGAGCGCGTAGCCGACGGCCGCGGCCGGATCGTCCCGCGGGATCGCGTCGACCTCGCCGACCTCGCCGACCCGCATGCCGGGGGCGATCACGAGATAGCCGAGCGGGATCGGCTCGAGGCCGAGGCGGCGGACCAACGGCGCCGCCCGGGCGTGGGCCCGGACGACGAGGTCGAGGCGGCGCGAGTTGAGCAGGCTCATGAACAGGACGGCGTCGGCCTCGCGGGCGAGCGACCCCGGCCCCTCGGGAAAGATGATCGCCGGGGCCTGGACCGCCCCCTTCACGGCCGTCGCGGCCGCCCCCATCCCGTCCGGGGTGATGCCGGTCGAGCCGCCGAGCAGGATCGCGTCCGTGCCGGCCCGGACGGCGGCCGCCGCGACGTGCGCCGCGGCCGGCCCCGGCGACTTGTCCGGGTCGATCAGCGTGAAGTGGATCGGCCCGCCGGCGAGGCGCTCGCGGAGATAGGTTTCCACCCGGCGCGGGGCAGATCCGATCACCGGAACGCCACCGCGAGGAAGGCGAGGAGGGCGACCGACATCGCGACCTTGCTCATCGACTGTTCCCAGTGCAGTCGGAGGGGCAGGTAGGCGACGGAGACCAGGAACAGGGCATCGGCGACGGCGACCAGTCCGAGATACATAATCCCGGCGACGGAGGCGAGGGGGACGAACCAGAGGAACGGGACGACGCTCAGGACGATCGCGACCCCGACGCTCCCGCGGGCGACCGTCGCGCTACGGCGGAGGCCGTGGACCCGGGGGAGGGTACGGCGGTCGACGTCCCCCTCGACGTCCTCCATGTCCTTGATCACCTCGCGGCTGACCGTCGCGAAGAACGCCATCAGCCCGAACGGGACCAGCAGGAGCGCCGCCCCCGCCGCCGCCCCCCCGTAGAGGAAGACGAGCCCCGTGAGGAGGCCGACGACGAGGTTCCCGACGAACCCACGGGCCTTCCACACGAACTCGTAGCCGAGGAGCGCCCCGACCGCCACGGCCAACAGGACCGCGACGAGGGGGTCTCGGACGGCGACCGGGACGGCCGCGGCGATCCCGGCGACGAAGAGGCCGGCGGCAAGCCGTCGGGCGGCGGCGACCGAGACCGCCCCGGTGACGAGCGGGCGGTCGGGGTGGTTCCGCCGGTCCCCCTCTACGTCGAGCACGTCGTTGAGGACGTTCCCGCCGGCGGTCACGAGCGCTGCCGAGGCCCCGGCGAGCCCGAACAGCGCGAGGTCGAGGAGGGAGATCCGTACGCCCGCGCCGAGCGCGACCAGCCCGCCGACGAGGACCCCGACGAACGAGACCGCGAGATTCCCCGCACGGAGGAGGCGGAGGATCGGCCGCACGCCGTCCCGTGGCGTCGTGGCTTGCTTAACGGTTTGGAACGGCCGGCAGCGGGCCGGCCGTCCCCCGCCGGGCGGAGCTTCCGGCCGCGGCCCGCGCGCGGGTTATATCCGTCGGCCCGTGGAGCGGGTCGTGGTCCCCGCGACGCTCGTCCGTCCCCCCACGGTCGCCTTCGGCCTCGGCAACGGCCTGCGGGTGATCCTGGCCCCCCTCCCGGAGAGCCCGACGGCGAGCGTCTGGGTCTGGTACCGCGTCGGCTCGAAGAACGAGCGCCCCGGCCTCACCGGGGCGTCGCACTGGGTGGAGCACATGCTGTTCGAGGGATCGCCCCGCTACCCGAAGGGGGCGATCGATCGCGCGGTGGCCGAGGTCGGCGGGGAACTGAACGCCTTCACCGACTACGACTTCACCGCCTACTACACGACCGTCCCCCGGGAGCACCTCGAGGTCCCCCTGGCGTTCGAGGCGGACCGGATGACGCGGGCCCGGCTCGACGACGCCGAGGTCGAGCGGGAGCGGACGGTGATCCGCTCCGAGCGGGAGGGGAACGAGAACTGGCCCGAGTTCCGGGTCGAGGAGGAGGCGATGGCGCTGGCGTTCCGGGTCCATCCGTACCGCTGGGACGCCCTCGGCTGGCGGCGCGACATCGAGCGGCTTTCGCCGGCCGAGCTGCGGGCCTACTACCGACAGTACTACGGGCCGCGGAACGCGACCCTCGTCGTCGCCGGAGGGTTCGACGCCCGCCGGGTCGCCTCCGACGTGCGGCGGCGCTTCGGGTCGCTCCCGGAGACCGGCGCGGCGGTCGACGTCCCGGAGGTGGAACCGCCGGCGGAGGGGGAGCGGCGGGCGGAGCTGAGGGGACCGGGCACGACCCCGTACCTGCTCGTCGCCTGGCGGGCCCCGGCGCTGGACGATCCCGCCACGCCCGCGACGCTGCTCGTCGACACGATCCTGGGAGGCGGGAGCCGCCTGTTCGGCCCGGCGTGGGGATCGGGGAGCGGGGAGCATCCGAGCGCGCGCCTCTACCGCGCGCTCGTCGACCCGGGGCTCGCCGTCCGGGCGACGTGCGAGTGGCAGCCCCGCCGGTACCCGGGGCTCTTCTCCGTCGCCGTCCAGGCCGCGGAGGGGGTGGGGTTCGACCGGCTGGAGTCGGAGATCGACCGGGTCACGGAGCGGCTGGCGCGCACCGGCCCCACGTCGGCCGAGATGGACGACGCGCGGGTCCGGCTCCGCCGCGGGGCGACGCTCGCCTACGAGGGAGCGACCCGGACCGGCTTCCGCCTCGGGTACTTCTCGACCCTGCGCGACCTCGCCCTCGAAGGGGACCTCTTCCGGCGACTGCAGGCGGTCCGCGCCGCCGAGGTCCGGGCGCGGGCCCGGGAGCTCTTCCGCCCGAGCCAGCGGGTCGTCGTGCGGTACACCCCGACGTCGGAGGCCCGGGATGGGTGAACCGGCGGGGGACCCCCTCGAGCTGGAGTATGCCCACGGGCCGTCGGACCTGCGACTCGTCCGGCAGCCCGGGCCGCCCGGGACCCACAGCGTTGCCGCCACGTTCGTGGCGCCGGCGGGGTGGGCCTACGATCCGCCCCGGGGGGAGGCGACCGCCCGCCTCGCCGGCCTGCTCGCGACGAGCGGGGCCGGCGGCCGCGACCGACGGGCCCTCGCGCGCTACCTCGACCGGCTCGGCGCCTCCCTGAGTCCCCGGGTCGATCCCGAGTCCGCCGAGGTGACGATCTGGGGGCCCGCGGCCCCGTGGGAGGCGCTGCTCGGGATCCTCGCGGATGTCGTCCTCCGCCCCCGCTTCGGGCCGGACGATCTCGCCCGGGTTCGACGGCAGTTGCTCGAGCGGCAGCTGCAGGACGGCGCCCAACCCGGCCACCGAGCGGAGCGGGAGATGCTCGCCGCGCTGTTCCCTTCCGGCCACCCCTACCGGTCGACCGGCGTCGGCGACCGGGCGAGCCTGGCCCGGATCGGCGCCGCGTCGATCGGCCGGTTCCGCCGTGCCCACTTCGCCGGCCCCGGCTGCATGCTCGTCGTCACCGGGCCGGTGCCGCTCGACCGGCTGCGGCGCGTCGCCGGTCGACTGTTCGCGGAGCTTCCCTCCACCGGGCCGGCCCCGCCCGCGGTGCCGACCCCGCGGCCCGCCCCGCGGGAGATCCGGATCGACCTGCCCGGTACCGCGCAGGTCGAAGTGCGGCTCGCCCGCGTCTCGATCGCCCGGGCCGATCCGACGTACCCGGCGGCGTACCTCGCCAACGAGATCCTGGGCGGGTCGAGCATGCTGAGCCGCCTCTATGCCCGGGTACGGGGCCGGGACGGCCTCGCCTACCACGCCTCGAGCCAGCTCGAGTCGATGCGCTGGGGGGGGTACTGGGAGGCGCGGGTCGGCACCGGTCCCGACCGCTGGCGGCGCGTCGTGCCGATGCTGCGCGAGGAGGCGGGCCGGCTGGTCCATCGGCCGGTCCCCTCGGCCGAGCTCGCGACGATGCGGGAGAGCCGCATCGGCGCGGTCCGGCTCGCCCTCGAGTCGACCGCCGAGGCCCACGAGCTCGCGGTCGACGCCGCCTACCACGGGCTCGCGCCGGACTACTGGCGCCGCTGGCCGGAGGTCCTGCGCGGGCTCGCGGCGGAGGACGTGCGGCGCGCCGCCGAGGCGGCGATCGATCCGACCGACGCGGTGACGGTCGTCGTCGGGCCGGTCGGCCGACGCTGATCCGCGAAGCGGGCTTCCGGGCCCGCACGGAAGGCCCGCCCTCTCGGTCGCCGACCGGGAAACGGAACCCGGTCCGCCGGCGACTTCCGCCCACGGCCGGTCGTTCGGCATCGGCCCCGCCGGGCCTCCCCGGCGCGGCACCGGCCCCCCGCCAGGAGGTCGTCGGCGGCGATCCCGGCTCCGGGCCCTGCCCTACGGCCCGGCGGAGCGCGCCCCGCCGGTCCCGGAACCGAGTTGAGCGGTCGGTGGGAGCCCGGCGCTCGAGCGCCCCCCTTCCCCGAAGGGGAACGCGTTCCGGACCCCGCATCCGCTGCCGACGGCCGTACCCGTAGGCTTTTCCGAGCGCGGGGCACGACCGGGGGCGTCCCGATGGCCGACGTTTCCCCCGCGGACCCCGGCCGGCCGCCGGTTCTCATCTCTCCCGCCCCGGGACCCGAGGGCGGCGGACGGGCCCACCGGCGGCGGCTGCTCGCCCTCACGAGCCTCGGCCACTTCGTCAACGACGGAACGAGCTTCTTCGTGCCGGTCCTCGCCACGCTCCTGGTCAGCGATCGCGGCGCCGATCCCGTCGAGATCACGGCGATGCTGGTCGTCTACTACGCGGCGTCCTCGCTGCTCGGCCTCTACGTCGGGCACTGGGCCGACCGCCTGGGTCGGCCGCAGCGGCTCCTCGCCCTCGGGCTCGCGCTGCTCGGGCTGGGGATGTTCGGCTTCTATGTCGCCCTCGCGGTGCTCGCCGGCCCGGGGGGGTTCGCGGTGGCGATCGCCGCCGCCTTCGTCGTCGGCTTCGGGAGCTCGTTCTACCACCCGCTCGGCGCGTCGTTGCTCCAGGCGGCGTTCGATCGCGGACAGCTCGGGACGGCCCTCGGGGTGAACGGCGCGATGGGGAGCGTCGGTCGCGCGCTGTATCCGACCTTGTTCTTCCTGGTCGGACTGCTGGTGGCGGGGAGTTCCGCCGTGCTCGTCTTCGCCCTCATCGGGGTCGTCGCCGCCGGCGTCCTCGCCGCCCCCGGACCCGCCCGGCCGCCGCCCCGTCGCGGGACCTCCGGACCGGACGGTCCCCCGGCGGCCCGGCACGCGTTCACCGTCGGGATCGTCACGTTGACCGCCCTCGCCTTCGTGCGTTCGGCGGCGACCTTCGGCGTCATGGCGTTCCTTCCGACGTACCTTGCGGTCGTCCGGCCGCTCTGGCCCGGCGCGTCGCTCGGCGTCGAGGTGACGATCCTCTACCTCGGCGGAATCTTCGGCCAGCCGCTCTTCGGTCTCCTGGCGAACCGGATCGACATCCGCCTTCTGCTCGGGCTCTCCTCCCTCGGATCGGCGCTCGGTACCGTCGGGTTCCTCGTGGCCGGCGGCGCCCCGGCGATCGGCTTCCTGTTCCTCACCGGGTTCTTCACGTTCAGCGCCTTCCCGCTCCTGATGACCCTCTCGGCGGAGTACGTCGATCCGCGCTCCACGAGCCTCGCGAACTCCCTCGTCTTCGGCCTCGGCAGCGGGGGCGGGAGCGCGGTCGGCCCCCTGCTGGTCGGCCTCGTCATCGCGAACGACTACGCCCGTCTTCCGGTCGGCTT
>JAKABH010000055.1 GCA_021801925.1 Thermoplasmata archaeon | reverse complement strand
ACCCCGCGCCGCCCGGCCGCAGATGCTCCCCGAGGTCGGCGACCCAGCGGACGGTGGGGCCGGTCCCGTCCGGCCCGCCGTCCAGCGCGAGGTTGTGCCACGGGTCCGGGTCCCGCTCCGCGGCGGTGGTCGGCAGGTACGGCGGGTTGAAGACGACCCGATCGAACCGGCCGAGCCCCCGGGCGAGGTCGGTGCGGATGGCGGCGACCTCGAGCCCCTCGGCCGCCGCGCGATCGCGCACGAGCCGCACGGCGTGGGGGTTGCGGTCGGTCGCCACGACACGGGCGCCGGCCCGTGCCGCGGCGAGGGCGGCCTCGCCGGCGCCGCAGCCGACCTCGAGGAACCAGGAGCCCGGACGGACGGCGGCGAACGGCAGCAGGAGGAGCGAGTCCGCGCGGGGAGGGTAGACCGCCGCGGCGCCGGCCGGGGCGGCCGGGCCCGGCGTCTCGGCAGTGTCAGGACGACGCACGGTCGGCATGGCTTCTTATTCGGCCGGGCCTTATTCGGTTTCACCCTCGGAGTTCTCGTTCCATGGCCCGTCGCTTGTCCGCCCCGGTCAAGATCGGCATCACCGGGCTGCCGGGCTCCGGGAAGACCCAGACGCTCCTCCGGATCATCCAGCTCCTCGAGGAGGAAGGGGTCCACGTCGGCGGGATGGTCACGGAGCCGATCGTCGAGAAGCAGCGGCGGACCGGTTTCCAGATCACCAACTGGCTCACGAAGGAGCACGAGGTCTTCGCCCACGAGGGGTTCAAGTCGCGGGTCCGCTCGGGGCGCTACGGGGTGAACCTCCCGGCGCTCGAAGGGCTCGGGGTCCGCGCGCTCCAGGAGGCCCGCGAGTCGGCCGACGTCATCGTGATCGACGAGGTCGGCAAGATGGAGGTCGAGAGCGAGACGTTCACCCAGGCCGTGATCGAGACGCTCGACACGAAGCGGTCGATCATCATGACCCTCCACAAGAAGTCCCGCAACCCGCTCCTCCAGGATATCCGGCGGAGGGACGAACTACGCCTGCTCGAAGTGACGCCGATCAACAAGAACCTCCTCGCGTTCAAGATCGTCCACCTGATCACCGGGCGGTCCCACTAGGCCGGGGCCGGGAAGGCGCGACCGACCTCGCGCTCCCGGCCGCCGCCGACGGGCCCGGCCCGCGGGCGCGGGCCGCGGTCTTCTACAATCCGGCGATGGCCGGCGACCGCGATCTCGCGGTCGCGGTCGTACGGGCCCGCTTCGACGGCGCCCGCGCGCGGGCGTGGGAGATGCTCGCCGCCACCGGGGTCCGCGGGCTCCGCCTGCTCCACGAGGGGGGCGCGTTCGCCGCGCTGCTGTCGACCGAGTCGCACCCGGTCGCCGCGCGCCTTTTGGCGGAGAACGCCCGGGCGTTCCCCGGGGCGACCGCCCGGCTCGCCGACGCGACCGAACGGCCCCCCGAGGCACCGTTCGAGTACGTCGACCTCGACCCGTACGGCTCCCCGCTCCCGTTCCTCGACACCGCGGTAGGAGCGACGGCCGACGGCGGACTCCTCGCCGTCACGGCGACCGATCTCATGGTCCTCGCCGGGGTCCAGCCCGGGGCGTGCGAGCGGCGCTACGGCGCCCGCCCGGTCCGCGGCCGGCTCGGTCCCGAGGGGGGCCTGCGGATCCTGCTCGCCCGGGTCGATCGGGCGGCGGGGGCGACCGGCCGCCACCTCCACCCGCTCCTCGCCTACGTCCGCGGCCACCACCTCCGCCTCTACGCGGAGCTGAGGCGCGGCCCCGCCGCTCCGGGGGCGATCGGATCGATCGATCCGGCGGCGTGGGACGGTCCCCCCCTCGGCCCGGGGGGGCCGTTCGGCCCGATGTGGCTCGGTGGGCTCGGGGATCCGGCGTTCGTCCGGCGCCTGGTGGTCCCGCCGGGCGCCGCGCAGCCCCGCGAGGTCGCCGGGTTCTTGGCGCGCCTCCAAGGGGAGGTCGGGATCCCCCGGGCGTTCTACTACGAGTCGAACGAGGTCGCCCGCCGGCTCCGCCTGGCCGCACCGCCGCCCCGCGCGGCGCTCTGCCGCGCCCTCGTCGCGGACGGCTACCGCGCGGCGCCGACCCACGCCCGCCCGGAGGGGATCCGGACCGACGCGCCGCGGTCGGTTGTGGAGGCGGCGGTCGCCGCGCTCGCCGCCCCTCAGTCCCAGAACGCCCGCGTCTTCGCGTAGGCCCGCTCCGCCCGGAGCAGTTCGGTGAAGAACGCGTCGTCGTCCCGGTACGGCCGGGCGAGCAGCCGACGCGCCGTCTCGGGCCCGACCCCCCGCGCGGCGAGGGCGTAGAGGGCGCGCTCGCCGTAGTGGGCGACGAGCTCGGCGGAGGTGTAGGCGGCGCGGACGAGCGTCTCGACCTGGGGGGAGGGCGGCCGCTCGACGCGCCGGGGGCGTCGTCGGGTCGGGGGGCGGGCCGTCGCGGGGGCCGGCGGACGCCATTTTCCCTTGGCGTAGCGGACCAGCTGCTCCCGGTCCGCCTCGCGTCGCGGGGAGAGCACGGCCGAGAGGGCGCCGCCGCAGAGGAGGCAGCGGCTCCCCCCCTCCGCCGCGTAGCGGCCGGGGGTCGTCTGCCGGGCGAAGCCGCAGCGCAGGCAGACGAGATCGAGCGGCTCGCCCGCGAGCCGCTCCTTGACCGCCTTGAGGAGCGTCGGCGGCGGCACGTCCGGGACCGCCCGCCAACGGAGCCGTTCGAGCGGGCCGTCGGTCAGGGGGGACGGGGGCGCCTCGACGATCTCGATCTCGCCCGAGCGGATCCGGGCCAGCACGTCGACCGCGTGGGGGAGGTCGTACCGGTCGTGGAGGGTCTTGTCGAGCGTCTCCTCGCCGAGCGGGTTCGTCCGGCTGCCGTCGAGCAGCGGTTCCAGGGTCCGCAGGTCCCGGGGATCGGCCGACGGGGGGATCACGCCGAGCTTGCGGGCGACGGCGAGGAAGACCCACCGGTAGTCGAGGCCGCTCGGGACCAGCCGCTCGACGAGCGGCTCCAGCGCGGCCGGGTCGAGGGCGAAGGCGTCCGCGAGGGCCGGTCCGTCGAGCGCGACCGGCAGCTCGAGGACGAACCACGTCGGCTCGACGGCGGCGACGTCGGTGCGGGCCCCGAGCCGGGCGGTGAGGAGCCCGGCGACGGCGAGGGCGAGCGTCTCGTTCGTCCGCGAGCCGAAGCAGGCGCCGACGACGACGAGCCGGCCGCGGATCGTCACCGTCACGCGGCGGTCGGTCGGCAGCGCGCCGGCCGCCGCCGCGACGGCCCGCCGTTCGGCGAGGCGGCGCCGGTCCCGCTCGTCGATCGGGTAGGCGTCGAAGTCGCCCTCCCGGCGGAGGCGGCCGATCTCCTGGGCGACGTCGAACGGGACCGGCAGGTCCTCGCCGGCCCAGCGCGGCTCCGACCCGATCTCCTGGACGGTCTCGACGAGGAGCTCGCCGTCCCGGTACTCGACGACCTTCCAGGTGCGGCCGTGCAGGAGGAAGATCTCCTCGGGCTGCGCCAGGATCTGGGTGAGCACGAAGCGCTCGTCGAGGGTGCCGATGAGCCGCCGCGTCGCGAGGTCGCGGAGGCGGTACGTCCGTTCGTCCGGGATGAGGGAGAGGGCGGCGTAGAACCGGGCGAGCGTCGCCCGGCCCGGGGTGAGCCGCCCGTCGTCCGTCCGCTTCGCCAGGCGGAGGCCGACCAGGTAGTCGATGAGCTCCGTCCACTCCTCCGGGCGGAGGTCGTGCACCGCGGCGGCGCGGCCGAGCACCGCGACCAGGCGGCCCGGATCGACGAGGCGCTCCGCCCGAAGCGCGGCGACGATCTGCTGGGCGGCGGCGAGGCGGTTGCGGGTCCGCCAGGCGATCGGCTCGACCAGCCCCTCGTCGGCGCGGCGGGCAAGGACGGCCGCCTCCTCGAGGTCGTCGTCGTCGAGGGAGAGGACGGTGCCGCGGATCACCCGGTCGAGCCGGTGGCCCGAGCGGCCGACCCGCTGGACGAGGCGGCCGACCTGGTGGGGGGAGCCGAACTGGAGCACGAAGTCGATCCCGCCGACGTCGATCCCGAGCTCGAGCGAGGAGGTCGCGACGAGCGCACGGAGCCGGCCGTCCCGGAACGCGCGCTCGGCCTCCTCGCGCACCTCCCGGGAGAGGGAACCGTGGTGGACGGCGATCGGCAGGTCCGGGGCGAGGCGGTTCAGGCGGGCGGCGAGCCCCTCGGCCGTCGGCCGCGTGTTGACGAAGATCAGCGTCGTTGCGTGCCCCCGGATCTCGGATTCGACGGCCCGCAGCGCGGCGAGCAGCGGGGGATCGGCCTTCAGGTCGCGGACGAGGCCCGGTTCCAGCGGCGGGAGGTCGTCGGGGGGCCGCCGCGCCGACAGCTCGAGGAGTCGCCGCTGCAGGGCCGCCCGGACGGCGATGCGCCTCGGCGCCGGGGCGAGGAAACGGGCGACCGCCTCCGGGTTCCCGACGGTCGCCGAGAGGCCGATCCGTCGGATCCGGCGGCCGGCGAGGTCGTCGAGCCGCTCCAGCGTGAGGGCGAGCTGCGCGCCGCGGTCCGAGCCGACGAGCTCGTGCACCTCGTCGACGACGACGGCCCGGACCTCGCGGAGCCCCTCCCGCAGGCGGCTCCCGACGAGCAGGAGCTGGAGCGTCTCGGGGGTGGTGAGCAGCAGGTCGGGCGGCCGTTTCGACTGGGCCAGGCGCGCGGCGGCGGGGGTGTCGCCGTGGCGCACGGCGGCGGTGAGTCCGACCTCCTCGACGAGGCCGACCAGGCGCTGCTCCAGGTCGCGGTTCAGCGCCCGCAGGGGGGTGATGTAGAGGAGGGCGATCGCGGGCGACGGGGCGGCGAGCCGGCGGGAGAGGAGCGGGAGCAGCGCCGCCTCGGTCTTCCCCGTGCCGGTCGGGGAGAGGAGGAGCGCGTCGTCGTCGCCCTCCAGGATCGGCGCGGCGAGGCGCTGGATCTCGGTCGGTTCCCGGATCCCGCGGCGGGCGGCCGCGGCCGCCAGCCTGGGGTCGAGCGCCGCCCAGCGGTCGGGGATCGACGCCTCCTCCATGCGGGCTCCGATCCCGGGGCGTGGGGCGGCCTACGGGACGGCTCCCGGCTCGAGGTCGAGCCGCCGGAGGCCGAGGCTCTCGACCATCGGCCGGCCGAAGACGCGGCCGGGGAACGTATCGATCGCGACCTCCAGCAGGATGCCGACGGTCGCCCGGAGGAGATGGCCCCCGACCAGGCGGTGGTCGGGTCCGGCGACGGCCCCGTGCAGGTGGAGCGACGGGTGTCCGTCCGCCTCGGCGATCGTCCCGTGGAGCGCGACGACCTCGTGCGGGAGCGTGAGCTCCTGGGGCCGGTAGGCGCTCCCGTCCCAGTAGCCGAACGTGGCGCGGCGGAACATGCCGATCCCGAAGAGGACCTGGGCGGCGCGGAGGCGATGCGCTTCGCCAAAGGCGGTCAGCGCCTCGACCAGGTCGTCGCCGTCGTCCAGCCGAACCATCCACCGCGTCCCGTCATTGACCGCCTGCATTCCCGGCCCCCGTTCGGAGGCGGTAGGGTCGGCCGCGGGAGATACTGTTTTCCCCCGGGGCCGGATCGGGCCCGCTCCTATGGCCGGCCCCCGTGCGGCGCCCGACCGTCCGTGGGGCGCCGAGGCCCTGATCGACCACCTCCGCGGCGGCGGGCCGACCTTGGTCGCCCTCTCGGGAGGGGTCGACTCCGCCGTCGTGGCGGCGCTCGCGCGCGCCGCCCTCGGCTCGGCGGCCGTCGCCGCGACAGTGACCGGGCCCGCCGTCGCGGCGGCCGAGGTCGAGCGGGCCGTCCGCGTCGCCGCGGCGATCGGGATCGAGCACCATCTGATCCCGGCAAACCCCCTCGAGCGGGCCGAGTACCGGTCGAACCCGTCCAACCGCTGCTACTTCTGCCGCGCCGTCGAGACGGAGCGCCTGCGCGCCTTCGGCGACGGCCGCCGGATCCGCAGCTACCTCGACGGGGTGCAGCTCGACGACCTCGGCGACGACCGACCGGGACTCCGGGCGATGGAGGAGGCCGGCTTCGCCCATCCGCTCGTCGTCGCGGGCTGGACGAAGGCGGACGTCCGGCGCGCGGCGCGGTCGTTCGGCCTTCCGAACGCGGAGACGCCGTCCGACGCCTGCCTCGCCTCCCGGGTCGCCCACGGCGATCCGATCGACGCGCCGCTCCTCCGCCGGATCGAGGCCGCCGAATCGCTCCTCCTCGCCGGCGGCTTCCGCCGGGTGCGGGTCCGGGTCCACGGGGGCGGCGCGCGCCTCGAGGTCGGGCCCGACGAGGTCGCCCGCCTCCTCGACCCGCGGGTCGGGGAGCCGATCCGACGGGGCGTCGGGGCGCTCGGCTTCGACCCGGTCACCGTCGACCCGCTCGGCTACGGGGCCCGCCCGCGGGCGGGCTCCGGGACGGGCCCGTGAGCCGGCGCACCGGCGCCGAACGGCCGCCGGCGCTCCCCGGTCGCTTCGAGCTCGAGACCGATCTCGTGCCGCAGGGGGACCAGCCGAAGGCGATCGACGAGATCGTCGCCCGGCTCGAACGTCGGGAGAAGTACGTGACGCTGCTCGGCGTCACCGGCAGCGGCAAGACGTTCACGATGGCCCACACGGTCCAGCGCCTGCAGCGGCCGACCCTGGTGGTGAGTCCCAACAAGACCCTGGCCGCCCAGCTCGTGAGCGAGTTCCGCGCCCTCTTCCCGCGCAACGCCGTCGAGTACTTCGTGAGCTACTACGACTACTACCAGCCCGAGGCCTACGTCCCGCAGATCGACCTGTACATCGAGAAGGACATGTCGATCAACGAGGAGATCGACCGTCTGCGGCACCGGGCGACCCAAGCCCTGCTCACGCGGCGGGACGTCCTCGTGGTCGCCTCCGTGAGCTGCATCTACGGCCTCGGATCCCCCGACGACTACCGCGCCTCGGTCGTCGGCGTGCGGGTCGGGCAGGAGATCGGCCGGCAGGAGCTGCTCGCCCAGCTGGTCCGGATGAAGTACGCCCGCAACGACGTCGAGCTCAAGCGCGGGCGGTTCCGCGTGCGCGGCGGCACGATCGACGTGATGGGCGCGGGCGAGACGGTCCACCGGATCGAGCTCGACGGCCGGATCGTCGCCGCGATCACCGAGCTCGACCCCGTGACGCTCTCGGAGCGCCGGGAGCTCGACCAGCTCACCGTCTTCCCCGCGACGCACTTCCTCACGATCGACGAGCGGATGCGCGGGATCCTCGCCGCGATCGAGGCCGAGCGGGACGCCCGCGTCGCGGAGCTCCTGGCCGCGGAGAAGATCGTGGAGGCGCAGCGGCTGCGCGGCCGGGTGAACTACGACCTCGAGATGCTCCGGGAGACCGGCTACTGCACCGGGGTCGAGAACTACGCCCGCTTCTTCGCCGGTCGCCGACCGGGCGAGCCGCCGTACACCCTCCTCGACTTCTTCCCGGACGACTTCCTCGTCTTCCTCGACGAGTCGCACGTGACGATCCCCCAGCTCCAGGGGATGTACAAGGGGGACCGCAGCCGCAAGGACAATCTCGTCGACTTCGGCTGGCGGCTGCCGTCGGCGCGCGACAACCGGCCCCTCACGTTCCCCGAGTTCCTCGCCCGGGTGCCGCAGGCGGTCTTCGTCTCGGCGACCCCCGGCCCGTTCGAGCGGAAGGCGTCGAAGGGGGTCGTCGAGCAGATCATCCGCCCGACCGGCCTCATCGACCCGCCGATCGAGGTCCGGCCGCTCCGCGGCCACATCGAGGATCTGGTCGGCGAGCTCCGCGCGACGGTCGCCCGGGGCGACCGGGCCCTGGTGACGACGCTGACCAAGCGGACGAGCGAGGAGCTCGCGAAGTACCTCGGGAAGCTCGGGATGCGGGTCCGCTACCTGCACTCGGACGTCGAGACGCTCAAGCGGGTCGAGGTCCTCCGCGAACTCCGGCTCGGCCACTTCGACATCCTCGTCGGGATCAACCTCCTGCGGGAGGGGCTCGATCTCCCCGAGGTGAGCTTCGTCGCGATCCTCGACGCCGACAAGGAGGGGTATCTCCGCAGCGAGACGTCGATCGTCCAGACCGCCGGACGGGCGAGCCGCAACGAGCGGGGGAAGGTCGTCCTTTACGCCGACCGCATCACC
This sequence comes from Thermoplasmata archaeon, assembly GCA_021801925.1. Classification (GTDB taxonomy): domain Archaea; phylum Thermoplasmatota; class Thermoplasmata; order Lutacidiplasmatales; family UBA184; genus Lutacidiplasma. The sequence continues at coordinate 1,391 of JAKABH010000055.1, read as the reverse complement.
GGTTCGATGCGGCGGGCGATCGACGAGATGGCGCGCCGCCGCGCCGCGCAGGTCGACTACAACCGGGCGCACCACATCGTCCCCGAATCGGTCCAGAAGGAGGTCCGGGCCCTCCTCGCGCCGGGGAGCGAGGCGCCGTCGGGCGAGCTGTCGACCGCCGGCCTCGGCCGGAAGTGGAAGGCGAGGATGCCCCTCCTGCTCGCGAACCTCGAGGAGGAGATGCGCCTCGCCTCCGAGCGCCTCGACTTCGAGGAGGCCGCCCGCATCCGCGACCGGATCCGCTCGATCCGGCGGGAGCAGGCGGCGGCGCCCGATCGGCGCCCCGCCGCCGCGTGAGGCGGCCGGCCCCCCGCGCGGTCTTGTACTCCCCGGCGATGCGTTCGGGGTGGCCGCGCGGAATCCCCCCGGCGAGGCGGGGCCGCGGGGGCTCGCCACGCTCCGTCGGCTCGGCGCCGTCAGCGACCTTCTGTTCCTCTACGAGGCGGAGACCGAGCCGGCGACCGAGCTGCGGACGATCGCCGCCCGCCTCGGGGTCTCGGTCCAGGCGGTCTCCCATTCGTTCCGCTCCCTGAAGCGGCGGGGGCTCGTCGAGTTCCGCGACGGCCGCTACCGGCCCACGGTGGCGGGGGTCGACTGGCTCCACTTCGCCCTGGGCAGCGTCCGCGACGACCTCGCCGCCCGGCTCGACCGGCTGCACATCGTCCGCACGACCCGGGCCGTCGCCGCCGAGGCGGTGAGGGCGGGCGAGGCGGTACGGCTCGAGATCGTGGACGGGATCCTGACCGTCCGGCCCGGCGGCGGCCCGGGCTCGCGGGGGCGCGCGCACGGCGCGGCCGCGGCGGGGGAGCTCGTCGACGTCGGGGAGCTCGAGGGGATCGTCCCGATGCCGGTCGGCCGCCTCTGGGTGATCCCGGTCCCCGCGGGGCGCCTGGGGGACAAAACGCTCGTCCCCGAGCTGCGGGCGGCGCTGGGGCGGGCCCCGGCGGCGCCGCTCTTCGCCCACGGCCTCGAAGCCTACCACGCCCTGCGGCAGGCCGACCCCGACCGACCGATCGGCCGTTTCGGGGTCGCGGCGGCCGTGGTCGAGGCGTCCCGCCTCGGGGTCGACTCGACCCTGGTCGCCGTCGACCGCGATCTCCCGCGGCTCTTCGAGCAGTTCACGGGGCCCGAGGTTCCCCCGCTCGAGTTCCGGCCGCTCGGATCGGCCCCTCCGCCGGCGGCGGGCCGGCGGAGAGCACCGCGCGGACCCAGTCGATCGCGGCGGCCGGGGACGGCGCGGCCGCGGCCCCCGCGTCGCGCAGCGCGGCCCGGGCGCGCTCGGCCGCCCCCCCCGTGAAGTCGAGGGAACGTCCGCCCGGCGGATCGACCAGCACGGTCGGCGTCCGGGGCAC
>JAKABH010000054.1 GCA_021801925.1 Thermoplasmata archaeon | reverse complement strand
CACTGGAACGTCGCGGGGGCGCTCGCCAGCGGGGCCGCGCCCGGCGGCGGGGGCGGAAGCGGCGGGCCGCCGGCGTGGCCCGGCGGCCACGGCCCGGGCGGCTGGAGGCCGCCGGTCGGTCCCCACGGGGGGAGGGGGGTCCCGGCCGACCGGCGGGGCCGTCCGAAGGCGAGGACGAGGACGATCGCGGCGGCGACGGCGAGGCCGAGCACGACGGCGACGGTCTCGACGGAGAAGGCCGGACCGGTGGACGCCGGCGGCGGCAGGCCCGGGGTCGGACCGGTGTAGGTGAAGTTCGTCACGGTCGCGTTCTCGAGGGCGGCGCGGAAGAGGACGGCGTTGAGCCCCCCCCAGCCGGTCACCGCGTTCCAGCCGGGGCCCGCGTCGAAGACGTAGTTGCCGCCGACCGTGACGCCGAGGAACGGGTCGCCCGAGCTCCCGTTCGCCTGGTAGTAGCTCGCCATCCGGTAGAGCGTCGGGTCGAGGAAGCCGAGCGGGTGGCCCAGGACGGCCACCTCGTCCGCCAGGAGCCCCGCGAAGAGCGGGGTCGCCACGCTCGTGCCGGCGAGGACGTCGAAGTAGAGGTTGTGCTGGGCGTCCGAGAGAACGTAGGCGATCGTGTTGTTCGCCGGGAAGGCGACGTCCGGCTCCGCCCGCCCGAGGAACGAGGCGCCCTGCAGACCGGCCGCGGCGGAGATCGCCGGCTGCGCCGCCGAATGGAACTGCCAGGCGGGCTCCGGCACGACGGTGCTGAGACCGCCTTCGCTCCCGGCCCAGTCGCCGCTGCCCGGTGCTCCGGGCGCGTTGTACCACGCCGACATGCTCTGGAACCCCGAGAGGTTCGAGTCGAACGTCACGTTGAGCGAGGTCCCGTTGAACGTCGTCGTCGGCACGCCGTCGGCGGTGACGGTCACCCCGCCGACCGCGATCGCGCCGCTCGAGTTGAACGTCGCCGAAGCGGGCCACGTCGGCCACTGGCCGTCGGCGCCGCGGCCGGTGTCCGCGGACGGGGCGTTTCCCTGGTCGCCGCTCGCCATGACGACCGTCACGCCGGTGGCGGCCGCCTCCTGGAGGGCCGCGTTCCAGGCGGAGTCGTTCAGATCGGGGAGGCCGAACGAGCCGCTCACCACGCCGAGCTGGACCCCGCTCGGATAGGTGTAGTTGAGCGCGGTGGCGAGGTCGAGCGCGAAGTCGTCGGCGAGGTCGGTGAGGGGGCCACCGGCGGTCGTCGCCGCAAGGCTCCCGGCGAAGTAGAAGTTGTAGAGCGGAGCCCCCGGCGCCATGTCCCCGGCCATCTCGAGGTCGAGCGAGTTCTCGAACTCGAACCCCGAAGTGTCGTTGAGCCCACCGAAGAACCCCGGCAGCGGCGGCGTCACGTTCGCGATCGGGACGGGAACGCCCGTGACGGGGGAGTGCGCCCAGGCGGGCGCCGTCGTGTTGTTGAGGTACGTATCGATGACGTTCGGGTCCCACGGGGGGAGGTTCTCGGCGGTCGAGGCGTTGTACGAGCTCGCCAGGAGGGTCGCGATCGCGACGGACGTCGGGTAGCGGCCGGCGGAGCCGAGCGATCCGCCCGGAAACAGGTCGGAAGCGCCGTAGAGCTGGGTGTAGTCGGAGCCGGTCATCCACTGGACCCCCTGGTCCCCGATCACGAACGAACTGCTGCCGCCGCGGGCCGAGTCGACCGGGGCCGCCGGCGCGAGCCGGGCCGCCAGGCTCAGGCGGACGTTCGCGGCGTTGGAGAGGCCCCCGATCCCGACGACGTCGCCGGCGAGCGCCGGGGGGAGCGTCGGCGTCCCGGTCGCGGTATAGATCGGCTCGCGGCCGACGGTCCCGAACGAGCGGAGGTCGACCCCGAACAGGCGGTCGACGGCCGCCGCCGGCACCGTCGCCGAGACGGTCGCGCCGGTCGGTCCGACGGCCACGCCCGTTCCGCCGGCGGCGACAAGCACCGATGCCACGCGGGACCGCTCGGCCGGCGTCGGGTCGAACTCGGCGCGGAACTCGGACGCCGAGAGATAGCGGTGGTACTGGGCGCTGCCGGGTTGCTGGACGGCGGAGAGGAACGCCGCCAGCGTCGCCGGGTGGGCGTAGGCGAGGGTAAGGGTCAGTTCGACCGACGCGGTCGCGGGGAGCGGCCGGCTCGCCAGACCGGCCGGCATCAAGATCGCATCGGTGACGAGGGCCGTCCCCGAAGCGGGGGCGGCCGCCGGCGCCGTCCGGGCCCCGGCCGCGGCGGGGATCGCGAGCAGGGCGGCGACGGCGATCAGGACGATCGCCCGAGCCGGTCGGAAGCGCATCGGGCGCAGCGAGCGTTGGCTCCCTAATAGGTGTCTCCCGCAGAGGCCGCTGGAGCAACCTTTACGCGCTGCGGCTCCCTCAACCGCGCCGATGCCCTCTCCGTCCCCGCCGTCCGGTGCGGCCTGCATCTTCTGCGAGATCGCGGCCCACCGGGCCCCCGGCTATGTCCTGTACGAGGATGCCGACACGATCGCCTTCCTGGACCTGTACCCGTTCACCCGGGGCCACTTCCTCGTGGTGCCGCGCCGGCACGGGGCCCGGCTCGCCGATCTCGACGAGGCGGACCGGATCGCGCTCATGCACACCGTCGACCGGATGTGCCGCCGGGTCGGGCGGCTCGCGCCGGACTACAACCTCGCGCTCAACGCCGGCGCCGCCGCCGGGCAGATCGTCTTCCATGTCCACTTCCACGTGATCCCGCGCTACGGGGAGGCGAACCCGTTCCACCCCCGGCCGCGCGTCGCGCTCGACCCCGAGGACGCCGGCCGCGTGGTCGCGACGCTGGCAGCCCCCTGAGGGCGGACGAGGGGCGATGCGGGAACCGGCCGTCGCGGGACAGTTCTACGCGGACGACCCTGCCGCCCTCGCCCACCAGGTCGAGGCGTGCTTTCGCTCGACGCGGGGCCCCGGCGCGCTGCCGGAGCCGCACCGGCGGCCGGAGCGGCACGTCCGGGCGATCGTCGTCCCGCACGCCGGCCTCGACTACTCCGGCCCGATCGCCGCGCTCGCCTATGCGGCGGTCGCCGCCGAACGGCCCCCCGCGTCGGTCCTCGTCCTCGGCGTCGACCATTACGCCGCGGGCCGCGGGGCGGCGCTGTCGGCGGTCGACTGGCGCACCCCGCTCGGCGCGGTCGCCTGCGCGCACCCGCTCCTCGACCGGCTCCGCCGACCCCCGCTCGAGGTCGACGAGGCCGCCCACGCCCGCGAGCACTCGATCGAGGTACAGCTCCCGTTCCTCGACTACGTGCTCCCCCGACCCCGGTTCGTCGCGCTCCAGATCCGGTTCGGCCCGTTCGCCGCCCTCGACCGGGTCGCGGCGGTCGTCCGGGCCGCGGTCGCGGACGAGGACGTCCTGCTCGTCGCCTCCACCGATTTCTCGCACTACGTGCCGGTCGAGGTCGCCCGCCGACAGGACGCCCTCGCGATCGAGGCGATCCTCGCCTCGGACGGGCGCCGGCTCTACGACACCGTCGAGGCCCACGCCATCTCGATGTGCGGGGTCGCCCCGACCACGGTGCTGCTGCGCGCCCTCGCCGGAGAGGGGCTCACGCCCCGGCTCCTGCGGTGGGGCCACTCGGGGGAGGCGACGCCGATGCCCGACGTCGTCGGCTACGCCGCCCTCCTCCTGGAATCGTCGGCGCCGCTCCCGCCCCCCGTTAAATAGCGACGCCGGCTCGGCGCCCCCGGCCGGCATGATCCTCTCGGACGCGAAGATCCGCGCGGAGATGGAGCGCGGCCGCATCGTCATCCGCCCGTTCCGGCCGGAGTCGCTCGGGACGAACTCCTACGACGTCCACCTCGGGCCGTATCTCGCCGTCTACCGGACCCCGGCGCTCGACGCGCGCCGGGCGAACCCGGTCCGGGAGTTCCGCATCCCGCCGACCGGCTACGTGCTGGTCCCCGGACAGCTCTACCTCGGCGTCACGGAGGAGTACACCGAGACCCACGGCTACGTCCCGTTCCTGGAGGGGAAGTCGAGCGTCGGCCGCCTCGGGATCGACATCCACTCCACCGCCGGCAAGGGCGACGAAGGGTTCTGCAACTACTGGACCCTCGAGATGAGCGTCAAGGTGCCGGTCCGCATCTACGCGGGGATGCCGGTCGGGCAGCTCATCTACTTCGAGATCTCCGGCGCCGTCGAACGGAGCTATTCGCGCAAGCGATCGGCGAAGTATCGCCGCGTCTCCGCCCACCCCACGCCGTCCCGGATGTACCTCAACTTCCCGCGCGACCGCCGCGGCCCGCACCGCACCCGGCCCGCTCAGAAGAAGTAGAACGCCGGCCGGCCCGGCCGCGCCCGCTCCCGGCGCCCCTTCGGGTCGAACGGCTCCGCCTCGGCCTCGGGGTGGACCGCGACCTCCGTGAGCGCGAACCGCCGGGCGAGGTAGCCGGCTCCCGCGCGGAGGGCGTCGACCTCGTCCGACGGCGCCGGCCCCGGCCCCCCTTCCGTACGGAGCGCCCCCGCGACGCGCTCGAGGTAGCGCGGCAGTTCCCCCCGGTGCGCCGCCAGTTCGGGGTGGCTCCCGAGACGCGCCATCGCCTCGCGGATGCCGATCCCCTCGCCGCGGGCGATCTGCTCGCGGGCCCATCCCTCCACGACCTTCTTCCACGGGGCGGCGACGTAGAAGAAGACCCGAGTCGGCGCGGCCGCGGCGCGCCCCTCGCCGGCGCGAAGCACCGCCCGGAGGTCGGCCTCTACGCCCTCCAGATACGCCTCGCGCGCCTCCGCTTCGGGGGAGGCGGGGAACGCCTCGGCCGTCGGGAGCGCGGCGGCGGCGACGAGCCCCTCCCCCCACGGGGCGGCGATCTCCTCGGCGGTGTGGGGGGTGATCGGCGCGAGGAAGCGGGTCCAGGCCCGGGCGAGCCGCTCCGTCGCGGCGCCGGGGACGCCGCCCCGGGCGTAGTAGCGGCGCAGCAGCGCCGGGACCTCGACGTAGAGGAGCTCGGCGGCGCGCCTGAGGTCGTTCGTCGCGAAGGCCCGATGGGCCCGGTCGACCCACTCGCGGGTGCGGGCGAGCAGCCAGGCGTCGAGCTCGGGCGGGCCGTCCCCGCCCCCGATCGCCTCCCGGGCGAGCCGCGCGACGTCCGCGATCCGGTCGGCGGCGGCGTCGACCGCCGCCGGATCGAACTCGAGATCCTGGGCGGGCGAGACCGCGAGCAGGTAGTAGAGCCGCAGGGCATCCGCCCCCCAGCGCTCGAGCCCGTCGTCGATCGGGGGGATGCGGCCGCCCTTCGCCGCCGTCTCCTTCTTCGACAACTTCTCGCCGCTCGGGCCGGTGATCCAGCCGTGGACGAGGATCCCGGCCGGCTGCAGCGCCTCCTCGGCGAGGACGGCGTGCGTGAAGAGGAAGACCGGGAAGTGGACCCGCTTGTGCTCCTTGCCGCCGATGTTCAGGTCGAGGGGATACCAGTACTGGAACTCGCGGCGGATCTCCGCCTGGAGGGCGTCGGCGACCCTCGGCTCGCCGGGCCCATTCCCGCGGAAGACCCGGTCGAAGAACGCGGGGGTCAGGTCCTCGGTGCGGAGGCGGCCGTCCCGGACGAACCGGCGCACGACGAAGTAGGCCATGTAGAACGTCGAGTCGGCGATCGGCTCGACGACCCACCCCGGCTCGAACGGGAACGGCGTGCCAAGCCAGCGGCCCCGTCGCGTGCACGGGCGGTCGGCGAACCAGTCGACGATCGCGTGGAGCTCGGAGCGGTACTCCGGGGGGAACGTCGCCAGCCGATCGACCCGTCGGTGCGTCGCCGCCTTCCACGCCGGGTCGGCGTAGTGGAGGAACCACTGGTTCGGCACCCGGCGGATCACGACCCGGTGGCCGTTGCGGCAGACGACCGGCTTCGAGAACTCCTGGAGCTCGAACCCACCGTGCCGGGCGCGGAGATCGGCGGCGATCGTTTCGCGGGCCTCGCGGACGGGGACGCCCTCAAAGCCGGGCACCTGCAGCCGGCCGTGGAGCAGCTCCAGGCGGTAGAGCCGCTCGGTCGCCTCGTCGAGGGCCGCCCGGTCCTCGAGGCCCGGGTCGCCCACCGCCCCGAGGGCCCGCTCGGCCGGGGTTCCGTCGCCGCGGGTCAGCGCCTCCTCGGTGGCGGAGAGCGCCTCCGGGCCGAGCCCAAGGATCACGCGGGGGGCCCCGAGTGCCTCCCGCTCGTGGGCGGGCAGCGACCGGAGCGCCGCGGCGTCGGCCGGGGCGTGCGCCGGCACGGACATCACGACCCCGGTGCCGAGCGCCGGGTCGACGAGCGGGCTAGCGCGGATCGGGACGACATGCTCCGCGAGCGGCACCCGCACCGTCCGGCCGAGCAGGTCGGCCGCGGCGACCTCGTGGCCCAGATGCCCGCCGTGCTGCTCGACCATCCGTTCCGCCCCGTCGGGGGCGAGGAGGTAGGTCCGTTCGCCGAGGTGCCAGGCGACGAGGCGGCCGCCGGGCGCGAGCCACAGGTTCGTGACGCCGAAGACCGTCTCCGGTCGGAGGGTCGCGGCGAGCAGGATCCGGCCGTCGTCGAGCGGGAACGGGACCGCCGTGAAGCGGATCGTCTCGGCGTCCCCTCCCGCGCTCAGGTCGGTCTCGGAGGGGTCGACCGCCACCGGCCCGCAGACCGGACAGACCGCCGTGAGGTACGATCCCTGGACGAGCGCCCCGATCTCGCGGAGAGCGGTGAACTGCCAGCGGATGAACGCCCGGTAGTCGTCGTCGATCGTCGTCACGTAGCTCGCCGGGTCGAAGAGGATCCCGAGGCGCCCCAGGACCCGTTGGTACTCGTGGCCGAGGAACCGCGCGGCCGCCTCCGGCTCCCCGAGGCCGGCGATCGTCTCTGGCGGGACCCCGTGGTCGGCCAGCTGGGCGAGGATCGTCGGATCCCCCTCGCGGACCTTCTGGGCCCAGGTGACGGCCGGGAGACCGGAGGCGTGGATGCCGAACGGCAGGAACACCTGGGCCCCGTTCATGCGGTGGTACCGGTGGAGCGCATCGGCGTAGGCGTAGCCGCGCAGGTGGCCGACGTGCAGGAAGCCGCTCGTCCCCGGATAGGCGACCACGGCAAAGAATTTCCGGCGTCCCGGGACGGAGCGCGCCCGCGCAAGGTCCGCGGCCGCCCAGGCGGCCTGCCAGTGTGCGTCGCGCGCCCCGGACATCGGGCGCTTCCACCCCGGAGGCGTATTTGAGGGGTACCCGGCGGCGGCATCGGTCGGGACGGGCCGGGGCGCGAACCCTAAGTACCGTCGGGCGCCCCTTCGGGATGTGCGGATCATCGAGGTGTTCCACTCGGTGCAGGGGGAGGGTCCGCTGAGCGGGGAGCGGACGACGTTCGTCCGCACCGCGCGCTGCAACCTCCGCTGCCGCTGGTGCGACACGACCTACTCGTTCGGTCCCGGTCGGGAGCGCTCGATCCCGTCGATCGTCCGCGAGGTCGCCCGCCACCGGACGCGGTACGTCTGCCTGACGGGGGGGGAGCCGCTGCTCCAGGCCGCGTCGCTCGACCTCGCCCGGCGGCTCGCCGACGCGGGCGTGACGACGGTCGTCGAGACCGGCGGCTCGCTCGACGTCGCGCCGTACCTCGCGATCCCCCGGCTCATCCTCAGCGTTGACGTGAAGTGCCCCGGCTCCAAGATGGACGGGCGCAACCGCTGGGAGAACCTCCCCCTCCTCCGGGCCCAGGACGTGATCAAGTTCGTGATCGGGGACCGGAAGGACTACCTCTACGCCCGCACGGTCCGACGGTCGTACGGGGGCCCGGCGGCGGCCGTCTTCCAGCCGGTCTGGGGGTCGGATGCCGGCCGCCTCGCCGACTGGGTCCTGGCCGACCGGCTGGACGTCCGGGTGATGCTGCAGACCCACAAGGTCCTCTGGGGCGACGTCCCCGGCCGGTAGTCGCCGGAAGGCTAATGAGGGTCGGCCCCTCGTCGCGCCCTCGAGGATGGGGGGAGAACCCGGCCGCCCGCACCCGCCGATCCCGTCGACCGACTTTCCGTTCGGGAAGGCGCGCGGGATGGTCTTCCCCCGGATCGTGCTGGTCGGCCACGGGGTGATCGCCGACCTCGGCACCACCTGCCGCCAGTTCGACTTCGCCGACCGGGGGGCGGTCATCACGGGCCCGCGGACCGTCGACCTCGCCGGGCGCCGCGCCGCCGAGATCCTGCGGGAGGCCCATTTCGAGGCGGCGCTCCTGATCGCCGGCGAGGCGACCGAATCGGAGGTCGACCGCCTCGAAGCGGAGACCCGGGCCGCGGGCGCGCGGTTCGTCGTCGGGGTCGGGGGCGGCAGCAAGATCGACATCACCAAGGTCGTCGCCGCCCGCCTCGGGATCCCGTTCGTGAGCCTGCCGACCTCCGCGGCCCACGACGGGATCTCCTCGCCGCGGGCGTCCCTCCACGGCGGGGCGACGACGACCTCGACCCAGGCCGCCGTGCCGGTCGGCGTGATCGCCGACACCGAACTGATCGTCAAGGCGCCGTTCCGTCTCCTCGCCGCGGGGTGCGCCGACGTGATCTCGAACGTGACCGCGGTCCTCGACTGGCGGCTCGCCGTGCGGCTGCGGAACGAGGAGTTCTCGAGCACCGCCGCGACGCTCTCCGAGTATGCGGCCCAGGAGATCATCGACCACGCGGCGTCGATCAAGCCGAACCTCGAGGAGTCGGTCTGGATCGCGATCCGGCCGATCCTCGTGGCGGGGATCTCCATGAGCGTCGCGGGCTCCTCCCGGCCCTGCTCCGGCAGCGAGCACCTGTTCAGCCACGCGCTCGACCGCGTCAGCGAGCACCCGAGCCTGCACGGCGAGCAGTGCGGCGTCGGCGCGATCATGATGATGTACCTGCACGGCGGGGACTGGCGCCGGCTCAAGACGGCCCTGCACGCGATCGGGGCGCCGACGACCGCCCGCGAGCTCGGCGTCGGTCCCGAGGAGGTCGTCCACGCCCTCGTGCTGGCGCATTCGATCCGCCCCGAGCGGTATACGATCCTCGGCGACAATGGGCTCACCCGCGAGGCCGCCGAGCGGCTCGCGGCGGTGACCGGGGTGATCGGGTAAGATGGCGGAGATCACGCTGATCGGCGTGGGGGAGGCGCGCGAGGGGGCCGAATTCGTCTACAGCGGGGGGGCGCCGGTCTGCCGGAACTGCCCGTACCGGCACGCCTGCCTCACGCTGGACCCGGGACGACGCTACGCGGTGACGAAGGTCCGGCCCGTGACCCATCCCTGCGCCCTCCAGGAGACGGAGGCGCACGTCGTCGAGGTCCGGCCGGTCCCCCGCCCGCTGCTCGTCGACGCGGGGAGCGCGCTCGTCGGAAGCTCGGTCGACGTCGGCCGCTACCCGTGCCGGCGGCTCGACTGCCCGAACTGGTGGGACTGCGCGGGGCCATCGCTTCCGCCGAAGCAGCGGTACCGCATCGAGAAGGTCGACCCGGCGCCGGCGGAGTGCCGCATCGGACGATCGCTGAAGCGGATCCACGCGGTCTAGCCGGCCGGGCATGGGGCTGTGGGGTAGCTACGGGGCGAAGGGGTCCGATCCTTTCCCCGCTCTATTGGTCCATCCTTCGGGCTTTGGGAGCCCGGGACCCCGATTCAAATTCGGGCAGCCCCAT
>JAKABH010000053.1 GCA_021801925.1 Thermoplasmata archaeon | reverse complement strand
GGGCGGCGCCCGGCGTCGGAGGATTTGACGTCACGGGGTGCGCAGGTGACGGGGCGTATATTATGGGGGCGGAGGCCCGTCCGTCCGGACGAGGGATCTTCATGCCCACCGAACGTTCGCGGCCGCTCCAGGAGCTGCTCGCCCCCCGGTCGATCGCCGTCATCGGCGCCTCCAACCGCCCGGGCGCAGTCGGCGCCTCCCTGTTCCGCAACGTGATCCAGGCCGGATTCACCGGGACCGTCTACCCGGTCAACCCGTCGCACGGGAGCGTCTCGGGGGTGCATTGCTACCCCGATGTCGGCGCGCTGCCGGAGGTGCCGGACCTGGCGGTCGTCATCGTCCCCGCGGCCCGGGTCCCCGACGTCGTCGAGCAGGTCGGCCGGCGGGGGACAAAGGGGGCGATCGTGATCTCCTCGGGATTCCGCGAGGTCGGCGGCGCCGGGATCCCCCTCGAGGCGAAGCTCGTCGAGGTCGCCCGACGGTACCGGATGTCGCTTGTCGGGCCGAACTGCTTCGGGATCCTGAACACGGACCAGCAGGTGAACCTCAACGCGACGTTCAGCTCGAGCCTCCCCCCGCGGGGGAACATCGCCTTCATCTCCCAGAGCGGCGCGCTCGGCGCGGGGATCATCCAGTACGGGATCAGCGAGCGGATCGGCTTCTCCCAGTTCGTCTCGGTCGGCAACCGCGCCGGGGTCGACGAGAACGACCTGCTCCGGGCGATGGCGGACGACCCGGCGACGCGGGTGATCCTCCTGTACGTGGAGAGCCTCGCCGACGGGCGGCGGTTCCTCGAGACGGCCCGCGAGGTCACCGAGCGGACGCCGGTCCTCGTGATCAAGAGCGGCCGCACCCCCGAGGGGGAGCGGGCGGCCCGGAGCCACACCGGATCGCTCGCCCAATCCGGGCGCGACCAGCTGTACGACTCCCTCTTCGCGCAGTCCGGGGTCATCCGCGCCGAGACGATCGGCGACCTGTTCCGCACGGCGAAGATCTTCGCCTCCGGCCTGCGCCTGGAGGGGCCGCGCCTCGCGATCCTGACGAACTCGGGGGGTCCGGGGATCGTCGCGGCGGACGCGATCCCGCGCCACGGGCTCGAGCTCACGCACCTCCACGACGACGAACGGGCGTCGCTTGCCCGCCAGCTGTCGCCGTCGGCGTCGGTCGGGAACCCGATCGACATGACCGCCGACGCGGGGAGCCCCGAGTTCCAGGGGGCCCTCAAGACCCTGCTCCGCTCCCCGCGGGTCGACGGGGTCCTCGTCATCGCGAGTCCGACCGGCACGTTCACGAGCGACGCCGCCGCCCGGGCGATCCTCGCCGGCCGGGGACGGAGCACGAAGGGGGTCGCCGCCTGCCTCTTCGGCGTGACGGACGTCTCCGAGGCGATCACGTTCCTCGAAGACCACGGGGTTCCGGCGTTCACGTTCCCCGAGGAGGGGGTCCAGGGTCTCGGGAGCCTCGCCCGCCACCACGCCTGGCAGACCCGGCCCCGGACGGAGGTCCGGAGCTTCCCGGTCGACCGGGCGGCGGCGCGCGCGACCGTCGCGCGGGCGCGCCGCGCCGGGCTCTCCGTGCTGCCGGAGTACGCGGCGCGGGAGCTCCTCGAGGCCTACGGGATCCCGTTCGCCCCGGCCCGGCGGGTCCGCTCCGCGGAGGAGGCGGTCGCCGCCGCCGAGGCGGTCGGCTACCCGGTCGTCCTCAAGGTCGTCTCGCCCGAGATCTCGCACAAGACGGACGTCGGCGGGGTCGCGCTCGATCTCGGGGACGCGGCGGCGGTGCGGACGGCCGTCGAGCGGATGCGCGCGACCCTGCGCCTCCGCGCGCCGAACGCCCGGCTGGAGGGGTTCGAGGTCGAAGCCCAGATCCGGGGCGGCAAGGAGGTCTTGATCGGAATGCAGCGGGACGCCGGCTTCGGCCCGGTCGTCGTCTTCGGCCTGGGAGGGATCTACGTCGAGGTGCTGCGGGACGTGACGTTCCGGCTCGCCCCGCTGCGCCCCTTGTCGGCGCAGCAGATGATCCGCTCCGTGAAGGCGTTCCCCCTCCTCCAGGGGACCCGCGGCGAGGCGCCGAGCGACCTCGGCCGGCTCGCGGAGGCGATCGAGCGGGTCTCCCAGCTCGCCGTCGAGCAGCCCGAGATCGCCGAGCTCGACATCAACCCGCTGATCGTCCGCGCCGAGGGGAAGGGCGTTGTCGCGGTCGACGCCCGGGTCGTGCTCGCCGCTCCTTCCAGACCGGCACGCGCCGCTTCAGCTCGTCGATGAGGAACCGCGCCGCTTGGAACGCCGGCCGGCGGTGGGCGGCGGCGGCGCCGACGACGACCGCCGCCTCGCCGACGGCGACCCGGCCGACCCGGTGCCAGGCGACCGTCCGTTCGACGCCGAAGCGGCGCCGGGCCTCCCGCTCGAGCTCGGCGAGCGCCCGTCGCGCCGGGGCGGCGTGGGCCTCGTAGACCAGGGCGACGACCGGTCCGGCGGGGGTCGGGTCCGGGCGGACCCGGCCGACGAAGACGACGACGCCGCCGAGCCCGGGCCCGTCGAGCGCCCGATGCGCCGCGGCGATCGACAGCGGCCGCGCGGAGAGGCGCGTCGACATCCGTCGCCCCAAGCGGGGCGGCGGTTAAGGCCCGCGCCGCCGGTCCCGGGGCTCAACCCCCGCCGTACGGGGGATGGACCGCGAGCTCGTCCCCCGGGCCGACGCGGGCGGCCGGATCGGCGAGCGGCTCCCCGTTGAGGAAGAGCCGGCTTCCCCGGAGGATCCGGCGCAGCGCGGGGTACTGCCGGACCACGTCGGCGAGCAGGAGATCGGCCGACCGGCCCTCGGCCGGCACCGGCCAATCGAGCCGGGGGACGCCGACCGCGGTGCGCGCCGTCGCGAAGAGGAGGAGCCGCAGGGGGACGGCGGCCGGGGGCACCCGACGCGACACGGGGCGGGGGTATGCCGGCAAACCGATTAATACGCACGCACGCTCGAACGACGGATGTCGGAGCTCACGGTCTGCGCCGGTGGCCAGGCGGGGGACGGGATCGCCTCGGTCGGCGAGGCGTTCGCCCGGAGCTTCTCCCGGCTCGGCCTGCACGTCTTCGGGATGAACGCCTACCAGTCCGTGATCCGCGGCGGCCACGTCTACTACCTGGCCCGCACCTCCCCCGAGCGGGTCTACTCCCAGGGGGACGGGGTCGATCTCCTCTACGCCCTCGACCGCGCGACGGTCGAGGTCCACGCCCCCGGGGTGCGGCCCGGCGGCTTCGTCCTGTTCGATCCGGAGAAGTTCGCCGTGACGGCGGCCGACGTGCCGGCCGGCGTGACGCTGCTCGGCGTCCCGACGCTCGAGATCGCGCGCAAGTACACCACCCAATCGATCCTGCAGAACGCCGCCGGCCTGGGCGCGATCGCCTTCCTCGCGGGGATCCCCCTGGATCTCCTCCACGAGGTGCTGAGCGACTCGTTCGGTCGGAAGAAGGGGGAGATCGTCGACTGGAACCTCGGGGCCAGCCGCGACGGCTACGAGTTCGCCCGGGCCCACGCGACCCCGCATCCCGCCGCGATCCGGCGGGCCGGGCCGCCGAAGCTGCTCCTCACCGGCAACCAGGCGATCGCCCTCGGCGCGGCGGCGGCGGGGCTCAAGTTCCTCGCCCAGTACCCGATGACCCCCGCCTCCTCGATCATGCACTGGCTCGCCGAGCATTCCCATTCCCTCGGGATCGTCGTGAAGCAGGCCGAGGACGAGCTCGCGGCGATCAACATGGCGATCGGCGCCTCCTTCGGCGGCGTCCGCGCGATGACGGCGACCAGCGGCGGCGGCTTCTCGCTGATGGTCGAGGCGTTCGGCATGGCGGGGATGACGGAGACCCCCCTCGTCGTCGTGGAGTCGCAGCGGGCCGGCCCGTCGACCGGCCTCCCGACGAAGACGGAGCAGGGGGACCTCAACCTGATGATCGGCGCCGGACAGGGGGATTTCCCCCGGGCGATCGTCGCCCCGACGCATCCCCGGGACGCCTTCCTGCTGACGAAGCGGGCGTTCGAGCTGGCGGAGGCCTGGCAGACCCCGGTGCTGGTCGCGAGCGACCTCCACCTCTCCGAGAACCACGCCACCGTCGACCGGGAGGAGCTCGACCTCTCCTCCGTGCCCACGAGCCTCTTCTCGGTCGAGCCGAACGGGCACGACTACCTCCGCTACCAGTACACCCCGACCGGGGTCTCGCCCCGGTCGTTCCCGGGCCAGGCGGGGCTCCAGTACGTCGCCGGCTCGGACGAGCACGACGAGAAGGGCCACCTCGTCTCCGACGTGAAGAGCGGGCTCCCGAAGTGGGTGGCGGAGCGGGCCCGGATGATGGAGAAGCGGATGCACAAGCTCGACGGCCTCGTGGCGCAGGCGCCGCGGCCCGAGTTCGAGGGGCCGGCCGACGCGCCGCTCACGTTCGTCGCCTGGGGATCGACGGTCGGGGCCGTCCGCGATGCGATGCGGGCGCTCGCCGCCCGCGGTGTCGCGACGAACCTGCTGCACTTCCCGACCGTCTTCCCGATCGATCCCGCCGCGGTCCGGGCGGCGCTCGGTCGGACCCACCGCACGCTCCTCGTCGAGGCGAACTATACGGGCCAGTTCGGCCGCCTCCTCCGCGCCGAGACGGGAGCCGAGCTCCCGGAGCGGCTGCTGAAGTACGACGGCGAACCGTTCTACCCGCACGAGATCGTCGCCCGAGCCCTGGAGATGCTCAACCATGGCGGAAAGTAGCGCCTCAGCGATGCCCGCGCCGACCGGCCCGGCCCTGCCGCTGATCGGCAAGTCCGACACCCGCCCGACCTGGTGCCCCGGCTGCGGGGACTTCGGGGTCGTCGCGGCGGTCGAGATGGCGGTGAAGAAGCTCAAGATCCCGAGCCAGGACGTCGTGATCGTCTCGGGGATCGGCTGCTCGTCGAACCTCCCCCACTTCCTGAGCTCCTACGGGTTCCATGCGATCCACGGCCGCGCGATCCCGGTCGCCGAGGGGGTCCGCTGGGCGAACCACGGGCTCACCGTCCTCGCGACGGGGGGCGACGGGGACGGATTCGGGATCGGCGTCGGCCACTTCGTCCACGCGATGCGGCGGAACGTCGACCTCACCTACGTCACCATGGACAACCAGATCTACGGGCTCACGACCGGCCAGGCGAGCCCGACCTCCCAGCTCGGCCAGAAGACGAAGTCGACGCCGACCGGCGTCATCGAGCGCCCGATCGATCCGATCTCCCTCGCGCTCGCGAGCGGGGCGACGTACGTCGCCCGCGGCTTCTCGGGGGACGTGAAGCAGCTCGCCGACCTCGTGGCGGGCGGGATCCAGCACAAGGGGTTCGCCTTCGTCGACGTCTTCAGCCCCTGCGTCACCTACAACAAGATCAACACGTTCGACTTCTTCCGGCAGCGCGTCTACAAGCTCGAGAGCGCCGGCCACGACCCGTCCGACCTGGTGCAGGCGTTCGCCCGGTCGATCGAGTGGGGCGACAAGATCCCGATCGGGCTGTTCTACCGGGTCGAGCGCCCGACGTACGAGGATCTCGAAGAGGTCCTCACCGCCGGCCCGCTCGCCCACCAGCCGGCGGGGATCCGCGGGGATTCGGCCGCGCTCCTCGACGAGTTCGTCTGATCGGGCGGCCGGGCGGGCGGCCGTTCAGCCGCGGGTGCCGAAGAGATAATCCGGCCCCGCGTGGAAGAGGAGCGGGAAGGCGCCCGGGTCGGCGAGCAGCGGCCCGGGGTCGAACGGCGGCCAGAGCACCGTGTTCGCTCCGGTCACCGCGATGTACTGGACGTCGAGCGCCGTCAGCGCCCGGTCGCCGGCGGGGTCGAGGGAGTCGTTCGTAAGCTCCTGGACGAGACGGGCGTACGACGCGTTGAGCGTCGGCCAGCCGGGGACCATCGGGTAGAGCAGGGTCAGGTCGGCGCAGTACGCCGGCGCGAACTCCGCGGCGCTCCCCGGCGCGACCAAGAGGCGGGCCCCGGCGGGCAGGTGGCCGCCGAGGTAGGCCAGGAGCGCGAAGTCGTCGGCGGTGACGTTCCCGAAGTCGGTGTAGAGGGCGGCGATCGGGGGAGCGACCTGCACCGGCGTGAGGGCGACCCCCGGCACGACGATCGCCAGGGCGAGGCAGAGCGGCCAGACCGCCGCCCCGGCGCTCCGGGAATGGGGCGGAGCGGACCGTCGGGGCCGGGCCGGGCCGCGGGCGTCCTCGCCGTTGGGGGTCGAGGCGGCGGGGCCGTTCACGGCGGCGTCGAGGCGGTCGAAGGCGACGGCGAGCGGTACGGCGGCGACGAACCCGTACCAGACGAACAGCCAGATCGACAGCTCCCCCGGGCTCGTCACGGCATCGATCGTGCGGGCCGGGCCCCAGCCGGCGTAGGCGAGCAGCGAGAGGCCGAGCAGGCCGACGAGGACGACCGCCGACGCGACGAACCCCCGGCGGAACCGGTCGAGCCGCAGGGCGCCCCCGAGCGCGGGGGCGACGAACAGGATCGCGAGCCCCGCCGTCAACAGGACGGCGAGCTCCGCCCGGAGGATCGGCGACGACGACAGCATCACGTCGTGCGGCCCAAAGAGATACGGGTCGATCGACCCCCAGAAGTCGGCGGCCGAGAGGCCGACCGGAGCCCCCGGCCGTCCCGCGCCCGCGCCCGGCACGAAGCCGGGGCTACGGAGGCCGTGGGCGAGCACCCAGAGCGTCGGGACGAGCGGGAGCAGCGCGACGACGACGGCCGCCGCCCACCGGCCGAGCCACCGGCGGGCCGCCCCGCCCCACGCCGGCCGGCTGAGGGCCCCGGCGAGGAGGAGGGCCGGGAACATCCACTCGGCGCCGACCGGATTGATCGCCGCCGAATAGCCGGCGAGCAGCCCGAAGGCGATCGCCTCCCCGACCGCCGGCGGCCGGTCGAGCCACGGAACGGCGAGCGCGAGGAGCAGGAGGACCAGCGGAAAGGCGACGACGAAGTCGTTGCTCCCGCCGACAAGCCCCCGGGTCCAGCCGGCGAGCGCGGCGAGCGTGACCGCGAACGCCGCCCCCCCGGTGGCCCGGCCCAACAGCCGCTCCCCGAGGACGTAGCCGCCGAGCGGGGCGAGGGCGAAGAACAGCGGCGTCACGAGGAGGCTGGTCCGGGCCCCCGGGAGCCCGAGGAACAGCTGCGCGGTGCCGAGCCACGCCGTCGTCCCCTGCGGATAGAGGAGGCCGACCGGGGCGTACGGGCCGAAGCTGAGCGGGAGCCGGTGCGCCTCCAGCAGGCGGGCGACGTAGAGCGTGAGCAGGCTCGAATCGAACGTGTTGCCGGTGCCGACGGGAGCGGCGAGGACCACCTCGAAGACGAGGAGGCCGGCCGCCGAGACGACGGCGACGACCAGCGGCACCGAGAGCGCCTCCCGGAGCCGGGCCAGGCCGTCGCGCGCGGCGGCCGGGGCGCCGGGCCGGCCGGCGACGACCAGGAGCACGACCGCGGCCCCGACGACGACCCCGACCAGCACGGGCGGCTCGAACCAGCCGAACGGGAGCGCGCCGAGGAGGTAGGCGACGGCGCCGCCCAGGAAGAAGTCGAGGAGGCCGCGCTCGAGCAGCGGCAGGCTCCGCCAGGCCGGGACGACGTGCGCCGCGCCGAGCCGCACCGCCTCCCCGACGACGACCATCGCCCCGGCGAAGGCGAGGAGGAGCCCGACGAGAGTGGCGGCCGACGGCCCGGGCAGCATCCCGGGGCCCGAGCCGTCTCCTCCTACAAGACGGTGCCCGCCGAGCAGAGGGGTTTTTATCGATTGACGCCGCCGGGTCTCCCGGGCGAAGAGCGTGGATGCCTCCTCAGCACGGGTCCGGGACGGGCTCGGCAGCGTCACCCGGGGCACCCTCTACCTGCTCGTCGCCACCCTCGTCTTCGTCGGGCTCTCCTTCGTCTCGCGGGTCGTCACCGTCCGCAGCATCTCGCCGGCGGAGTGGAGCGCCTTCTCCTGGAGCCTGACCCTCGCCGGGCTGCTGAGCGCCTTCGGCACCCTCGGCCTCCCCAACGCGATCGCGCGGAGCATCCCGTTCGCCCGGACCGACGCCGAGCGGCGGGGGATGATCCGGGGCGCCCTCGGGATCGGCGCCGTCGCCGGCGTCGCGGTCGTCGGGACGCTGGCGGTGATCGGCCCGATGATCGGCGCCGCCCTGGGCGACGCGCTGATCGGCGAGGCGCTCCAGTTCTTCGGGGTCGCCGTCGGCGCCTCGATCGTCGCCAACCTCATCGCCTCCGTCTTCCAGGGATTCGAGGACGTCCGGCCGAACGCGCTGTTCGTCCAGGTCCTGAACCCCCTCCTCTTCGTGGTGTTCCTCGGCGTCGCGCTGTTCGCCCGCGACGGGCTCGCCTACTGGGAGGCGCTGCTCGCCTACACCGCGGCCTCCGTGGTGACGCTCGTCGTCTCGGCCGTCTACGCCCTCCGACGGCTCCCCCGCCACCTCCCCGCCGGCCCCGCCGATCGCGCCGCGCTCGGACGGCTCCTCGGCTTTGCCGCCCCGTTGTTCGTCGCCGGCATCCTGGGCAGCCTCACCGGCAGCGGCGATACGGTGATCCTCGGCCTGTTCAGCCCGCTGGCGGTCGGCGACTACACCGTGTCGCTCACGCTGGCGCGCCTCCTCCAGGTCGGGATCTCGGCGGCCTCGTACATCTTCCTCCCCGTCACGACGAAGTTCTTCCGCCAGGGCGACACCCGCTCGATCCAGGTCACCTACACCACCGTCACGAAGTGGATGCTCCTCTTCTCGCTCCCGCTGTTCCTGGTCTTCTTCTTCCTGCCGAGCGCCTCCCTCTCGTTCGTCTACGCCGGCCGCTACGGGGTGATTATCGCGCCCCTCCAGGTGCTCGTGGTGGGGGCGTTCGCGAGCACCCTCCTGGGACCCGGGTCGGCCTGCCAGGTCGCCTTCGGGCAGACGCGGCTCGTGATGTACAACTCGGCGGCCGCCGCGGCGGCCGACGTCGGGCTCGCGTTCCTCCTCGTGCCGCTCTACGGGTCGGTCGGCGCCGCGGTGGCGTGGGCGGCCGCGACCGTCGTCGCCGCCGGGCTATCGGTCGTCGAGCTCGCGGTGCTCAACGGCGTCCATCCGTTCCACGGCCACGCCCTCGTCCCCGTGCTCGCCCTCGGGCTCCCCGTCGGGATCCTCCTCGCCCTCTTCCACGCCCGGATCCCCCTCCTCGCGCTCCCGCTCCTCGTCCTCGCGCTCGCCGTCGGCTTCCTGGGGAGCATCCTCGCGACGCGGAGCGTCGACCACGGCGACGAGCTGTTCCTGGCGGCGATCGAGGGGCTCCTCGGCCGTCCCCTCCCGTTCGTCCGCCGCCTCGGCCGGCTGAGCCGCCGCCGGATCGGCCGGCGCTGAACCGGCGGCGCCCTCGCGATCGTCGGCCGCCGGGCGGCGGGCGTGGTCGACGAGCAGCAGGAGGACGCCGCCCGCGAGGAGCAGGAAGACGTACTCCGCCAGCGTGTTCGCCTGGGTGGTCGCCCCGGCCGCATCGGTGACCGCGGTCGCGACGAGGAGGATCAACGCCCCCGCGATCGGGTAGCGGGGATCGAGCCGGACGACGACCGAGTAGACCAGGTAGACGGCGAAGATCCCGAGGAAGATCTCGAGATAGGGGACCGCCATCGACCGGGGCGGAGGCCCCGCCCCTCTAAACGCAGTCGACCCGGGCCGGCGGAGGTCGGGGTGCGACCCGGCCC
>JAKABH010000052.1 GCA_021801925.1 Thermoplasmata archaeon | reverse complement strand
GCGGTGGGGTGACGACGGCAGCATTATCTGCGGGGCAGCCTCCTCGTGCCCCCGCGCCACTGTAGCTCAGCGGCAGAGCGGCTGATTCGTAATCAGCAGGTCGGGGGTTCAAATCCCTCCAGTGGCTCTCCCCAGAGGGTTCCTATCCGTTGGAGGGCCGTCCGTCGATCGCGAGCCCGCTCGAAGCGGCCGGCTCGTCCCGCCCCCCCGGTATGACCTCCACGGCACCGCTTCGAAGCTCGGCCGGGCGGAGGAGCGGCTCCGCTCCAGCGGGGATCGGATCTCGCGGGAAGTGGCGGTGGCCATCTTTGAGTTCGTCGAGGCACGCCGCCGGCCGTTTCCTGTCCGCGGGGACTGACCTGCCTCGCCTAGCTTCGTTCCGCCGTATCGGAGGGGAGGCGGATCTCGCGGACCCTCCTCCAGCGGGGGCCCCACCGCGTCGAGATCGTGCGGGACGCGCGAATCCCGTGGCACGACGCCGCCCGAGAACGGCCGATCCGATCGATCGGCGGGAAGCGGAGGGTGGGCGGGGCGAGGCGGCGTGCGGTAGGGGTTCGGACGCAGGCCCGGCGGAAGACGGTACCCGGGACGACCAAACGGATAGGGCGGGAGTTCCGGTAGGTCGGGATGGATCCCCCCTGACCCGGAACCCCGCCGGTCAGTTCTCGAGGAGCCGTTCCACCGGGTGGACCTGCTACGTTCCCATCAGTGCGCTCGACGGGACGCGGACCGCCGTCCAATTGTATCCAGCTGCTCTCCGATCCCGCTCGCGTATACGGGGTGGTGACGCCTGTGGTGAACGATGTCGTCGCGAACGGATCCCTCCTCGACACGAAACCATCTCCGGAGCGTGGGCAGAGGAATGCTCCAGACTCGCGCCAAGCCCGATCGGGCTCCGGTATTTCGATACGTTGCAGGAGTCCTGATCGATGCGCGGTAAATTGGGTTGTCGTTAGCCCATACGGTCTCGAGTACGGGGTGGGCATAGTCGACCGGACCGGTCACGGTCCCCCTCCCCACGTGTCCCACCACTACCACCGGGCCCCTCCCGGCCTACTCGTCCCACGGGGCGAAGGTCAACCGGCAGGTGCAGCAGCGGGGCTTTCCCGGTGGGGGGTCGTCATCGGCATTCGGAACCGAGCCGGCGGGGCTGCGTTCAGCCGACGGGTCCCGGGGGGCCCCTGACCCAACCCCGGGTGGATTACACTCCGGATCGGAGTGTAGGCATCGCTTGGGGAGGGAGTGGCAGCGCGATTCGGTACGGGGCGTCAGGTCGCGGTGCAGATTCGGCACTCGGACATCGGACCGTCTCCCCAATGGCCGCCGTGCCCGGCCCGACCTTCCCGGGTCAGAGGATCGTTCCAGAGCATTGGGCCGGATGGGGGGTGGCGAGCTCCCGGTGGAGCGGCCGAGCTCGGGGGGAGGTCGCGGATCGAAGCGCCTCGACCTCCGGTCGGGCCCGGCGGCGCGAAGCCGCTAAGGGCCCGCGCCGGTACGGCGGGGCGTGCCGGCCGATATCGAGGTGCGGGACCTCTGCAAGACGTTCCCGGGGGACCGCATGTACCCCTGGCGGCCCCCGCGCCCGCCGACGGTGGCGCTCGACCACGTCTCGTTCGACGTCGCGGACGGCGAGATCTTCGCGTTGATCGGGCCGAACGGGGCCGGCAAGACGACCCTCCTCAAGATCCTCTCGACGCTGCTGCTCCCGACGTCGGGCTCGGCGCGCATCCGCGGCCGCGACGTCGTCGAGGACGAGGGATGGGTCCGGGCGCAGCTCGCCCTCGTGACGAACACCGAGCGGAGCTTCTACTACCGGCTGAGCGGCTGGCAGAACCTCCGCTTCTTCTCGAGCCTCTACAACATCACGGAGGAGGCGCTCCGCACCCGGGTCGCTCCGATCGCCGAGCGGCTCGGCCTCACCGAGACGATCCTGCGGCGCGACTACCGCACCTACTCGACCGGGATGCAGCGGAAGCTCCAGTTCACCCGCGCCTTCGTCCTCCAAACGCCGCTGCTGTTTCTGGACGAGCCGACCTCGAGCCTCGACCCGATCTCGGCGGAGGAGATCCGCCAGGCGATCGCCACCGAGTGCCGGGCCCGCGGGCAGACGGTGCTGCTGAGCGCCAACAACCTGCTCGACGTGGAGCGCCTCGCCGACCGCGTCGCGATCATCCACCACGGCCGGCTCGAGATGATCGGGCGGCCGGCGGCGACCGCGGAGGAGGGGGTGGCGCGGCTCCTGCTCCGCGCCCCGGCCGGGTCGGTCCGGGTGGCGGTCGAGCACTGGCTCCACGGCGCCGCCGGCGGCCCCTCCGTGGAGTGGGAGGTCGAGGAGCGGGCGGGGATCGCAATGCTCCGCGTCGAGGCCGGGCACCTGCACGACGTCGTGCCGGCGCTCCTCCGCTCGCTCTGGGCGCAGGGGATCGCCGTGGAGCAGGTCGACCTGCGGCCGTTCGTCCTCGAGGAGGAGTTCCTCCGCCGCGTCGAAGGCGGGAGCGCCGACCCCGAGGCCGGAGGCGCCGTTGGCTGAGGCGGCCGACGCGCGGGGGGCTCCGATCTCGGGATCGGCCCCCGTCTGGCGCAGCGTCCTCCGGAAGGCCTACCTGTTCACCTACCTCCGCGGCTGGCTGGTCTGGTCGAGCTACCGGGCCCAGGTCGCCCTCACGCTCGTCGGCTGGCTCGTGCCGGTCTTCCTCTACTTCCTGCTCGCCGTCTTCCTCGGGGCCGCCGGCTCCTCGGTCGCGATCCTGTCGGGCGGCTCCTACATCGCCTTCTTCGTGATCGGCCTCGCCTACCAGGGGTTCGTCAGCAACCTGGTCGGGATGCTCGCCCAGCGGATCCGCAGCGAGCAGATGATGGGGACGCTCGAGCACGTCTTCCTCTCCCCGACCTCCCCCGGGGCCGTCCTCGCCTACTCCTCGCTGTTCGGCGTCACGTTGAACGTCGCCGCGACGGCGGTGATCCTGGTCGTCGGCTGGGGCGTCCTCGGGGTCCACTTCGTCGTGAACCTGCCGGCGGTGCTGCTCGGCACCGCGCTGCTCGCCATCTCGAGCACCGGCCTCGGGCTCGTCGCGGCCGCCTTCATCATGTGGACGAAGCAGGGGAACCCCGTCGCGACGTTCTTCACGCTCTTCACCCAGTTCTTCGCCGGCGTCCTCTTCCCGGTCTCGGTCCTGCCGAAGGGGATCCAGTTCCTCTCCTATTCGATCCCGCTCACGTTCGGGCTCACGGCGCTCCGGGGCTCGCTGCTCGCCGGCGCCTCGATCGGGACCGAGGCGGTCCCGCTGGCGTACATGGCCCTCTACTCGCTCGTCTCCGTGCCCCTCGGCATCTACCTGTTCCGGGTCGTCCTCCAGCGCACGAAGATCGACGGGACGATCGCCACCTACTGACGGGCTGACCCCCAAGCGCCGTTGCCCCGCCCGACCCGGCGGGCGCCATCTTCTTGGGGCCGATGGAGGTCGGTGAACCGAGCCTACTTAAGCGGGGGCGCCCCGACATGGGCCGGGCGACCCCGGTGCGAGAGGGAACCGTGCGGAGGCAGCACCGGCGGCGTCGGATCCCATCCCGGCGCGGAACCGGGGCGGCGGTTCTGCTCGCAGATCGCGCGGGGGCGCGGAGGCCGTACCCGCGGTGGTTCGCGGCCCGGGGGATCCGAGGACGGCCGGTCGAACGACCCCGCCGAGCGTTCGATCCCCCGGCCGCGGGCCCCGGCGCGGAGGACCGGTGAGCCGGCCAACTGACGGAGCAGGAGCGACCCCGCTCCCGTCGCGGGCGATAGCGCCCGAAGCGCCGGAACCGGACGGGCTCCGCGACGCCGAGGCGCAGGCCCGGCTCCAACGCTACGGCCCGAACGAGATCCCGGAAGAGCCGCCGCACCGGGTGCGCGACCTCGCGGCCCGGTTCTGGGGGCCGGTCCCGTGGATGCTCGAGGCGGCCCTCGCGATCGAGCTCGCGCTCGGCCAGTTCCCCGAGGCGGGGATCATCGTGGCGCTCCTCGTGTTCAACGCCGTCCTCGCGCAGATCCAGGAACGGCGGGCGCGGGCCGCGTTGGAGCTGCTGCGGCACCGCCTGCACGTCGCCGCACGGGTGCAGCGGGACGGAACGTGGGTCAGCCGACCGGCCCGCGAGCTGGTTCCCGGCGACCGGATCCACCTGGGGATCGGCAATCTGGTGCCGGCCGACTGCCGGATCCAGGACGGCGAGGTGGAGGTCGACCAGTCGACGATCACCGGCGAGTCGGAGCCCGAGACCCGGACCGTCGGCGGGGACCTCTACTCGGGCACGGTCATCCGGCGGGGCGAGGCGACCGCCCTCGTCACGGCGACCGGCCGCCAAACGTTCTTCGGCAAGACCGCCGACCTGGTCCGCACCGCGAAGACGGTGAGCCACCTCGAGGCGTTGCTGTTCGAGATCGTCCGCGATCTGGTCGCCCTCGACGTCGCCCTCGCGGTCCTCGTCCTCGCGATAGCCTTGATCCGGGGGGTCGACCTCGCGCTCGCCGCGCCGTTCGTGCTGATCCTCTTGATCGCGTCGGTGCCGGTGGCGATGCCCGCGACGTTCACGATCGCGAACGCGATCGAATCCCGCACCCTCGTGGAGGAGGGGGTCCTGGTCACCGGGCTCACCGCCGTCCAGGAGGCGGCGACGATGGACCTGTTGTGCGTCGACAAGACCGGGACGCTCACCGAAGGGAAGGAGAGCCTGGCGGACGTCGCCGCCTTTCCGCCGGGCGACGACGCCGACGTCCTGTCGCTCGCCGGGGCGGCGTGCGACCGCTCCACCGGCGATACGGTCGATCTCGCGATCCTGGAGGCGCTCGACCGTCGGGGGATTTCGCCCCTCCCGCGCACCCGGCACATCCCGTTCGATCCCGCGACGAAGCGCTCGGAGGCGACCGTCGTGGACGGCGGGCGACCGGTCCGGGTCGTCCTCGGCTCCCCGGGCGTGGTCACGGCGCTCGCGGGACCGCTGCCCGCCGGGGTCGAGGAGGCGGTGCTGCGCCTGTCGAGCGGCGGGGCGCGGGTGCTCGCCGTCGCCCGGGGCGCCGCGGCCCCGCTCGACCTCGTGGGGCTCGTGGCGCTCGCGGATCCGCCGCGGCCCGACGCCGCCGAGCTGATCCGGACGCTCCACGGGATGGGGATCCGGGTCGTGATGCTGACCGGCGACACCCTGCCGACCGCGCGGGCCGTCGCGCAGCGGGTCGGGCTCGGTCCCCGGATCGGCGAGCGGGCCGACCTCCACGGCGGGGGGACGGAGTTCGACGGCTTCGCCGGGGTCTACCCCGAGGACAAGTTCCGGCTGGTTCGCGCGCTGCAGGAGGCCCACCACATCGTCGGGATGACCGGCGACGGGGTGAACGACGCGCCCGCGCTGAAGCAGGCCGAGGTCGGGATTGCCGTGCAAAGCGCGACCGACGTCGCGCGGGCGTCGGCGAAGCTCGTGCTGACCCGCCCGGGCCTCTCCGACATCGTCCACGCCGTCCGGGGGGGACGGAGGGTCTACCGACGGATGCTGACGTGGACGCTCAACAAGGTGTCGAAGAATTTCCAGCTCGTCTTCCTCCTGACGATCGGGTTCCTCGCGACCGGGCTCTTTGTCGTGAGCCCGCTTCTGATCCTGCTCATGATCTTCGCGAACGACTTCGTCTCCATGTCGGTCGGCACCGACCGCTCGCCGATCTCCTCCGCCCCGGATCGCTGGAGCGCCCGGGAGATCATGGCGGTCTCCGCGGTGGTCGGTGGGCCGTGGCTCGCCGCCTCCCTCGGGCTGCTCTACTGGGCCGTGGCGATCGCCCACCTTTCGGTGGCGCCGCTGCAGACGTTCTTCTTCGTCTTCCTGGTCTTCGGCTCGCAGGGGACGATCCTCCTCGTCCGCGAGCGCGGCCCGGCGTGGCACTCCCGGCCGAGCACCGCCCTCTTGGTGGCGATCGGGGCCGACATCGCGGCCGTCTCGGCCCTCGCGATCTTCGGGATCCTCATGGTACCGATCCCCCCCGTCTACGTCCTGGGCCTCCTGCTGCTGGTCGGCGCCGTCGCCGTCGGGGTCGACCAAGCGAAGGTCGCCTTTATCCGGTGGAGCCGGGCGTTCCGTCCGGATTCGCGGCTGGTCGGGCGGCCCCGGCCGCCGAGGGCCCCCCCCGCGCGGACCGCGTAGGGCCGGATCGCCCGCACCGGCCTTGGGGGGCCCGGGGATGCCACCGGACGCTCCCCGCCGTCCCTCATCCCCCCTAACTGTCCGGCGGCAGGTTTTCAAGGGGCCGCCGTCGTCCTATGAGGTCGACGACCGCGACGTCCCCGGCCCGCTCGACCGTTCGCCGGCCTCCGCCCCTGCTGTACCGCCTCGCGGAGGGGCTCCGGACCGCGTCGATCCTGCTGCTCGTCCTCCTGATCCTGTTCGCCGGCTCGGTCGCCTATTCGGCGGTGGAGACGGCGCGCTCGGGTTCCCGGCTCGGGCCGCTCTCGGTCTCGTTCCTCCCGAACGGCACGGCCCAGCTCGCCGGCACGCTCACCCTCGGCAACGGAGGGATCTACCCGGTGCGCGGGCTCACGATCGCCGTGCGCGTATCGAACGCCTCGGGGATCGTGGTCGGCACGGCCCGGCTCGGGCCGGTCGATCTCGGCGCCGGTGCGAGCGAGGCGGTCCCCCTCCAGCTCGATGTCGCGGTGAGCGGCTCGGGCCCCGGCCCGTCGCTGCTGACCCGCGACCAGTCGCTGCCGGTCGTTGTCTGGGCGAACGCCACGCTCGGCTACCTGTTCCCCGTCTCCCTGCTCGACCGGTCGAACCGCTCCTGGGGAGCCCCGTTCGCCGATTTGGCCGTCTCGGTCGGCGCGCCGACCGCCTCCGCCGGGACGGTAACGGTCGCGGTGACGCTGTCGTTCCAGAACGACGCCACCTTCGGGGAGACGGGCACGATCCCGTTCTCGATCCTCGCCGCCGACGGCGCCGCGTGCGGGGCGGGGCAGTTCGTCGTGAACGTGCCGCCGGGGAGCCCGTACTCCGAGACCGTCCCGGTCGACCTTTCGAGCGGCTGCTCGCCGGTCGGTGGGACCGTGAGCGCGTCGTACGTCACCGCGTCGTATACCCTTCCCCTCCCGCCGGAGCCGATCCCGTGAGCCGGCCGGTGGGGACGGGCGGCAGCGCCGCCTACCGCATCCCCGGTCTCGGCCGACGGATCGCCGGTGCCGCCGCGCGGCTGATCCCGATCGCGCTGCTCCTAATCGGGGTGCCGGCGGCCCTGCTCGCCGTCCTCGCCTCCCACGGGATCGCCGGGCCCGTGCCGCTGCTCACGGTCACGGCGTTCGGCGTGGCGATCGCGGGGCTGGCGACGGCCCGCTACCTCGCCCGGCCGACCGCGGCCTTGGGTCCCCTGTCGATCGCCGCGGCCGCTACGACCCTGCTCTACGTCCTCGTCCTCCTCGCGAGCCCGACGTATTCGTTCGCGATCCCGGGAAGCGCCGTTACGGTCTCGTTCTCCTACCGCCTCCTCGCCGAGCTGCTGCTCGGGGTCCCGCTCCTCGCCCTGCTCGCGGGGGTCGTGACCACGATCGAAGACGCCCGGTCGCCGCGGGAGCGGCTTCCGTACGATTTTCCCCCGTAGCCGGGGTAGCCCGGGCGGCCGGCGCGAGGCGGAGGGGTGCGTCGTCGCCCGAAGCCGTTTGCTCGAATCGCGAGGACGGGGATCCGCCCGGCCGGGGCGGAGGCGCACAAATAAACCGACCGGTCGGTTTATATGGCTCGGTGCGCTGGGCCCGTTCATGCCCAAGATCACTCCGGCCCGCAGGGCGGAGGTCCGCGAGCGGATACTGGACGCCGCCCGGCACCTTGTCGCGCGGCGCGGCGTCGACGGAACTTCGATGAACGACCTTGTGCGGGCGAGCGGGCTCAGCAAGGGAGCCGTCTACGGCCATTTTGCGAGCAAGGCGGACCTCGTGGTCGCCCTGCAGGACCGGGTGCTCGAGAGCCGGCTCCAGGAGGCCGTGCTCCGGTTTCGGGACGGCGCGTCGGCCCGAGAGCGACTCCTCCAGCTTACGCGCCTCCTGTTCGAGCCGGGGACCCCCTCCGACCGCGAGCGGGCCCGGTTGAGCCTGCAGTTCACGGCCTCGGCGTTGCGGTCCCCCTCGTTGCGGGCGCAGGTCGACGCGCGGTATGCGCGAGTACATCGGCTCTTCTGCGATCTGCTCGCGGAGGGACGGCGGTCCGGCGAGTTCCGGACCGATCTCGATGCGAGCGCGACCGCCACCGCGATCCTCGGGCTCTTGGACGGCCTCCGCGTGGACTGGGCGTTCACCTCGAAGAGCCGGCTCGACCCGGGGGCGCTCTTTCCCGCGGTGGAACGCCTGCTCTGCGACGGGATCGCCGCCCGAGGGGAGGCGGCCGCCCCGCCCTCCTCCGATCCGTCCCCGAGGGGGCGTCGCGCGACGGGCGGGATCCGCGGAACCCCCCGGGCCCCGCCGACGGGGGCTCCATGAACGCCGCGGAGTTCGACTTTGGTGCCCCGGCCCCGCCGGGCGACCTCCCCGTGCGGTGGATCCACGGATCCCCCTCGCCGCGGCATCGGTCCGATCCGGCGATCCAGGTGCATGCCTACGACCCGGCCACCTACATCCTGCGCGAATCGAAGGACGTCTCCTTCGAGGCGCCGTTCCTCTACCTCTTCTTCGGCAACGAACGCGCGATCCTCTTCGACACCGGCGCGACCGCCGATCCCGATCGGTTCCCCCTCCGTCGGACGGTCGATGCGCTGGTCGAGACGTGGCTCACCGCGCACCCGCGCGCCGGCTACGAGCTGGTCGTGGCCCACACCCATTCGCATACCGACCATACGGCGGGGGATGCGCAGTTCCGCGACCGGCCCGCCTGTCGCATCGTCGGCCGGAGCCCCGAGGAGGTCCGCCGGTTCTTCGGGCTATCGGACCCCGTCGACGATCCCCGGTCGTTCGATCTCGGGGGCCGGACGCTGGACGTGCTCGCCATCCCGGGGCATCACCCCGCGTCGATCGCGGTGTACGACCGGTGGACGACGCTCCTGCTGACCGGCGACACGGTCTGCCCGGGAAGGCTCTACGTCTTCGATATGCCGGCGTACCTCGCGAGCCTCCAGCGGCTCGCCCGGTTCGTTGAGACGCATCCCGTGCGGTGGCTGTTGGGGGGTCATGTCGAGATGCGCCGGACGGCGGGCCTCGACTATCCGTTCCGGGCGAAGTATCAGCCGGAGGAACGCCCGTTGGAGATGCCGCCGGAACGGATCCCGAGCCTCCTTTCCGCGGCGCGGTCGGTCGCCGATCGGCCGGGGGTCTACCCGTTCGAGGATTGCATCCTGTACCACGGCGTCCGATCGGGGACGATCCTGAGGATGCTCGGGCGAGGGTGGCTCTGGAACCTGCGATACCGCCTCGGGATCATCCCCTGAGTCCGGTTCTCCCCACGGGACCGACATCGCGGCCCCGTTCCGATGGACCGCCACCCGGAGGAGATCCTCGCCACGGTGGCCCGGCCCGGTGGAGCGGAGGGGCGTGGGATACCGGCCGCCGGGCGGTCGACGACCGCGACGTCCTAAGGCCGCTCGACCGTTCGTCGTCGTCCGCCCCCGCAGCACCGGCTGGCGCATGGGCTCCGGGCCGCGTCGGCCGCGATCCTCGTCCTCCGGATCGCCTTCGCCGGCTCGGGCGCCGATTCGCGGCGGAGTCGGCCCCCTACCTCGCCCGGCCGACCGCGGCCCTTGGTTCCCCTGTCGATCGCCGCGACAGCTACGGCCCTGCCGTGGGTCCTCGTTCTCCTCGCGAGTTCGACGTATTCGCTCGGGAGGCCGGTCAGCACCCTCACGATTTCGCTCTCCTACCGCCGCCTGGCCGGGCTGCCGCTCGAAATCCCGCTCCTCGGCCTGCTCGCGGGGGTCGTGACCACGATCGAAGACGCCGGGTCGCCGCGGGAGCGGCTTCCGTACGATTTTTCCCCGTAGCCGGGGCCGCCGGCCGCCGAGGCCGATCGGTCCCCCCCGTTGCGGTCGGCGGCCGGTCAGCCCGAATCGACGGGACGGTTATCCGCCCCCGCCGCGAATCCGC
>JAKABH010000007.1:15822-44720 GCA_021801925.1 Thermoplasmata archaeon | reverse complement strand
CGACACGGGAGAGGTCAACGGAGCGATCGTCAGCTCGGTCGTCGCCGAGACGGTCGAGCCGTGCGCGTCGGTGACGGTGACCTCGACCGAGAACCGCCCGCTCGCGGTCGGGACGCAGCTCCAGGAGGAGAGGTTCACCGAGGGGCATCCGGCCGGAAGGTCCGCGTAGGCGAAGGAAAACTTTCCGTCCCCGCCGGTCGCCCCGACCGAGAAGGTGACCACGGTGTCGATCGTCGTCGACGCCGGGCTCGCCGTGAACGACGAGAGGACGAGCACGGGGGTGAACGGTACGTCGACCGTGACGGACCGGCCGGCGACGGAGACCGAGCCGCTCTGATTGAGCGGCGCCTGGTCGGTCGGGCCCCGGACGGTGTAGGCGTAGGTGCCGGCCTCCGCGGAGAAGACGATCGAGCTGCGGTCGGTCGGCCCGGACGGCTGCGCGTCGAAGTCGACGCTCCAGTTCGCCCCCGCCGCCAGTCCGACCGCCTCGAACGTGACCGTCTGATTGGCGGGGAGGAACACCACGGAGAGCGACACCGGCGCTCCGCGGACCGTGAAGTTGCCGTGGGCGCCGATCCACTCCGCTCCCGCCGAGGCGGCGTAGGAGTAGGAGCCGTTCGACAGCTGCAGATCGAGGGAGGCGCCCGTCGCGGTCGCCGGGGCGACGCCGCTCACATTGATCCAGAACGGCGTGCCGTTCGCGGGACCGACGACCGAGAAGTCGACCGCGTAGGTCGCCCGGACGAACCGGAGATCGATCGTCGTCCCGTTCCCGTCGATCGTCACCGATCCCGTCTGGCCGACCCACGCCCCCGCCGCGGTCGTGGCCGTCCAGGAGTACGTCCCGTTGACCACGGTGAACTGGAGGTTCGGGCCGGTCCCCTCGATCCCGACCCCCGACGAGAGGTTGACCCACCACGGGGTCCCGGTCGGCAGGCCGAGCTCGGTGAATCGGAGGGGGTAGTCCCACGGCTGGAACGCGAGCGCGAGCCGGAGGGGTCCGGCGACGTCGAAGGAGCCGCGGAGCGGTAGCCAGCCGCCCCCGGGGACCGTGGCGACGTAGACGTAGGTGCCGTTCAGCAACGACAGGTTGAGATCGGCCCCGGTCGAGTTGAGGCCGATGCCCCCGTCGATCGACAGCCGCCAGATCGTGCCGGCCGGGAGCCCGGTCGCCTCGACCGTCACCGGCTGGAGCTCGAGGAACGTCGTCGTTACCGTGACCGGTCCGCCCGCCACGGTAAGCTGGCCGGAGGGGACCGCCGGAATCCAGTTCGCCGCCCCGACAAAGACGGTGTACCCGATCGTGTTGTTGAGCAGTTCCACCGAGAGGGAGGTCGTATTCCCGCTCAGGGAGAGGCCGATCGTCAGGTTGACCGACCAGGGGGTGCCGGTCGGGAGCCCGCTCTCGGTGAAGGTGAGCCGGTAGGTCGGATCGACCCACAGCGTCGCCGAGGCGTTGATCGTCTCGCCGGCCGAGTCGGCGACCCGCACGTCGACCTCGTAGAATCCCGGCTGCGTCGGCGCGCAGACGAAGGCCGAAGCGTTCGTCGACGCGCAGCCCGCGGGGAGGCCCGCGTAGGAGTACGAATACGGGCCGATCCCGCCGGTTTCGTTGACGGCGATGCTGAGGTTGGAGCCGACCCCCACTACGCTCGGCGCGAGACGGAGGACGGGGCTCGCCATCGGCCCGGCCGACGAATTCTGGAGAAAGTCGACCGCGCCCGCGTAGTCGTCGGCCGTCAGGGTCCCGCTCGGCAGGAAGCCGAGCGCGTCGGTCTCGGCGCCGGCCGCGACGGAGGTCGCCGCGCCGCTCGAGAGATTGAACTCGGCGATCGTCCCCGATCCGTTGGTCCCGAAAAGGAGGTCGGAGCCCGGCTGGGGGAGGATCTGATCCGCGTAGGCATAGGACAGGTTCCCGATGACGCGGTCGGTCGACGGGTCCAGGATCGAGATGTTCGCCGCGTTCTCGTCCCCCGTGTAGAGGAGAGCGGTCGCGGGGTCGTAGACGATCGAGTTGCTCCCCGGCACGCCGGTGATGTTGGTGACGAAGGCGCTGGTGTTGCCCGCCAGCACGCTGACGTTCTTGGTGTACCAGGAGGAGACGTAGATCCGGTCGTTGCCCGGATCCCACGCGGTCTGGGTCGCCCCCCCGAGCGGCACCGTGGCCAACGAGGTGCCGTTCGTCGCGTTGTAGACCCGGACGTCCCCCGACCCTTCCACCGCGACGTACATCCGGTCGTCGAGCCAGTCGTACGTCACCGAGTTCGGGAACGATCCGTTGGTTCCGAGGGAGGCGAGATGGGAGCCGTTCGTCCCGTTGTAGACGGCGATCCCGGAGTAGCCGGACAGGCCGCCCATGGCGACCCACAGGTCCCCGGTCGCGTTGTCGTAGGCGAGCGCGCGCGGCCACCCCCCCAGCGACTCGGTCCGCTCGAGGCGGTAGGTCGTGGCGTTCACCCAGTAGAGCTGCGACGCATCGTAGCTCGCCACCACTTCGCAGCCGCACGCGCCGTCATAGGTCTCGGCCGACGGCCGGTCGAACCCGCCCCCCGCCGAGGCGTAGACCGAGAGGTTCCGGTCGTCGATCGCATAGAAGCCGTTCGAACTGGAGGCGGGGACGAAGACCGTGTTCAGCTGGGGGAAGTAGCTCGGCCACCACGGGTAGTAGACCCCCAAGGAGTCGGCGCCGAGCGACAGCGTATCCATCGTCGTGAGGTTGCTCGGATCGATGACGCGGATCGTCGCCCCTTCGGGGTTGGCGACGAACAGCCGGTCGATCCCCGCGTCGTAGACGATCCCGGTGGGGTAGGACCCGAGGCCGGCGTGCTGGACGATCGAGTTGTTGGAGCCGAGGATCTCGACGAGGTAGTTCCCGTCACCGTAGGTCGTGGCGTAGACGTTCCCGGTCGCCGAGTCGACGGCGACCCCGTAGACGAACAGCCCCATGGTGTAGGGGATCGAGATCGTCGTGGAGGCCCAGGTCGTGGAATTGAAGGCGATCACCTCGCCGTTCTCGTACTGGGCGACGTACAGCTCCTGGTTCACGGGGTCGTAGCTCGCATCCTCCGCGTAGATCGTCCCCACGCTCAGGTTGGCGACGACACGGTCCTGCGACAGCGACACCACATTCAGCGTCGCGTTGAAGATGTTCCCGACCACGATCGCGTTCGCCGCCGGGTCGTAGGTGAAGATGCCGTAGGTCGTCTGACCGGCCTGATTGGCGTAGATCTGGCGGACCAGCGTACCCGTCGTCGGATCCACGACGTCGACGTGCGAACCGCTGCTCAGGTAGAGATCCCCGGTGCTGTTGAGGTAGAGGACCCCGCAGCCGGACCAGGGGAGCTGGCCGACCACCGCGTAGGTGCTCGGGTCGAGGGCGTAGACGGTACATCCGGCCGAGAGGTAGACACGGTTGTTGACGGGGTCGTAGGCGGCATACCATGGCTCGTAGAAGTTGGAGGGGATCCGGTTTCCGGCCTCGAGCGTACCGTTCCCGACGATGAGGGTGTACGCCGTCGCCAGGCTGGAGGAGGCGGACGGGATCGAGGTCCCCCCACGGAGCGGCGGCGCCGCCGCCGCGGCCGGAGCCGCGGGGATCGCCCGCGCGCCTCCCCGGCTGCTCAGGACCGGGGGCGCCGTGGGGCCGGCGACCGACAGGTAGACTCCGGGGACGACGAGCAGGACCACGATCAGGATCGCTGTGAAGTTCCGTCCGAGGGGGACCCGCTGCGCCGGGCGAGGCGTGTGGTTCCGAGCCGTCATCGGTCGATCGGGGGAGTCGCACGACCCCTACATATTTGAAACGGTGAACCGAGCCCGGTCGCGCGGCCCCTCAGCGGAGGAGCAGGGCCCCTCCGTTGGGCCGCCGCAGCCCCGGCGCCCGTCGTTGGGCGCGTCCCTCCGAACGGCGGGGCCCCGTTCGGAACGGCGGTCCGACAGAGCGGGGCCGACCGAGGCGCCGCCACCGGAGTCCGGCTCCATCGAGCCGCGTCCCCAACGGGTCCTCGGCGCCTCCCCCCGCGCGGACCCGATCTAGTACCCACGGGGAGCCCGCAGCGGTCGACCCGGAGACGTCGGGGCCGGTTCCCTCGGGGACGTTCCGTGGTCGCTCGTCGCCCCTCAGGCGCCGTCCGGAGGCGGGGCCTCCCCGCCGCGGCGGGAGCGTCGGCGGGTCCGCTTCGCCGAGCCGTTCGGTCGCGCATCGGCGACACTGGCCTCGGGAGCCCCGGGGGTCGAGGGCGGCAGGACCGGGCCGGTGCCGTCGGACGGAGACGCGGGCTCCGTGGCCGGCTCTTTTCCTGGATCGGAGGAGGGAGTCGACTCCGGGGCTCGGGGCGGTGTCTCCTCGGGATCGATCGGGGCGGCAACGCCGGAGGCGGGGGACGGGGAAGGGGGCACCGGATCGAGAGCGGACGAGGACGGGCCGGCCGCCGGGGAGACGGGTGGGGAGGAGTCGGCCGGGGCCGTCGGTGGCGGAACGGTCGCTCCCTGTGCGGACGGCGCGGCTCTCGACATCGCCGGGGCCGAGGAACGTTCCGGAGCCGGAAGCGTGGGCGCGGGCGCCGGGACGGAGGCGGGGGCGGTCGGGACCGGCCCGGTGGGTGGAGGTGCGGGTGGGGGCGACGAGGCCATCGGCGTCGTCGAAGCGACCCCGGCCCCCGCATGAGGAGCCCCTCCGTGCCCGTGGGAAGGGGACGGCGGAGCCGGTGCGGGGGCAGCGTGGGCCGGCGGGGTCGGGGGCCGGTTCGCGGCGACCGCGGGTCTCGGGACGATCGGCACGAACTCGCCGGGCCGCCAGGTGTGGGGATGCTTCAGCACCGACGGGTCCTTGAGGAACAGTTCCGCGTGGCCGCAGTTCCGGCAGATCCGGGTGCCGAGCGACAGTTCGCCTTTCGGGCGGAGCGAGAGGAGGCCGCTCCCCCGCGAACCGGTCCGCAGATCGTTCGCCCAGACGAGGTCGGAACCGCCGCAGTTGGAGCAGGTAGGGGCCACGGAGCGCACTTCCGAACCGACAAGGGGCTTCGGACTCAAAAAACGCGCGGCCGGGGGGGACCGCCCGCGCGAAGGCCCGGGCCGCAACCGAGATGTAGCCCGGACCCGCTCCGCGACCGATGGCGCCCCCGAACTTCCGCCACATTGCGGTCGCGATCGACGGTTCCGAGCATGCCCGCGCGGCCCTCGAGGTCGCGATCGACCTTGCGAAGCGGTACGGCAGCCAGCTCGTGATCCTCTCCGTCGCGCCGCTGCAGCCGATCCTGGTGGCGCCGGGGGAGGGGTTCATCCCGGCGGGGATCCCGCCCAGCGATCTCCCCCGCTACCGGGGGATCGTCGAGGCGGCGGTGAAGCAGGCGGAGACCGAGGGCCTCTCCGCGGTCACCGGCCTCTGCACGGACGGCGTCGTGGTCGACGAGCTTCTCGCCCACCTGGAGGAACACCCGGCCGATCTCCTCGTCGTCGGGTCGCGGGGGTTGTCGGCCGGTCGCCGGCTGCTGCTGGGCAGCGTCTCGACGGCGATGGTCACCCACGCCCCGTGTCCGGTCCTGGTGGTCCGGTCGGGAGCGGCCGGGACTACGAAGCCCGCTGCGTGATGATCACGCGCGTCGGGACCGGGAGCTTGTGGGACGCCTTGCGGAGCGCTTCCTTCGCGTCGGCGATGTGCGCCTCGGTCGTGTAGATCGTCAGGATCTCCGTCCCGATCCCCGCCCGCACGGCGTGGCCGACCGGCTTGCCGAACGCGCGGCGCATCCCGTCCGAGATCCGGTCGGCACCGGCGCCGGTCGCCATCTTGTGCTCCCTAAGGATCGCGTGCGGGTAGCAGCGCATCTTGAGATGGAACTGGTTCGGCGCCGTCCGTTCGAGGACCCGCACCGCGCTGATGCGCGCCGCCTCGAGGGCGATGTCGCGGACCTGGCCGGCCTCCTCCATCCCGAGCGACAGCTCGAACGGGAACATCTGGGTGAGGTTCCCGGTGTCGAACTGGGTGATGCGGCACGCCGGCACCCCGCCCATGTACTCCCGGCGGGTGTAGATCTGGCCCTCGATCTTCCGGTACATCCGGGCCGGCTTGCGCGTCATGGCCGCCGCCGGGACGGGCGCCCCGTTAAAATGCTTGCGTCGGGCCGGCTCGCCGCCCGGCCCGAGCCGACGGCCCGCGGACGACCGGCCGGCAGGGCCGCCCCGCGCCCCTTGGGCGACGGCGCGGCCGCCCCGGCGCCGCCCGGCTCCCCGGCGAGCCGACGGGCCCCGTCCGGGGCGGGGCGCAGGGGCCGAACGGCGACCGAGCCCCGGGCGAGGAACCCGAGGCCGATCGCCACCGCGGCCGGTCGGCGGGGCACGGCGAAGAAGCTCCGGCCGAACATCGCCTGGGCCGCCCAGAAGCCCCGGCGTCGCAGGCCCCGCAGCACGTGGCGGAGCCGAAGCGGCGCGCGCCCGAGCTCGTCGGTGAACCGCTCGCTGCCGTCGAGGAGCCGGGCGGGGACCGGCGCCGAGCCCAAGGCGCGGAGGATCGGTTCGCCGACCCGCGCGACGTCCGCGAGGAAGCGGGGCCGGGCGAGCTGGCGGGGCGAGGGGATCGGGCCGCCGACGACCCCGACGAGCACCGGACGGTCGAACGGGCGGTGCACGACGCGGCCGCGCGGCGGGATCCCCGGCCGGGAGCGCAGCTCGAGGCCGCCACCGAGGATCGCCGCCACCCCGCCGAGCCCTCCGCCCCCGAAGAGCTCGGCGAGATGCGCCGCCTCGACCGCCCGTTGATCGGAAAGGCGGAAGAGCCCGGCGAGGGCGAGCGACGCCGCGAGCGAGCCGGCGGCGCTCATCCCGAACCCCTGGCCGACCGGGAGCGCATGCTGGACCCGGACCCGCACGGCCCCCGCGCCGGGTGGGATCAGATGCTCGGCGGCGGTGCGGGTCAGCGGGAGCGGCGCCTCGGCGGCGTCGACGACGTCCAGGGAATCCGGTCGTTCCGGCCGGACGACCGCGTCGGCGGTCGCGCCGACCTCGAGCACGATCCCCGCCCCCCGGGAACCCTGGGCCCGGGGGTCGCGGGCCGAGCGGTCGGCAACGAAGAGCCCGGTCACATGGCCCGGCGCGAAGGCGAACGCGCGCCGCTCCGCCTGCGTGCTCCCCATCTCCTGCGGCCCCGTCGGAATCGACTACTTATAAGGCGGCTCGCCTATTGAATGGAGAGGTCGGTCGTGGGTACCGTCCCCTCTCCCCGATGAGCGAACCGGAAGCGCCCTCAGCCCCGCACGACTCGTTCGACCGCGTCAACTTCCTGGAGCTGCGGAACACGCAGCTCGCGGAGGCGATCAAGCGCGTCGAGAGCGAACGCCACTACATGGAGGCGGAGATCCTCCGGCTCCAGCGGGAGGTCAAGCGGCTCAAGACCGAGCTCGACCGGCTCCGCTACCCTCCGCTCATCGTCGGCAGCGTCCGGGACGTCCTCACCGACGGACGGGTCATCGTGAAGTCGTCGACCGGCCCCGACTTCGTCGTGAACTCCGCCGAGACGGTGGAGGCCACGAAGATCACGGTCGGCTCCCGGGTCGCCCTCAACAAGCAGACGCTCGCCGTCATGGGGGTCCTCCCCGCGTCGCTCGATCCCCTCGTCACCGCGAGCGAGATCCTCGACAAGCCGTCCGTCACCTACCAGGACATCGGCGGCCTCGGCGAGCAGATCCGCGAGATCCGGGAGGCGGTCGAGTACCCGCTCCTCCGGTCGGAACTGTACAAGAAGGTCGGCGTCGACCCCCCGAAGGGCGTGCTCCTCATCGGCTCCCCGGGCACGGGGAAGACGATGATCGCCAAGGCGGTCGCGCACCACACCCACGCGACGTTCATCCGCCTGGTCGGCAGCGAGCTCGTGCAGAAGTACATCGGCGAGGGGGCGCGCCTGGTCCGGGAGCTGTTCCAGCTCGCGCGGGACAAGGCCCCCACGATCATCTTCATCGACGAGGTCGACTCGATCGGCGCGAAGCGCCTGGAGGTCGCGACGAGCGGCGACCGCGAGGTGCAGCGGACGCTGATGCAGCTGCTCGCCGAGATGGACGGCTTCGAGCCGCTCGCCAACGTGAAGATCGTCGCCGCCACGAACCGTCCCGACATCCTCGACGACGCCCTGCTGCGGCCCGGCCGCTTCGACCGGATCATCGAGATCCCGGTCCCGACCGAGGGCGGCCGGGCGGAGATCTTCCGGATCCACTCCCGCGGGATGGCGATCCGGGAGCCGATCGACTGGGAGACGCTCGCCGCCCGGTGCGACGGCGCGACCGGCGCCGACATCCGCTCGATCTGCACCGAGGCCGGGATGTGGGCGATCCGCGAGGAGCGGGAGACGGTCACGCTCGTCGACTTCGAGCGGGCGATCGAGAAGGTCGTCGGCGAGGAAGAGCTCCGCAAGGAGTCCGTCACGATGTTCGCCTGACGGCGACCGGCGCTACCCCGACACGTCGGCGACGCGCAGGCGCCCGGCGATCCGGGGTCCGACCGGCGCGGAGAGGTCGAGGAGCAGCGCGGGGGCCCCCGGCGCAAAGGCGACCGGACGGTCGGTCTCGAGCGTCGTCCCGCCGGCGTCGACGCGGGCGAGGACGACCGGGACGATCTGGAGCCCCACCGCGAGGTGCAGGTGCGCCCCCTCGGTCAGGTCCCCGCGGTAGTAGCGGCCCTTCTCCAGCCGCTCGCCCGAGAGGCGGGCGGCGGCCCGCAGCGCGTCGGGGGGCGCCACGACCGATCCCCGGGGGACCTCGTCCGGTTCGACCCCCTTGAGGGCGAGCCCGACCCGCTCGCCGCACGCCGCCTCCCGGCGGTCGACGTCGTGGACCTGGATCGACCGGACCTCGACCTCCTTGGGACCGGGCCAGAGGCGGTGCCGTTCGTGCGCCCGGAGCGTCCCCTGCTTCACGATCCCGAGCGCGACCG
Organism: Thermoplasmata archaeon; assembly: GCA_021801925.1. Taxonomy (GTDB): domain Archaea; phylum Thermoplasmatota; class Thermoplasmata; order Lutacidiplasmatales; family UBA184; genus Lutacidiplasma. The sequence continues at coordinate 35,804 of JAKABH010000007.1, read as the reverse complement.
TGCCGACCCCCTTCACGGGGAAGGCGTGGTCGATCACCGCGAGCGGAGCGCCGGGGCGCTCGGGGGCGTTCCAGCCGGCGAGGTCGGCGCGGAGCGCGACCGGATCGAGCGGCCGCCGGGGGGCGCCCTCCAGCCGGCCGCCCTTCAAGAGCCGGGCGATCTCCCCGTCGCCGACGGCGGGGCCGAGGACGACCTCCGTCGGGACGTCGACGAGCTCGACCGTGGCGATCGTCTCGGCGACCGCCCGGTTCAATTCGCCGACCACGAGGAGGATCCGGTCCGCCATCCCGAGCGCGGCGACGAGCGGGGGAAACTTCTCGGGAAACTGGGTCGGGGCGACGATCGTCTCCGCGTGGCCGTCCCGCACCGCGTGGTAGAGGGTGAGATCCGAGGGGGGGCCGCCCTTCCCGAGCTCCGCGGCGAGCCCCGGGCTCCCGACGACCGCGACCGTCACCGCCGCCGCCATCTCACCCGCTCCCCTTGCCGCGGCCGATCGCGAGGGCGATCGCCTCGTGGTCGGCGTCGATCCGGACCGTCGCGCCGTCCGGGACCTCCCCCGCGAGGAGCCGGCTCGACAGCGGGTCGACAACCTGCCGCTGGATCGTCCGCTTGAGCGGCCGGGCGCCGAACTGCGGATCGAACCCCTCCCGGGCGAGGAGCCGCTTCGCCGCCGCCGTCGCGGTGAGGTGGATCCGCCGCTCCGCGAGGCGGTGCTCGACCTGGGCGAGCTGGAGGTCGACGATCGCCTCGATCTCGGGCTCGCCGAGCGCGTGGAAGACGACGATCTCGTCGAGCCGGTTCAGGAACTCCGGTCGGAAGGCGGCGCGCAGCGCCGGTTCCAAGCGGCGGCGCCGCTCCGCGTCGTCCGGGGCGTCGGCGATCAGCTCGGAGCCCAGGTTCGAGGTGAGGATCACGATGGTGTTCCGGAAGTCGACGGTCCGTCCCTGCCCGTCGGTGAGGCGCCCGTCGTCCATCAGCTGGAGGAGGACGTTGACGACATCGCCGTGGGCCTTCTCGACCTCGTCGAACAGGACGACCGTGTACGGACGGGAGCGGACGGCCTCGGTAAGCTGGCCCCCCTCCTCGTAGCCGACGTACCCCGGCGGCGCCCCGATGAGCCGGGCGACGGTGTGCTTCTCCATGTACTCGGTCATGTCGATGCGCACGAGCGCCCGCTCGGAGTGGAAGAGGAACTCGGCGAGCGCCTTCGCGAGCTCCGTCTTCCCGACGCCGGTCGGCCCCACGAAGAGGAACGTGCCCAGCGGGCGGTTCGGGTCCCCGAGGCCGGAGCGGGCCCGCCGCACCGCCGCCGCGACGGCCCGGACGGCCTCGTCCTGGCCGACGACCCGCGCCGACAGCGCCGCCTCCATCTGCCGAAGCCGCTGGGTCTCCGCCTCCAGCATCCGGCTCACGGGGACGCCGCTCCACTTCGAGACGACGAAGGCGATGTCCTCCTCCGTGACCTCCTCCCGCAGGAGGGAGGCGGGCCCGGTCCCCTCCGCGGCCTTGGCGTGCGCCTCGAGCCGCCGCGTGAGGTCGGGGATCGTGCCGTAGCGGAGCCGCGCCGTCGACTCGAGGTCCCCCCGCTGCTCGGCGAGCGCCTCCTCGGCGCGGGCGCGGTCGAGCTCGGCGCGCGTGGCGCGGACCCGTTCGACCTCCTCCTTCTCCTGCTTCCAGCGGGCGCCGATGCCGGCCTCCCGCTCCTTCAGGCTCCCGAGCTCCTTGTCGAGGGCGCGCAGGCGCTCCCGGCTCGCCGGATCCTTCTCGCGGGCGAGCGCGGTCCGCTCGATCTCGAGCTGGCGGATCCGCCGGGTGAGCAGCTCGAGCTCGGCGGGCCGGGAGTCGAGGTTCAGCCGGACCATCGACGCCGCCTCGTCGATCGCGTCGATCGCCTTGTCGGGAAGGTGCCGGTCCGGCAGGTAGCGCGCGGTGAGGGTCGCCGCGGCGACCAGCGCGGCATCGTGGATCTTCACGCCGTGGTGGAGCTCGTACCGCTCCCGGATCCCCCGGAGGATCGAGATCGTGTCCTCCACCGTCGGCTCGGCGACGGGGACCGGCTGGAACCGCCGCTCGAGCGCGGCGTCCTTCTCGATGTACTTGCGGTACTCGGCGGTCGTCGTCGCGCCGATGCAGTGGAGGGTCCCCCGGGCGAGCGCCGGCTTGAGGAGGTTCGAGGCGTCGAGCGCCCCCCCCTCGGTCGCCCCCGCGTGGACGAGGGTGTGGAGCTCGTCGATGAACAGGATCACCTCGCCGGCGGAGCGTTCGACCTCCTTGAGCACCGCCTTGAGCCGCTCCTCGAACTCCCCCCGGAACTTCGCCCCGGCGAGCAGCGAGCCGAGGTCGAGGGCGACGATCCGCCACCGGCGGCCGAGCTCGGGGACGTCCCCCGCGGCGATCCGGACCGCGAGCCCCTCGACGACCGCCGTCTTGCCGACCCCGGGGTCGCCGATCAGGACCGGGTTGTTCTTCGTCCGCCGGCCGAGGATCTGGATCACGCGGCGGATCTCCTCGTCGCGGCCGATCACCGGGTCGAGCTTGCGGTCGCGGGCGAGCCGGGTCAGGTCCCGGCCGTACTTCTCGAGCGCCTCGTACTGCGCCTCGGGGTTCCGGTCCTGGACCGGCCCGGCGCCCGAGCGGACCTCCTCGATCGCCCGCTCCACGTCGGCGCGGCGCACCCCCGCCGCCTCGAGCAGCTCCCGGGCCGGCGAGGCGACCGAGAGCAGGCCGAGCAGGAGGGCGTCGACCGGGGTGTAGCGGTCCTTCCGCCGGGCGGCCTCCTTCTCCGCCGCGTCGATCACCTGGCCCAGCGACCGGGAGAGGTACTGGTCGGACGGCGCCACGTGCTCCGCGGTCGGCTGCTCGGCGAGACGCGCCGTCGCCTGCGCCGCGAGGGCCGCGGGGTCGGCCCCGAGGCGGGCGAGGAGGGAGACGACCGGCCCATCGGACGCTTCCAGGAGCGCCAACAGGAGGTGCTCCGGCTCGACCGAGGCGTGGCGGAGCTCCGCCGCCCGGGCGAACGCCCGTTCGAGGGCGGCGCGGGCGGCTTCGGTCAGCCGTTCGAGATGCATGGGGGTCCCGCTCCGTACCCGTCCGAGCCGATTTAAGCGCTCGGCCGCTTCCGCCCTCCGTGGCGGTACTGGAGACCGACGTCGCGGGCGTCCGGCTCCGGAACCCGTTCCTGCTCGCCTCGGGGATCTGGGGCGAGAGCGGCGAGTCGCTCGCCGGCGCGTGGCGGGCCGGCGCCGGCGGCGTGATCACGAAATCGATCGGCTCGGCGCCCCGCGCCGGCTACCCGAACCCCACGATCGAGCTCCTGGACGGGGGGGCGATGCTGAACGCGATGGGGCTCCCGAACCCGGGGATCGACGAATATCCGGCCGAGATCGAGATCGCCCGCCGCGCCGGGGCGACCGTGATCGGCTCGGTCTTCGGGGGGACCGCGGAGGAATTCGCGACCCTCGCCGGGCGGATCGCCGACACGGGGGTCGTCGCCGTCGAGCTCAACCTGAGCTGCCCGCACGCCCGGGGGTTCGGCGCCGAGGTCGGGTCAACGCCCGAGGGGGTCGAGACGATTCTCCGTGCCGTCGTCGGGGCGGTGCGGATCCCCGCGATCGCGAAGATCACCCCCAACGCCGCCGATCCCGCGGCCCTGGCGGCCGCCGCCGAGCGCGGCGGCGCCGCCGCGGTCAGCGCGATCAACACCGTCCGGGCGCTCGCGATCGAGCCCCGCCTCCGCCGCCCGGTCCTCGCCCACGGGCTGGGGGGGCTGAGCGGACCCGCGATCAAGCCGATCGGGCTCGCCTGCGTCTGGCAGATCTTCGAGCGGGTCCGCATCCCGATCGTCGGCGTCGGAGGGATCGAGACGGCGGACGACGCCGTCGACTACCTCCTCGCCGGGGCCCGCGCCGTCCAGATCGGCACGGCGGTCGCCGGCCGGGGGATCGGCCTGTTCGGCCGTCTGCCCGCCGACCTCGACCGACGCCTCGAGGCGCTCGGCTTCCCGTCGGTCCGGGCGGCGGTCGGCGCCGCCCACCCCCCGGCGGACGGGGCGCCGCGGCCGGCGCTATAACCGCCGTGCGCTACGTCCGGCCGTGCGCACGGTCGTCCCCGTCGTCGAGACGGTCGTGGAGACCCCGTCGACCGTCACCCTCCGCTTCGACTACCCGCCCGAGGCGGCGCCCGGGCAGTTCGTGATGGTCTGGCTCCCCGGGGACGACGAGCTCCCGATGTCGCTCTCCTATCTGGAGGGGCCGCGCAAGGGGGTGACGATCAAGGCGATGGGCGGGTCGACCCGCGCCGTCCTCGGGATCGCCGCCGGCGCGCCGATCGGCGTGCGGGGCCCGTACGGGAACCGGTTCGACCTCGCCCCGCGCCGCATCCTCGTCGTCGGCGGCGGATCGGGGACGGCCGTCCTCGCCCCCGCCGCGGAGGCGGCTGCCCGCGGGGGCGCGTCGGTCGCGGTCGCCCTTGGGGCGACCCGGGCCAGCGAGCTCCTCTTCCGCGACCGGCTCCGGGCCGCCGGGCTCCGGGTCGAGGTCGCGACGGACGACGGCTCGGAGGGGACGCCGGGGTTCGTCACCGGGCTCGTCGAGCGGTGGCTCTCCACGGAGCCGTTCGACGCCGTCTGGACGTGCGGCCCCGAGGTGATGATGGCGAAGGTCGCCGCCCTCGCCCGGGCGCGCGGGGTACCGACCTTCTGCTCGGTCGAGCGCCACATGAAGTGCGCCCTCGGGCTGTGCGACGCTTGCGCGCTCGGCCCGTACCACGTCTGCACGGACGGGCCGGTCTTTCCGGCCGAGCGCCTCCTCGCCACCCCGGATTTCGGCCGCTTCCACCGGGACGCCGCGGGGCGGCGCCGGCCGCTCTGAGCACGCCCGGGGAGCGCCCGCCGGGGTCCGGCGCCCGCCGGCGCGACGGCCCGCTCCAATGTCTTTAAGCGAGCCGTCCATTACGCGCCGCGGAGGTTCTCGCATGAAGGTCATTGCGGTGAGCGGCGGCGTCATCTCGGGCCTTGGCAAGGGGATCACGACCTCCTCGCTCGGCCGCCTCCTCAAGGCCCGCGGGTTCGCCGTCACCATCGTCAAGATCGACCCGTACCTCAACGTCGACGCGGGGACGATGAACCCGTACCAGCACGGGGAGGTCTTCGTGCTCGACGACGGCACCGAGGCCGACCTGGACCTCGGCAACTACGAGCGGTTCCTGGGCCAGAGCCTCTCGGGGACGCACAACCTCACCACGGGGAAGATCTACCGCTCCGTCATCGAGAAGGAGCGGCGCGGCGACTACCTCGGCAACACCGTCCAGATCATCCCCCACGTGACGGGGGAGATCAAGCGGGCGATCCGGGACGTCGCCCAGGCCGCGGGCGCCGAGGTCGTCCTCGTCGAGGTCGGCGGCACGGTCGGCGACATCGAGTCGATGCCGTTTCTGGAGGCGCTGCGGGAGCTCTCCTACGAGCTCGGCGAGGGGCACATGGCGTTCGTCCATACGACGCTGGTGCCGGTCGTCGGTCCGGTGGGGGAGGCGAAGACGAAGCCGACCCAGCACTCGGTCCGGGAGCTCCGGGCGATCGGGATCCGGCCGAACATCATCATCGCCCGCGGGCCGGCGCCGCTCGAGCCCGAGATCAAGGCGAAGATCTCCCTCTTCTGCGACGTCGCCCCGGAGGCGGTGATCTCCGTCCCCGACCAGCGGGTGATCTACGAGGTCCCGCTCGTCCTCGAGGCCCAGGGCGTCGGCCCGCTCCTCGCCCGGCTCCTGGGGCTGCCCGACCGGGCCCCGGACCACGCCGCCTGGAAGGAGTTCCTCCAGCGGTACCGCCGGGAGGAGGGGGCCGGCGTCGACATCGCGGTCGTCGGGAAGTACACCGAACTGCGCGACGCCTACCTCTCCCACACGGAGGCGTTCCACCACTGCCAGGGCCACCTCGGCTCGGAGGTCCGCCTCCACTGGTTCGACTCCGAGGACATCCCGAAGAACCCCGGCCTCGTCGCCCGGCTCGAGCGCGCCCACGGGCTGCTCGTGCCCGGCGGCTTCGGCACCCGGGGCGTCGAGGGGAAGATCCGGGCGATCGAGATCGCCCGCCGCCGCGGCATCCCGTTCCTCGGCGTCTGCTACGGCTTCCAGATGGCGGCCGTCGAGGCGGCCCGTCACCTGGTCGGGCTCCCGCAGGCGAACTCGACGGAGGTCGACCCCGCCACCCCCGACCCGGTCGTCGGCCTCCTCGAGCAGCAGCGCGGGGTCAACGACCTCGGCGGGACGATGCGCCTCGGCTCCCAGCGGATCGGGCTCACCGCCGGCTCGAAGGTCGCCGGCCTCTACGGCCGCACCGAGATCTGGGAGCGGCACCGGCACCGCTACGAGATCAACCCGGCGTACTTCGACCGCCTCGCCGGGGCCGGCTTCGCCGTCACCGGCGTCTCGCCGGACGGCCGCGTCGAGGTCCTCGAGCGGGCCGACCACCCGTTCTTCGTCGGCGTCCAGTTCCACCCCGAGTTCCTGTCGCGGCCGGAGGCGCCCCACCCGCTCTATCTGGCGCTCGTCCGGGCCGCCCTGGCCCGCGCGGAGGTCGCGGACCGTGTCGGTCCCTCGACGGCTGTCGCGTGAGGTCGCCGATCGGGACGGCGAGGTCGTCCGGATCGCGGGCTTCCTCCAGGAGTACCGCGCCCTGGGCGGCGTCGCCTTCGCCGTCGTCCGCGACCGCGCCGGCACGACCCAGGTGACGCTCAAGAAGGGGGTCGCCGCCCCCGAGCTGTTCGACCTGCTGGCCGACCTCCCCCGCGAGTCGGTCGTCGAGGTCGAGGGGACGATCCGCCGCTCGGCGAAGGCGCACCGGGGGGCGGAGCTGTTCCCGACGGCGATCCGGGCCCTCGCCCGGGCGGAGAGCCCGCTGCCGCTCGGGGTCGTCGACCCGGTCGGCGCCGACCTCGACACCCGCTTCGACCACCGGGTCCTCGACCTCCGCAAGCCCGAGGTACGGGCCGTCTTCGAGCTCCGCGCGGCGCTCCTCACCGCCTTCCGCGACGCCTACCGGTCCCGGGGCTTCCTCGAGGTCGAGACCCCGAAGATCCTGCGGCAGGGGGCGGAGGGGGGAGCGACCCTCTTTTCGGTCGACTACTTCGGCACCCGCGCCTTCCTCGCCCAGAGCCCGCAGCTGTACAAGCAGATGCTCATGGGCGCCGGCTTCGAGCGGGTCTTCGAGATCGGACCGGTGTTCAGGGCGGAGCCGTCCGACACGGTCCGGCACCTGACCGAGATCGGGATGCTCGACGCCGAGGTCGCCTACCTCGACGGGCCGGACGACCTTCGCGCACTCCTCGAGGAGATCGTCCGGGACGCCCTCGGCCGCGCCCGCAGCGCGCTCTCCGAGCAGGGGAACCGGCTCGCGGACGGGTTCCCCGACCTCTCCGCCCCGTTCCCTCGGATCCCGTTCGACACGGCGGAGGAGTGGCTCGGCCGCCCCGGCGCCGAGCGCGACTTCGGGAGCGAGGACGAGAAGGCGATCGGCGCCCGGGTCGAGCGGGAGCTCGGGACGCCGTTCTACTTCCTGACCGACTTCCCGACGGCGGTCAAGGAGAAGACGTTCTACGCCCGCCGCCAGGACGAGAACCCGGCGCGGACCTCCTACTTCGACCTCGAGTACCGGGGCCTCGAGATCGCGAGCGGCGGCCCCCGCGAGCACCGGATCGACCGGCTCCTCGAGAACCTCCACCGCGGCGGCTTCGACCCCGCGGCGTTCCCGGGGTACCTGGAGGCGTTCCGGTTCGGGATGCCGCCGCACGGGGGGTGGGGCTTCGGCCTCGACCGGATCGTCGCGGCGCTCGCGGGCCTCCCCAACGTCCGGGAGGCACGCCTATTTCCCCGCGACCGCTATCGGCTCGACCCGTAACCGGGCGGAGGAGGAACGGTGGTCGCGAGCAAGCGGACGCTCCCCGCCCCGCCCGAGCTGCAGGGGCGGTGGGCGGCCCTCCTCGAGGAGGCCGGGTTCCGGCCGGCCGTCCTCGCGCTCCACGACCGCTTCCCGGAGGAACGCTCCCTGGAGGTCCCGTTCGCGACGGTCGACGCCGCCGACACCGGCCTCGCCGACGTGCTGCTCGAGCGGCCCGAGGAGGTGCTCGACGCCGCGCGCCGCGCCCTCCGCGACCTGCTGCCCGTCGCCGGGCCCGAGGCGGACGGCCTCCGGGTCCGCCCGGTCGGGCTCCCGATGACGGCGCACCGGCCGGTCCGCGGCCTTCGGGAGGCGGACCTCAACCACTTCGTGGCGATCGACGGGATCGTCCGGCGCGTGACGGAGGTGCGGCCGCAGATCCGGGACGCGGTCTTCGAGTGCGCCGTCTGCCACGTCCAGTTCCACGAGCCCCAGGACGACGCGTCGATGACGTTCCGCGAGCCGCTCGAGTGCCCGGACGCCCAGGGCGGCTGCGGCCGCCCGATGGGCCGCACCCGCTTCCGGCTGATCCCCGAGCGGTCGAGCTACGTCGACGCCCAGCGGATCGAGATCCAGGAGAATCCCGAGTCGCTCCGGCGGGGCGCCCACCCGCAGGGGATCGCGGTCCTGCTCACGGAGGACCTGACCGGCCACACCCTTCCGGGGAACCGGGTCGTCCTCAACGGGATCCTCAAGAGCTACCAGCGGTCGACGGCGGCCCGCGGCGGCGCCGTCCGCAACACGACCTTCGACCTGCTCGTCGTCGGCGTCTCGGTCGAGTCGAAGCAGATCGAGTACGACGACATCGAGATCTCCCCCGAGGAGGAGGCGCTGTTCCTCACGTTCCGCGGCGACCCCACGGTCGTCGACAAGATCGTGGTGTCGCTCGCCCCGACGATCAAGGGGATGGAGCAGGAGAAGGAGGCGATCGCCCTCCAGCTGTTCGGCGGGCTCGAGAAGAAGCACGGGGACGGGATCCGCGTCCGCGGCGACATCCACATGCTGATCGTGGGCGACCCGGGGACGGCGAAGAGCCAGCTCCTGCGGTACGTCGCCGAGGTCGCCCCCCGCGCCATCTACACGAGCGGGAAGGGGGCGACCGCCGCCGGGCTCACCGCCGCCGCCGTGAAGGACGATTTCGCCGGCGGCCGCTGGGTCCTCGAAGCGGGGATGCTCGTCCTCGCCGACGGCGGGATGGCGGTGATCGACGAGCTCGACAAGATGAGCCCCGAGGACCGTTCCGCGATGCACGAGGCGCTCGAGCAGCAGACGGTGTCGATCGCGAAGGCGGGGATCACCTCGACGCTGAACGCCCGCTGTCCGGTCCTCGCCGCGGCGAACCCGAAGTGGGGCCGCTTCAGCCCCGACCGGACGATCGCCGAGCAGATCGACCTCCCGCCGACCCTCCTCTCCCGGTTCGACGTGATCTTCTCGATCCAGGACCACCCGAACCAGGAGCGGGACCGGCGGCTGGCGAACCGCATCCTGGCGTCGCATCGGGACGGGGAGATCGCCGGTTCCCTCGGCCACGACGTGCCGCCGGACGCGGCGCCGTTCTCGCCGGAGCAGCTCAAGAAGTACATCGCCTACGCCCGCCGGACCGTCCGTCCGATCCTCTCCGACGCCGCGCTCGCCGCCCTCGAGGACTTCTACGTCCGCGTCCGGCGGCAGGGGGAGGAACCGAACGCCCCGGTGCCGATCACCGCCCGGCAGCTGGAGGCGCTCGTGCGCCTGTCGGAGGCGGCGGCGCGGGCCCGACTCTCCTCCGTCGTCGAGGAGGAGGACGCCCGCCGCGCGATCCAGATCATGGAGAACTACCTCAAGCGGGTCTCCACCGCCGAGGACGGCCGCCTCGACATCGACCTCACCCAGACCGGGGTGAGCCACAGCCAGCGGGAGCGCCACGACATCGTGATGCGCCTCATGCGGGAGCTCCAGGAGCAGGGCGGCGGGACGTTCACCTACGGCGCGTTCCGCGAAGCGGCCCAGAAGGCGGGGGTCGAGTCGGCGAAGGCGGAGGCGCTCCTCGTCTCCCTCCGCAACCAGGGCGAGATCATCGAGCCGCGCCCGAACCAGCTCCAGCTCGTCCGCTTCTGACCGCCGCCGCCCGGGGCGGACGCTTAAGAACGGCCGCCGACGTGCCGGCCGCGTCGATGTCCCCGGACCCCGTTCCCCCCGAGCCCGGTTTCGTGATGCGCGTGCACCGCGTCCGCGCCGAGTTCGTCGTCGCGGCGTGCGACGCCGAGCTGCTCGGCCGCGACCTCCCCGTCGGGACGGCCGGCCGGACGGTGAAGGTCACCCCCGAGTTCTACGGCGAGCGGCGGGTCTCGGGCGACGAGCTCCTCTGGGCGCTCCGGCGGGCGACGATCGCGAACCTCCTCGGCGCCCGCACGCTCCGCCTCGCGCAGGAGGGGGGGTTCGTCGACCCCCAGGGAGCCGGGGAGCTCGGGGGCATCCCGCACGCCGAGATCTTCGCCATGCTGGGGTAGCGGCCGATGGCCGGGGCCGACTTCTGCGTCGTCTGCGGGGCGACCGGCCGCGCGCTGGTCGACGGCGTCTGCGCCGACTGCGCCGCCGCCCGCACCCGCCTCGTCTCGATCCCGGCCCGCGTCGAGGTGACGCTCTGTCCGACGTGCGGCGCCCGCCGCGTCGGCCAGAAGTGGGAGCGGGCCGGGGCGAGCCGGCTCCTCACCGCCGACGACCTCGCCCCGTTCCTCGAGATCCACCCCGAGGCGGGGGTCCGCCGCGTCGGATGGGAGGAGACGGCGACGACCCCGACCGTCCGCCAGTACGTCGCCCACGCGGAGGTCGCCTTCCGTGGCCTCCTTCGGACGGTCGATCTTTCGTTCTCCGTCCGGATCGAGCATCGGACGTGTCCGGAGTGCAGCCGCCGCAGCGGCCGCTTCTTCACCGCCATCCTCCAGCTGCGGGGCCCCGAGGAGTCCCGGATCACCGAGAAGGCGCCGATCCTGCGCGCCCGCTTGGACCGGGAGTGGACGCAGCTCTGGCGCGAGGCCCGGGCCGACTGGCGGCAGGCGCTCTCCTGGCGGGAGGAGCTCCCCGAGGGATGGGACTGCTACTTCACCGACACGCTCGCCGCCCGCGCCGTGGCGCGGCTCGCGAAGCAGCGCTTCGGCGCCCGGCTCAAGGAGTCGGCGACGCTCTTCGGCCGCAAGGACGGCCGCGACGTCTACCGGGTCACCTTCTGCCTGCGGTTCCCCCGGCGGGACTCCCCGCCGGCGTCCGGCCCGGCGGGCGTGGAGCCATAGGCTTAAAAGGCGCCCGCCCACTTCTCGACCGCGGCCACGGGGCTCACACCTATGATGAAGAGAAGCGGGATCCTTCGGCGCCACCACGGTTCGGACACCCTCGAGGAGGGGAGCTTCCTCGATCTCGGCTCGATGCAGTTCGAGGACGAGGCCGGCGCCCTCGCCGGCAACCGGGGGTCGGTGCGGCTCGCCGAGATCCTCCGGTTCGAGGACCTCCACCAGGTCTCGAAGCTCGCCTACCAGGGCGACATCGTGATCCTGGACTACACGTCGATCGCGAACGACCAGATGGCGATGCGGCGGCTGAGCATCGACCTCAAGAACGTCGCGAAGGACACCGGCGGCGACGTCGCCGGGATCGCGAAGAACCTGATCGCCATCACGCCGGCGGGCATTCGGATCGACCGGCAGAAGCTCCGGCCGTCGTTCTGAGCCCCCGGGACCTTCCGATGCCGGTCGAGGTCGACCGCCGCGAAGCCGCGGCGGCCGCCCCCGACGTCGTCGTCGCGGGGCTGTTCGAGGGCGAGGGGAAGGATCCGGCGTTCCCCGCCGGCTCCGCGCCGGACGACGCCGCGACCGGAGGTCTCCTCCGCCCGGCCTGGCAGCGCGGCGAGGTGCGCGGCCGGCGGGGCGAGGTCACGGTCTTCCACCGGCCGGACGGCCGCGGCCGCTGGATGACGGTCGGCCTCGGTCCCCGCGCGCGCCTCTCGAACGAGGGGATCCGCGGCGCCGCCGCCCAGGCGATCCGGGCCGTCCGGGGAAAGGGCGCCCGCTCGCTCGGCTTCCGCTTTGCCTCGTTCGTCACCGAACGGACACCCGCCGCCGACGCCGCCCGCGCGCTGGTCGACGGGGCGGTCCTGGGCGGCTACGAGTTCCTCCGCTACCGCACCACCGCCGACCCCGGCGTTGAGGAGGTGACGCTCTTCCTCGGCGCGGAGCACGCCGCCGACGAGCGGCGGCTCGCCGCCGAGGTGAAGGAGGAGCGGTTCGTCGCCGAGAACGTCGTCTGGACGCGGGAGATCGGCAACCTTCCCGCCGACACCGCCACCCCCCAGCGCCTGGCCGAGATCGCCCGGGAGCTCGGGAAGGAGGTCGGCCTCAAGGTCACCGTCTTCGACGAGGAGGCGCTCGCCCGGATGGGGTGCGGCGGGCTCCTCGCGGTCGGCGGCGGCTCGATCCATCCGCCGCGGATGATCGTCCTCGAGTACCCGGGCGGGCGGCAGCGGGGCCGCACGGTCGCGGTCGTCGGCAAGGGGATCACGTTCGACTCGGGCGGGATCTCGATCAAGCCGGCGGCGAAGATGAGCGACATGAAGTTCGACAAGTCGGGGGCGGTCGCCGTCCTCGGCATCCTGCGCGCCGCCGCCCGCTTGAAGGTGCCGCCGCGGGTGATCGGGGTCCTCTGCTGCGCGGAGAACCTCCCGAGCGGCTCGTCGTACCGGCCCGGCGACGTCGTGCGGACCTACTCCGGCCGGACGATCGAGGTCCTCAACACCGACGCCGAGGGGCGGGTCGTCCTCGCGGACGGCCTCGGCTACGTCTCGAAGGAGTACCGGCCCGACGCGATCGTCGACCTCGCCACGCTCACCGGGGCCCAGGTCGTGGCGCTCGGGGACGACACCGCGGGGCTCGTCGCGAACGACGACCGGCTCGCCGCCGACCTCCTCGCCGCCTCCGCGGCGACCGGCGAACCCCTCTGGCGGATGCCGCTCACCGACTACCACCGCGAGCTCGTGAAGAGCGACCTCGCGGACGTGCGGAACTCGACCGAGATCCCCGTCGCGGGGATGCTCACCGCCGCGGCGTTCCTGGAGTCGTTCGTCGGCCCGGGGATCCGCTGGGCGCACCTCGACATCGCCGGCCCCGGCTGGACGAGCAAGCTGACCCGGCGCTACCAGCCGGCGTACCAGAACCTCGGGGCGACCGGCTTCGGCGTCCGCACCCTCCTCCACTACCTCCGACAGCCCGCCGAGTAGGCCGGCGCCCGCCCGGGACGCCTCGGCCCGGAGGGGGCTCCGTGCCCGTTCGGGCGAGAGGCGCTCGCTACGCCGCGACGATCTGGACGCTCTCGCCGCCGTGCCGGGTCGCGCGCGGGCGGACCTCGCAGAACAGCGGGGTGTGGTAGCCGCCGCCGGTGACGAGGGCGACCCCGACCGGGAGCGACTGGATCATCTCGGTCATCCCGGGCGTCAGCCCCTCGATCGACTGGGCGATCGCCTTGAGGTCGAGCGGGTTCGTCACCTGCAGGATGAGCTGCGTGTTGCACTGCGAGAGGACGCTCTTGTCGATGCGGGCGGCCCGCTGGGTGACGGCGCAGAGGCCGAGGCCGAACTTGCGGCCCTCGCTCGCGATGTTCTTGAGGATCCGCGAACACGTCGCGCTCCCCTGCTGGGGGGCGAAGTTGTGGGCCTCCTCGATGACGAGGAACAGCGGGGGGATCTTCCCCTTCTTCCGGTTCTCGAAGAGCGTCGAGGCGATCCGGGCGACGACGAGCTCCTGGACGTCCGGGGCGACGCCCCGCAGGTTGATCAGCGTCGCCTCCCCCTTCTTCACGAGGTCGTTGAGGCTCGTCCCGACCGGCCCGAGGAGCTTCGTCTGCTCGACGTACTCGAGCCGCTCGGCCATCGTCTCGGCGATCGCGCCTTCCCCGGCCTCCGCGGCGCGGACCAGGTCCGCGACCGCGTAGTCGGGGTTCGCCGCCGCCACGCGTTCGATGAGCTGCTTCAGCGGGGCGAGGAACGACTTGACGTTCGAGAGCCCCATGAAGACCAGCAGGTCCCGGGGGTCGATGTTCCGCAGGCTGAACGTGAGGGGCTTCGCGGTCGGATTCAGGCTCACGTCGGGGGAGTACTCCTGGATCTGCTTGCCGAACCCCTGGGAGGCGACCCCGAAGCGGGCGTGGACGCCGTTCGCCTCGGCGGGGATCCGCAGGGAACCGTACTCGCCGTGGGGATCGATGATCACGCAGGTGACCTTGTGCCGGAGCAGTTCCTCGATGAGGACCCCGAGCAGGTAGCTCTTCCCGCCGCCGGTCTTCGCGAGGACGCTGACGTGCCGCTGGACCAGCTGGTTGATGTCGAGCTCGACGCGCAGGGAGTGGTTCCGCAACAGCCCGACGTAGGCGCCGGAGTTCGTGTGGTGCTTGAGCCCCAGGACCTCGGCGATCAGCGGCTCCTCGGCGCGGAAGACGTGGGCCCCCGGGCGGAAGGGGATCGTCGGGATCTTGACGAGACCCTGCGCGTCGCGGTAGCCGACGATGCGGGCCTCCCCGAGCATGCTCTCGTGGAGGGTCGCCTCCTCGCTCGGCTGGAGCGCCCCCGCCTTCTCGAGGTCGAGGTCGCTCTTCCGCCGCAGGTCGTCGAGCTGGCAGAGGACCTTGCCGTGCAGCTCGTCGACGACCGTCAGGTAGTCGCCCCGCTCGACCGGGACGCTGAGACTGAGGTGAAATCGGCCGAGCCCGACGTCGCCGAAGATCCGGCCGACTTCCTCCACGGGGCGTTTCATCGAGGGCGGCGGTTATTAGCCTGACGCGGCAGGGGCAACGCGCCGGCGGGGGCCGGGCCGCGGGCCGGGCGGGCGACGCGCCCCGACGGCCCCGCGCCCGAGCGCGCGGCGGCCCGGGCCGCCGCTCGGCCTGTAGTCTTTATATCGACCCCGAATGTCGAACGTTCCCCGCGCCACCGGGACCCGGGCGCGGAAGGGCCTTTGAGCGACGCCAGCGAAGAACTCGAACGGAAGCGCGCCGAAGCGAATGCACGGGCGGATGAGCACCGCGCCCGCCGCGACAAACTGAACGCCGAGGCGCGGACCCTCGCCGACGAGCGGGGCCGCATCCTCGACGAGCTCCACGCCCGCAGCGCCGACGCCCAGGAGCACCGGCGGATCCGCGACCAGCTCAACGCCGACGTCCGGGAGGCGAAGCGGCTCCGCGAGGAGTGGAACCGCAAGCTGCAGGAGGTCGGGGACCGGCTGCAGGAGCTCAAGCGCACCCGGACGACCCCCCACCCGGGGGCGGTGCCGGTCTGGCGCCTCCGCAAGGAGCTCAAGGAGCTCGAGTTCCGCCACATGACCACGGCGCTCACCGGCGAGCAGGAGAAGCGCCTCATCGAGGAGATGAAGCGCCTCGAGGCGGGGATCCGCGAGCAGGACGAACAGCTCCGGCAGGACCCCGAGATCGACGCTACGCTGAAGGCGTTCCAGGAGGCGCGCACCGAGGCGGAGCGCCACCACGCCGCGGTCGGCGGCCTCGCCGAGGACGCCCAGCGCGAGCACGAGTCGATGGTCGCGCTCTACGAATCGGTCGACGAGCTCCGCCGCCAGGCGGACGAGGTCCAGGCGAAGCTCATCGAGGTGAAGGGCGCCGCCGACGAGGCGCACCGGGCCCACATCGCGTCGATCGAGGAGGTCCGCGACATCGAGAAGCTCCTCTACGCCGCCCGCGGCGGACGGGTCCCGTCGGGCTGGGCCGATGCCGAGCCGCCCCGCGAGGAGGATTTCCTCGCGCGGCTCAAGAAGGGCGAGAAAGTCTCCACCGAGGACCTGATGGAGCTCCAGAAGGGCGGGCGCGCCTAGCCCGATCCTCCTCCGGAAAGGGCCGGGCGGCGCGGGTAATCTATATACTCTCGGCTTGGGTCCCGCTGCTCGGATGCGACAGGTCAAGCTCGATCAGGAAGAGCTCCACCAGATCAAGGAGCTCTACGAGGGCGTGATGTCGCACGCCTGTCACGGCCTGTTCTTCAAGGAAGGCTCCGTCCTCGGCGTGGCGATGGCGGAGAACGCGCTCAAGGACCGGGCCCACTACTTCGAGCGCGCCGCCGCCGAGCTCAAGGAGCGGGGCTGGGTCGAGGACGTCACCTTCTCCGACCACGAGGTGATCGCGAAGGGGTCGATCGAGGTCTCCCCGAGCGACATCCCGACGTGCCACCGCCTCCGCGGCATCCTTCGCGAGTTCTACGAACGTTTTAAAGGGGGGCGCGTCAGATGTACGGAAGAGATGTGCGCCAGCACCGGCCACCCCGACTGTCGCTTTCACGTAGAGGAAGTCTAGGAGGAACGAGCGTCGGATGATGGCAACCGGGAATGTCGGCACGGTGATCAAGGACCTCAAGACCCGACTCGGGGGCACGGCGACCGCGCTCGTCTCCCGCGACGGGCTGGTGCTCTACGCCGATGTGCCGCCGGGGGTCTACACCGAGACGTTCGCCATCATGTGCGCCACCATCCTCGGGGCGGCCGCGACCGCCAACACGGAGCTCAACCGGGCCCCGCCCGAGCGGATCGTCATCGAGGGGAACGACTCGAAGACGGTGATCGTCGGCAGCGGCAAGAAGGCGCTGCTCGTCGCGGTCGTCGACCGGTCGGCCGACGTCGCCAAGGTCCTGGACGAGGTCGGCAAGGTCGCCGAGCTCCTGAAGGCGAACTAGCGCCCGCGGCGGCCGAACGCCGCCTCAACCGGCGCGGTTCCGCGCCTCCCCCGAGGGGGGGCGATCCGGCCGTCGGGCCGATTCGAGCCGGCGATCGCCGCCGGTGACGACGCGGAACAGGTAGCCGGCCATCGCCGCCGCCAGCCGCGCCCAGGCGATGGCGCTCCGTTGGCCCGACAGGAGGCGACGGTAGCGGTAGCGGCCCCAGAGGTTCCCCTGCTTCTCGGTGAGCTGCTTGCGGCCGTAGCCGTTCCAGAACGCCTGGTAGAGGAACCGCACGAAGTTCGCCCGGACGTGGTGGTAGACGACCGCCGCCTCCTCGTACCGGATCGCCGCCCCCGCGTCGACCGCCCGTAGGTTGAGGTCGATGTCCTCGGCGGTGACGAACCGCGGATCGAAGCCGCCCAGGCCGGCAAAGAGCGCCCGCCGGTAGGCGAGGTTGCACGACGGGTAGGTGACGTCGTAGCCGCTCTCGTACAGTTCGACCCGTTCGAGCTGGCCGTACTTCGGCTTCCCGACGACGACGGTGCGGCCCGCCACCACCGGGCTCGCGGCCAGTCCCCGCCGCAGCGTGGCGAGCCAGCGCGAGTCGGCGAAGCAGTCGCCGTCGATGAACGCGATCCACTCCCCCCGGGCGTGGGCCGCCGCGGCGTTCCGGCCGACCCCGCGGGAGCCGGTCTGCTGGTAGACCCGGATCACCCCGGGGTGGCGCCGGGCGTACTCCTGCGCGATCGCCCAGGTCCGGTCCCGACTCACCGCGTCGACGAGGACGATCTCGAACGGCGGCTCCTGGACCAGGAGGCTGTCGAGCAGCTGGGCGAGGTGGGCGCCCTCGTTCTTGACGGTGATGACGATCGAGATCAGCGGCGGCGCGGGCTCACTTGGCAATGTCCATCACGACGACGTCCTTCACCGCGCGCATGCTCTTGAAGGGGAGCACGAGCCGGCCCGACGCGTCGCTCTGGAAGAGGCGCTGCTCGACGTCCTCGCTCGGGGTGACCAGGACGTGGGCGATCCCGCCGGTGCTGGTGTCGACGACGAAGTTGTCGATGAGCCCCAGGATCTGGCCGTCGTTCGTCATCACGGTCTTGCCGCGGAGCTCGGTCAGGAATTTGCGCATCGGTAGGCGCCTCGGTCGCCGATGGCGGAGGGCAGTATTTAATCGTTGACGGCGACTCGCACGGCCGTTTCGCTCCCGGGCGGGGGCGGTTCCTCGCCGAGCCTCGCCCGTCCCGGCGGAAGGGCCGGAGTATTTGTACCGGCCCCAGTTCGGGCGGCGATGGCCGGCAGCGGCGGATTCACGGACGTCGCCATCGTCCTCGTCCTGATCGTCCTCCTCCTCGTGCGGCGGACCGTCCGCCAGCTCTACGGCACGCCGTACTCGACCGGCCGGCTCTTCGTCTTCGCGGGGTTCTACGTCCTCCTCTTCGCCGTCCTCGGGGCCGGTACGCTCTACGGGGCCGTCGGCCTGTGGGGCGTCCGGGCCGAGCTCCTGATCCCGCTCTACGCCGCGGTCCCGATCGTCGCCGCGGTGGCGGTCGTCCCCCATGTCCAGCGGACGGTGCGGTTCGAGACGCGCGCCGACGGGCGCCGGTACTATCGGCTCCTGTGGCAGTTGCCGGTGCTCTACCTGGCGCTGTTCATCATCCGCCTCGTGGCCGAGCTGATCGTCTACGGGCCCACGCTCGCCTTCGTGACCTACCCCCCGCCGGCCCCGCCGTCCGTCTCGGGCCTCCTCCTCCTCGTGGCGGTCGACCTCCTCTTCGGGGTCAGCCTGGGGCTGTTGATCGGCCGGGGGGTCGGCGTCTACCGGGCCCACGAAGCGCTGCCGAAGAGCTCCGAGGCGGGCCCCTCCGGTTTCCCTCCGGCGGAGAAACCGCTCCCGTAGGCCCGCGGCGGCCGCCCGGAAGGCCCGACGGGCGGCAACGCTTATATCACGCACCCGGGTCGGAGGCGACCCCTCTATGGCCCGTTCTCACGTCAAGGGAAACCCGGAGCTCGCCCGGGCGATCCGGGAGCTCCGCCACGCCGCCCGGACGCACGACGCCCCCGTCTGGAACTCGGTCGCCGACGGCCTCGCCCGCTCCCGCCACCCGTCGCGGCCGGTGAGCGTCGGGCGCCTCGAGCGGATCGCCGAGGCCGAGGAGACGATCGTCGTCCCCGGCAAGGTCCTCGCCGACGGCGCGCTCTCGAAGCGCCTCACCGTCGCCGCCTTCGCCTACTCCGCCGAGGCACGGTCGAAGATCCGCGCCGCCGGTGGGGTGGCCCTCTCCCTTCACGACATGCTGAAAGCGAAGCCGAACGGGGCGGGGGTGCGGCTCGTTGGCTAGCGCGTCCGACGCCCCGGCGGGGCCGACGGTCGTCGACGCCACGGGCCTGGTGCTCGGGCGGGCGGCGAGCGTCATCGCGAAGCGCCTCCTGAACGGCGAGTCGATCGTCGTCGTCAACGCGGAGAAGGCGGTCGTCACCGGCTCCCGCGAGCAGGTCCTCTCCTTCTACACCGAGGCCCGCGCCCGCGGCTCCGTCCGCAGCGGCCCGCACTTTCCGCGGTACCCCGACCGCATCTTCCGGCGGACGGTGCGCGGGATGGTCCCCCATCTCAAGACCCGCGGCAAGGAGGCGATGCGTCGCCTCGAGGTCCACATCGGGGTCCCGGCCGCCTACCAGGGGATCGCCGGCGTCCCCGTGGAGGCGGCCCGCCCCCGCCCGGCCCTGCGGGCGCCGATTACCCTCGCCGAAGTCACCCGCCTCCTCGGAGCGCACGTATGAAGGCCCCGCAGATCGTTCTCGCCACGGGCAAGCGCAAGACGGCCGTCGCCCGCGCCACGGTGCGCAAGGGCATCGGCGCCGTCTGGGTCAACGACCGGCCGCTCGAGCTCGTCGAGCCCGAGATGGTGCGCCAGAAGATCCAGGAGCCGCTGCTCATGATCGGCGACCGCTCCCGGACCCTCAACATCACCGTCCACGTCACCGGCGGCGGCATCGTCGGGCAGGCCTCGGCCGCCCGGACCGCCGTCGCCCGCGGGCTGATCTCCTGGCTCAAGGACGACCAGCTCCGCGACATGTTCCGCCACTACGACCGGTCGCTGCTCGTCAACGACCCCCGGCGCAAGCTGCCGAAGCGACCGGGCGGCCGCGGAGCGCGCAAGCGGCGCCAGAAGTCGTACCGCTGAGAAGGGGGACCGACCGATGACGATGATGGTGCCGGTCCGCTGCTTTACCTGCGGGGCGGTCGTCGGACAGCACTGGGACGAGTACCGGGAGCGGACCGCCCGCGGGGAGAACGCGGGCCAGGTCCTGGACGCCCTCGGGCTGCAGCGGTACTGCTGCCGCCGGATGCTCCTCACCCACGTGGACCTC
>JAKABH010000007.1:0-15722 GCA_021801925.1 Thermoplasmata archaeon | reverse complement strand
CGATCGCCCCAAGCCGGTGGCGGCGCTCGGGCGATGGGACCCGAAGAGAGCGACCGGGTCGCGCGAAAAAAGGGAAGAGGAAGTGGTTGGACCCTCCCGCGGTTACGGGAGGGGGGGCCTCGACCGGGGCGGTCGCGCCTACTTGTCGTCGTCCTCGTCGTCGTCCTTCGACGGCTTCGCGGGGCGGCGCTCGCTGGCGCCCTTCGCTCCGCGGGCGGAGCCGGCGGGGCTGCGCTGGCGGCGCGGCCGCAGGACGGCGAAGTAGATCAACAGCAGGATCGCCGCCACGACGACCACTCCGATCGCGACGTAGGTGAGGAGCTTGGTCGTCGGGTTCTGGTTCACGGTGATCGACTGCTGCGCGAGGTTCGTCCCCGACACGTAGTTCCCGGCGTACTCGTTCGACGCCGTGGCGTTCGCATACAGCACGAAGTTGCCCGTGGTGCTCGGATTCCAGGTCACCTGGGCCCGGACGGTCGTGTTGTAGGCGAGCGTCGGGATCTTCCCCGAGGCGAACGCCGTGGCGTTGACGACCCCGCTCGAGTAGGTGTAGTAGGTGACCGTGCCGCCGACGTAGGTGCGGCTACCGGTCCCGCCGGCCGAGAGCAGGTACCACGAGACCGTGACGTTCTGGGCGACCGCCTTGAGCCCGCCGCCGACCGTCACGTTCACCCAGAACGTGTACGACGTCCCCTGGGTGAACGACGTCGGGGCGGTCAGGTTGTGCGCGGAGAGGATCACGTTGTACGAGGCGTTCACCGCGACCGTGACCGACTGGACCGCGTAGGCGTGGTTGTTGGCGAGGTCCCAGACGGTCAGGTTGAACTTGTAGCTCTGGTTCGCCGGCTGCAGCCAGACGGACGGCAGCGCCCCGTTGACCCGCACCGTGGTCGAGTTGATCCCGAGGTGGAACGAGCTGTTCGACGGGTTCGTGATGAGCCAGTAGTAGCGCGAGATCGACCCGTTGTGCGGATCGGTCGCGTTCGTGGCGTTCATCACGACCTGGGCGGTCCCGTTCTGGGCCACCTGGATCCCCGTGCCGCCGATCGTCTTCCCGGAGGCGCTCTGCAGGGTGAAGGCGGCGACCGGGGGCTCCGTGTCGTTCACCAGGATCTGCAGCGTCGTCGACGCCGACTGGCCGGTCCCCGACCAGACGGTCAGGGTCAGGTTGTAGACCCAGCCGCGGAAGGAGATCGCGCTCCCGTTCAGGGTGATGTTGGTGTAGTAGGTGCCCGCGCCCAGGAACTGGCGGGAGACGGTCCCGAGCGGGTTCGCCCGCTGGCTCGAGGAGAGGTTCACCGGCGCGGGGCGGTACCCCTTCGCCGAGAACGTCCAGACGCTCGCCGCGATCACGTTGTGGATCGGCGCGCTGCCCGAGATCGTGGCGACGCTCCCCGAGGCGTTGAGCCCGAGGACGGTCGACCAGTTCACCCGCACATACGGGCCGACGGCCGAATACTGCCGCGCCGACCAGTTCCCCGAGATCTTCGCCGACACGGTCCCCTGCGCGACCCAGATGAAGAACCGGGTCGTGTTCGTGATCCCGCTCGAGCTGGTGACGTTGAGCGAACCCGCGTACGGGGTCGCGCCGCTCGCCGTCGCGTAGGTGTGGTTCGTGGTCGGGGTGTGCGAACTGACCTGCGGGGAGCCGTCCCCGAAGTTCCAGACGAACTTGGTGCCGTTCTGCCCCGCGGGGTACGTCGAGTTGAGGGCGCTGAACGTCACGTTCTGCCCGACGCCCACGATCGCGGTGTAGTTGCCGTGCGTCGCGTTGAGGATGTTCCGGCTGGAGAAGGCGAAGTTCGACACCGAGACGTTGACGTTCGCCGTCAGGTTCGCCGCGCGGACGATCGAGAACGACGCGGAGGCGCCCGGGGAGCTCGACGGGAGCGACGCGAGGGTGAAGGTCGTCCAGGTGCGGTCGAGGCCCCGCGGCACGAGGGTCGTCTGGGCCGGGGCGGAGGTGCCGGCGGCGAGGACGTAGTCGGTGGGGAGGACGAACGTGTAGTTGTAGACGTCCTGCGGGATCGACGGGTGGCGGAACGAGAACGAGAGCGTGTAGGTGCTCGCGTTCCGGGCGAGGGTCCCGTTCAGGGCATACGTCGACTGCCACGCGTAGCTCAGTCCGCCCGCGGTGGAGAGTCCGCACGAGCCGCTCGTGCACGCCGAGGTGACCGTCCCGACCGTCGGGAAGACGGAGGCGTTGCTAAAGCCGGTGCCGTTGACCGCGAGCTTCGCCTGGACGGCGGGGAAGAACGGACCGCTCGAGTTGATCCAGCCGGTGAGTGCCGCCGCGTCCGCGGAGGGGAAGCTTGGGGAGCCCGTGAACTGGAGGCCCAACTGCGCCCAGAGCTGCCGGACGCTCGCGTTACCGAGGGACGTGTAGACCGAGTCGTTGCCGAGCGTGGCGTTCGTCGTGACGGTGACCGAGCCGCTCCCCTTCGCCGGGGAGAGACCGCCCAGGTTGACCGTGGTGTTGTAGACCGCGATCGCGCTCGGGGTGATCGGCGCGACGGTGACGTTGCGGATGTACGGACCGACCGCCGAGACGGTCAGCGGGTACCACGTCGTGGTGTAGCCGGTCGTGGCCAGGATCACGTCGAACGACCCCGGGTAGGCCCCGATGGAGTAGAACCCGGTGTCGGTGGGCGCCGTGAAGATCGCGTGGCTCGCCGTGTCGTAGAGCGTGACGTTCCCCGGTCCGACGACGGGCGCTCCCGAGGCGATGCGGACGCGACCGGTGACCAGATAGTTCTGGATCACGACGTTGACCGCGGCGGGGGTGCGGGAGGAGATCGTCACCGACGAGAGGTTGTAGAGCGTGACCGCGCCGGGCTCGCTCGCCTTCAGGACCCACGCCGCGGGGGTCGATGCCCCGTTGAGCGGCGCGCGGATCGAGAACGCCCCGGTGGCGTTCGTCAGGTTGCTCACCAGGACCGCCGTGTTGTACGCCGGGTCGAGCAGCGAGACGGTGCCGCCCGCGACCGGTCCGCCGGCCGCGGTGACCGTCCCCGTGAGGGTCGCGGTGTAGGCGACGACGGTGACGTTCGGGACGACCGTCTGGTAGGTCGTGGTGGTGAGGTCGGTGGTGTTGAGGTAGACGTAGACGGGCGCGGCGTTCTGCGGCAGCGCCGCCATCGGCGTGCTGAACCCCTTCAACGAGAGGTTCGTCTGGAGGGGCACGTAGACCCCCCAGTAGCCGGGGGCGAGCGCCCCGCCGGTGCTGCCCGCCGAGAACTGGAACGCCCCGCCGGTGCCGTTCACGGTGGTGGTGTAGACCGCACCGGTGGCGCGCGAGACCAGGTCGACCTGCACCCCCGCGGGGACCGGGGCGACGCCCCCGGGCTGTTCGGCGACCCCGCTGAGGGTATACTTCGGCGACGAGGCGCTCGCTACCCCCACGAAGGCGCCCAGCGTACCCGCCAGGACGACCATCGCGAGGACCCACAAGGCGGTGTGGGACCAGTGCCGGACCACCTGCTTCACGGCTCCCGTATTCCTCGCCCCCTATCGGGGGCGCGGCGCGCGAACTTGGCCTCCCTACATATAGCTTGCTTCCGCGCGCCGTCCGGCGCGGCCGCGGGGGGCCCCGTCAGCGGTAGATCGCCTGGGGGGACTCGGTCCGGGGGGCGAGGCGCTCGCGCTGGAGCCGCTTCTCGTACTCCTCGTAGGCGCGGAGCGACTCGGGATCGCAGGAGGCGCGGACCTGGTGGAGGGCCGCCTCGAAGTGCGCCCGCGTCACCTTCGAGGCCCGCAGACTCTCCCGCAGGGCGGTGAGCCCGGCCTCGCGGCAGAGCGCCGCGAGATCGCTGCCGACGTAGCCCTCGGTACGGGCGGCGATCGCCGCGAGATCGACGTCGTCGGCGAGCGGCATCCGCGCGGTGTGGACCTTCAGCACCTCGAGCCGGCCGGCGGCGGTCGGCGGCTCGACGTAGAGGAGACGGTCGAACCGGCCGGTCCGCAGGAGCGCCTCGTCGAGGATGTCCGGACGGTTCGTCGCGGCGATGACCAGCACCCGCTCCAGGCTCTCCAGCCCGTCGATCGACGTCAAGAGCTGGTTCACGATCCGCTCGGTGACGCCGCTCGAGTTCTGGAGGCCCCGCCGGGGGGCGATCGAATCGATCTCGTCGATGAAGACGATCGACGGGGACGCCTGGCGGGCCTTCTTGAAGATCATCCGGATCGCCTTCTCGCTCTCGCCGACCCACTTGCTCATCACTTCGGGGCCCTTCACCGAGATGAAGTTCGCCTGGCTCTCGGTCGCCGCCGCCTTGGCGAGCAGCGTCTTCCCGACCCCCGGGGGTCCGTAGAGGAGGATCCCGCGCGGCGGCTCGATGCCGAGGTGGCGGTAGGCCTGCGGGTTCTTGAACGGCAGCTCGACCGACTCCTCGAGGATGCGCCGGACCCGCTCGACGCCGCCGACCTCCGACCAGCGGGTCGTCGGGATCTCGACGGCGACGTCGCGGAGGCTCGACGGCTCGATCGTCTTGAGCGCCTCCTTGAAGTCGGTCTCGGAGACCTTCATCCGCTCCAGGAGCGACAGCGGGATCGGCTGGTCGAAGTCGATCTCGGGGAGGTACCGCCTAAGCGCCCGCATCGCCGCCTCGCGGGCGAGGGAGGAGAGGTCGGCCCCGACGAACCCGTGGCTCTGGGCGGCGAGGTCGCGCAGGATCCGCTCCCGGTCGCGGTCGCTGCCGTCGATCGGCATCCCGCGGGTGTGGATCTGGAGGATCTCAAGGCGTCCTTCCATCGTCGGCACCCCGATCTCGATCTCCCGGTCGAAGCGGCCGGGCCGCCGGAGGGCCGGATCGATCGCCTCCTCGCGGTTCGTCGCCGCGATGACGATGACGTTCCCGCGTCCGGAGAGCCCGTCCATGAGCGTCAGCAGCTGCGCCACGACGCGCCGCTCGACCTCGCCGACGACCTCGTCCCGGCGGGGGGCGATCGAGTCGAGCTCGTCGATGAAGATCACGCTCGGGGCGTTCTTCTCCGCCTCCTCGAACTTCTCCCGGAGCTCCTTCTCGCTCTCCCCGTAGTACTTCGAGATGATCTCGGGGCCCTGGATCCCGATGAAGTGGGCGCCGGCCTCGTTCGCGACGGCCTTGGCGATGAGCGTCTTCCCGGTCCCGGGCGGCCCGTAGAGGAGGACCCCCTTCGGCGGGGTGATCGCGAGCCGGTCGAACAGCTCGGGGTGCTTCAGCGGCAGCTCGATCATCTCCCGGACCCGGCCGAGCTTCTCGGTGAGCCCGCCGATGTCCTCGTAGGAGATCCGGGGCGCCGCGACCTCCGTCTCGCTGACCGTCTCCTCCTTGATCGTGATCAGCGTCGCCGGGGCGACCTGGACGAACCCCTTCGGCTGGGTCGCCACGACCATGAACGGGAGCGAGCCGCCCATCAGGAAGACCCCCGGGATCACGAAGACGTCCCCCCGGACGAACGGACGGCGGGCGAGCGCCTTCGCAACGAAACTTTCGAGGCCGGGGCCGAGGTCCATCCGGGAGGAGCCGGCGTAGATCGGCGCGATCGTCACCGAGTCGGCGTTCGGACAGTCGATCCGCTGGATGGCGACGCGGTCGCCGATGCTGACGCCGGCGTTCCGTCGCACGACCGCCTCGATCCGGACGAGTCCCTTCCCCTCGTCGTCCGGCTGGGCGCGGCTCACGAGCGCCGGGGTCCCCTTGCGGCCCCGGACCTCGACGATGTCCCCGAGTCCGACCTTGAGCCGCTGGCGGGTCTGGACGTCGAGGCGCGCGGTGCCGAGGCCGATGTCCTGCTGGAACGCCTCGGCGACCCGGAGCGTGACCGTCTCGCCCATCGCCGGCCGTTGGACCCGTCCTCGGCCTAAAAGGTTGCCCGTGGAGCGGGGTGCCTCCGCGTCCCCGCCGCCCGACGCCCGCCCGAACGGAATCAAGATATGCCGCCCCCCGCCTCGCACCGGTCGTGCCGATCGCGCCGGCGCCGTCGTCCGTCCTCGCCCGCCTCCTGGTCGCGGCCGGCTACCGCGTCGACCACCGCAGCGGGGCCGTCGTGGCGAGCCGCGCCCGCGATCGGCGGGCGGTCGTGATCGCCCCGTCGAGCCGCTCCCCGGGGGAGGTCGAGGGCCTGTTCCCGCCGGACGCCGTCCACCGGATCGTCGTCTACGACGACGACCCCGGACCCGCCGCCCGCCAGGTCGCCGCCGACCGGGGGCTCGAGGTCCTGGACCCCTCGACCCTCGGCTCCGCCCTCGGCGAGATCCTTCTCCCCCCGATCCCCGGCCGGCCGGACGACGCCGACCTCGCCCTCGATCGGCCGTTCTCCGTCCTCCCCGAGGGGGCCCGCATCGTGCGGCCGCGGATCGGCCGGGCGGAGGCGGAGATCCTCGCCGGGGTCGATGGCCCCCGGTTCCTGCTCCGGCTCGTGCCGTACTACGTCGCCCCGTACCGGGTCCGCCTCACGTCGGCGGCCGGGGGCCGCGGTCCCCCGGTCGACCGGACCGTGGCCGTCCACGCGCTCTCCCGCCGCGGCGAGGTCTGGGAGGAAGGGGATCGGGAGCTCGTCGGCGCCCTCGACGTGCCGCACCAGGTCGTCTCCTCCGACCTGGCGCCGGCGGAGGCGGAGGCGATCGCCCTCGAGACGATCCGACGCTACCACGTCGTGCAGATCGACCACACGGAGCAGCTCGGCGGCGCCCTCGTGATCGAGACCCGCCGGGTCCTCCCCTCCCCGGACGACATCCGGCTCGGGCCGCTCGAGCGGATCTATCTCCCGTTCTGGTACGCCGAGGGCCTCGACGGGCGGGTCGTGCTCGACGCCGTCACCGGCCGCCGCGCCGCCCCCGCCACCCCCCGGGCGTAGACGGCGGCGGTCCGCTCAAATATCCCGCCCCGCTCGAGGGCGCCGTGCTCCTCGACCAGTTCCGCATCGGTCCGCTCCTGAACTTCACCTACCTCGTCGCCGACCGCGAGGGGGGGGAGGCGGTCGTGATCGATCCGTCGTACGGGATCGACCCCGTGCTGGCGGCGATCGACGCCCGCGGGGTCCGCGTCCGGTACATCCTCACGACCCACAGCCACCCGGACCACGTGGCGGGGTGCCGGGAGGTGCGGGAGCGGACGGGCGCCCGGGTCGTGGCGCACCGCTCCGCGCCGCTCCATCAGGACCTCTCCGTCGACGACGGGGACCGGCTGCGGGCCGGGCCTCTCGAGTTCGAAGTCGTGCACACCCCCGGCCACACCCCCGACAGCGTCCTCTACGTCTTCGCGGGCCAGGTGGCGACCGGCGACACCCTGTTCGTCGGCGAGTGCGGGCGCACCGACCTCCCCGGCAGCGACCCGGCCGCCATGTACGACAGTCTCCTCCGCCGCGTGGTGGCGCTCGACGACGGGCTCGTCGTCCTGCCCGGCCACGACTACGGCCCGACGCCGACCTCGACCATCGGCCGGGAGAAGCGCGAGAACTATACCCTGCAGCCGCGGACCCGCGAGGAGTTCCTCGCGTTCCTCCGGGAGTGACCGCATCGATGCCGCTTCCTCCCGCCAGCGATCGGACCCTCCGGGCGATCGGCGCCCGCCGCCCGGCCCCGGGGCGCCCCCCGACCTCGGAGCTGATCCGGGCCCTCCGCGCCCTCGCCCAGGAGGGGACGAGCCTGGTCGCCGTCTTCGACGCCCGGGCGATCGCGGGGGAGCGGCACCTCCTCTCGGCGTGGGCCCACCTCGGCCGCGCCCGGGGCCGGGGCGAACCGCGCCTCCGCGACCGCGGCGCCGAGTTCGCCCTCTACGTCGCCGGGGACGACCAGCTCCCGCGCGCCCTCGGCAAGGTCGGCGTTTCCGACGCGACCGAGGAGATGGTCGTCGTCGTCGAGCGGCCGCTCGAGCCGGCGGCGATCGCCGAGCGGCTCGGCCTCGCGGTCGCGCCCGAGGCCTACCCCCGCGCGGTCGACGAGGCGCTCCTGGATCGGCTCGGCATCGACGCCGCCGAGCGGGCGGCGGTCCCCGCGTCGTTGTGGGAGGGGTTGGTGCTCGAGCGGGTCGCGCTCGTCGACCTCACCGCCCCGGCGGGCCACGGGGCGACGGCAAAGCATTAACCACGGGAACCGGTCGGACCCCCGTCCGCGGGAGCCCCACGCAGGTGTAATCTAGTGGTAGGATGGCAGCCCTCCAAGCTGCCCGCCCGGGTTCGAAACGGAGGATCGCGGTGCCGGTCCTCGGCGAAGCTCCCGGCACCTGCACTCGGCCCCGCGGACGTCCGGGGGAGGGTTTATTCCTCCCCGCTCCGCTCGGCGCGACGATGCTGAGGTAGCCTAGCCCGGCAAGGCGCCAGCCTTGAAAGCTGGTGGGGTTTCCCCACGGGAGTTCAAATCTCCCCCTCAGCGCCGGCCGGGGCCGCTCCTTTTGGCCCCTCCGGACGCACGGCGAGGTCCGGGCGCCGGTGCCCCGAGTCGTCCCCGGACGGGCGGGTTCCCCGAAGCGCAAAGGGTCGACGCCATCGCGCCCGGGCCCCGGTATGCCGTAGCCCCTCCTTCGGGGGCGATCGGCGACCGGAGGCCGCGAGCAGGGCCATGCTCTGCCGCTCGGCGGAATCCCGGCGAACTGGCTCGCGGATCTTGCATCCGCCCGCCGAGCCCGAAGGTCGAGGGCCGGGGCCGCTCGCTTCCGGAAGACCGACTGCCCGACCGCGCGCCGCCCCGGCGCTTACGCCCGGCCGGCCGGCGGGGACGCCGGGGGGCCCGCGTCGGGGGCGTCCGGGCGGGAGGGGCCCCGACGGATCGTCCCGCGCCGGAGCCAGAGGAACGGGGTCGCGCCGACCTCCCGGGCGAACGAGAGGAACGCATCGTTGTCCGGCACGTCGTCGGATAGGAGCAGACCGCCGTCGCGGAGACGGGACCACGCCACCCCGAACTCCCAGAGCATGTGGGCCCGGGAGTGGTCGGAATCGTGGAAGAAGAGATCCCATACCGGAGGGGCCGGCAGGGTGGGCAGGAGCTCCTTCGCGTCCCCCAGGGTGAGGTGCCACCTCGAACGGAGCCGCTCCGGCACGGCGCTGCCCGTCTCCCCGACCGAGGCGACGTGGGCGCGATCGATCCGGCCGTCCTCGTTCACCCGGTATCCGCTTCCGACGGTGGGCAGGTCGACCGACCAGAGTTCGCCGTGGGCGTTGTCGGCGAGGGCCTGCAGGATGTGGGCGCTGCTCACGCCAAGATGCACGCCGGTCTCGACGACCACCGACGGCCGGGAGGCACGAACGAACAGGTAGAGGATCTCCGCGTGCGGGCTCCCGATCCCGGTCGCCTTCGGACAGCGGACGCCGATCTCGCGTCGGAGGCCGCCCCGGCGCAGCTCCCGCAGGTAGCGGTCGAGCGTGGCGGACGGGGTACCCGTGAGGTGCGCCACCTGGGGCAGGAGCGCGCGGGCGGTACGGTAGGCGCGGCGCAACGCGAGGGGATGCGCCGGCGCCGTCGCCAGGCTCCTCCCGGTTTCGATCCAGTACTGCTCGACGACCCAACGAGGAAAACCGGGGAGACGGTCCGCCAGGGTCGCCATCGGTGCGGATCGGTCGGGCGGCCCGTGCCTTTTACCTTTGGGCCGCGCCGGACCCCTCTGCGGGAGGACCCAGGTCTCGCCCGGAGGATCTCCGAAACGCGCGACCCGTTCCGCTCAACCGACCCGCGCCGTGGCCACCGCCGCGGAGGGAAGGGGTTCCGCGGCCCGGTCGGTGCGCCCGGGGCCAGAGGGTGCGCTCGTCTACGCCGACGGGGGCGGGGGAGGAGAGCTCCCCGCCTCGGGGCCGCCCGGGGAGCTGCCGCCCGGCGCCGAGCCGCCGTCCCAGGCGTTCAGGCCCGCCGCGCCGGCGGGTGGGGAGCCGCCGGACGGGGGGGGCGATCGGCCGCCCCGCCGGGCGTAGAGGACCCAGCCGACGATCGCGAGCAGGAGCACGACCACGAGCCCCGCGAGCAGCGCGTAGAACGTTCCCGAGGAGACCGCCGAGCCGCTGGGCGACGTCGCGACGACCGGGGTGGCGGCGAGGTAGACGGAGACGCTCCCGCCGACGACCGTGACGGTCCCGTTCGAGGGGGTGACCGCGAATCCGCTCGGCACGGTCACCTGGAAGGGGTACCGCCCGGCCGGCACCACGAATGCGTTCGTGGATCCGACCGACGCCGAAGAGTGGCTGTCGAACGCGACCGACCACGACGCCCCGCTCGACAACCCGACGATCGAGAACGTCACGTTGTACATCGGCGGCGCGTAGACGTAGGCATAGGCGACCGTAACCGCGGCCCCGGCGACCGTGAAGTTCGCCGCCGCGGGGGCCGTCGTCCCGTAGTACGGGCTCCCGACCGCCACCCGGAACGAGTAGGTCCCGTTCGACAGGTTGCCGAGCGAGAAGTTCTGCGCGCCGGCGACGGAGACGGAGAACGCCCGGGAGGCGAAGGAGGCGTTCCCGCTCGCGTTGACGTACCAGACGGTCCCGACGGCGAGCCCGGACTCCTCGAACGTCACGGAGTAGGCCGGCCGCGCAAACGACACCGAGATCGTCCGCGCCGTTCCGTTCGCCACGAACGATCCGGACGCCGGGGTCACGACGGAGTAGGCGCCGACCCCTGCGATCGAGTAGGCGTAGGTGACCGGCTCCGCGTTCGACGGGGCGTAGACGATCGGCTCGGGCGCCAGGGCGGTATAGACGGTGCCGGCGATCGAGACCGACCAGGTCGTTCCGACCGGCAGGCCGGACTCCGCGAAGGTGATCGCGTAGTTCGTCCACGCCTGGCCGAGGGGATATTCGTCGTAGTAGCCCGACGAGCCCCCGACGGAGGGGACGAGGTAGGCCGGCGAGCAGATCCCCGAGAGGCAGTTGGACGGCGTATAGCCGGTCCAGTAGTTCCCGCCGATCGGCAGCGGGGCGTTGAGGACCCCCGCCACCGGCACGCTCCCCGAGAAGTTCAGCCGGCTACCGGTCCCGCTCTCGAGGTTGTTGTGGTAGAACGCCTGGATCGAATCGCCCGCGAAGGCGACGACCGGGGTCCCGAGGAAGGTGTTCGCCTCGGCCACGAGCACCGAGTTGTTGAGGTACGCGGCGCCCGAGTGGGCGAAGTCGTTCCCGATCACCGATACGGTGCCCTCGAAGTAGCTGCTGGAAAGTTCGATCGCGATGCGGGAGCCCGAGGCGTTGTTGTCCGCGATGGCGACCGGCCCGTAGGTGTCGTAGATCTCGATCGAGACGTTCGACCGCGTGAACTGGTTCCCCGAGACGGTCAAGTTGTCGAGGTAGGCGGCGTAGATGCCGTACTGCGCGTTCCCGGAGAAGGCATTGTCGACGATCGAGGTCGGTCCGTACGGGTCGTAAAGGTAGATCCCGTCAAAGATCGTCCCGTTGACCGAGTTGCCGGCGATAACGTTCACCGGGCTGTAGTCGTAGTACGATTCCAGGCCGTACCCCAGTCCCCCGGAGATGGTGTTGCCCCCGATCCAGCTGACGTTCCCTCCGCCGGAGTCGTAGACATAGATCGCGGTGGCGTTCAGGCTCCACGACGAGCCGTTGCCGACGATCCGGTTGTTAAGGACCGAGACTCCTCCGTAAGCGTACTCCGAGTAGATCCCCACCCCGGTGGGGTCGGTGATGACATTCCCCGAGATGTTGACCGAGGAGCCCGAGTCGAGATCGATGCCGTAGTAGGGCGCCCCCCCGATCGAGTTGTTCGTGATCGTTACCGGCGCCTGGACGTAGTTCAGGTAGATGCCATACGCATCGCTTGCGGCGCGAGGGAGGCTCATCGTATTGCCCGTCACGACGACCGGGCCGTACTCCGTCGCATCGTCGTAGAGCGCGCTGTCGTTGACGTTCAGGAACGAATTGTCGTTGACGGTGAGCCCACTCCCCGACGAGTAGAGGAGGATGCCGTATGCCAACCCTCCGTTGAAGGAGTTGTTGAGCACGGAAATCGGGCCCGTCGGAGCGGAGCTGGCCGAGTACACGAAGATCCCGTAGGCAGAAGGGTCCAGCCGGGCGGTGGTGGCATTGGCCGACAGGTCGTTGCCCACGATCGACGTCGTCCCCCCCGTGTTGCCGAGGCCGATCCCGACCGAGGTCGTCCCGACGAGGTCGTTGCCCACGATTCCGACGGTGGTCTCGGACGCCGCGAGGTTGATCCCGGTGCCCCATCCCCCGGTCAGCCGATTGTCGCTGATCACCGTGGGGACGGCCCCGCCGGGGTAGGCGGACCCGATAGAGATCCCCGTGCCCGAGTTCGTGCGGTTGACCGCGAAGTCGTTGTGCGTGACCACGAGCCCGTAGGTGTCGGGGGCGTAGAGTCCGTACTCCGTCGTGTTCCCGAGCACATTGCCGGAGAGGGTGAGAGGCCCGCCTCCCGATTCGAAGTAGATCCCGTAGGGGAAGCCGCCGACCAGCGTGGAACCGGTGATCGAGACCGCCGAATAGGTGTAGTAGGCGTAGATCGCATAGGTGGCGGTCGAGGTGGCGTTCGCCGCGATGCGGTTACCGGTGAGATTCACAGGACCGGTGTACTCGAGGTAGATCCCGTAGGTGCCCGGGTCGGAGATCGAGTTCCCCTGCACGGTGATGACGCCGCTCGTGTAGGTGTCCTCGAGGTAGATCCCCTCGGAGTAGCCAGTGATATGGTTCCCTTGGATCGAGTACGGGCCCACCGGCACGTACATCCTCACGCCGTAGGTCGCCGTGCCGTGAAGGTCGTTGTCCCGGATCGATCCGCCCGAGCCGCCGTATTCGTAGATGGCGTCCCCCGCCACGTTCGAGAAGTTGTTCCCCTGGGCGACCGTGCCGGTGTCGTATTCGAGTACGAGCCCGATGCCGTCGGTCTGGAGAACGACGTTGTCCCAGTACTGCACGTCGATCGTGCTGAAGCTTTCGAAGGCGGCACTGCTGCTCCCGTTGGCCTGGTCGCGGAGCGCCACCCCGTCCACGACCAGATCGAAGTAGATCCCGGTCCGGGAGAACGAGACGTTGTCCCGGGTCACGTTGACATCGGCCGACCGCTCCGCCGCGATCCCGATCTGGGTCGCGTGCTGGGCAGAGGAGTTGATCACGGTCACCGCGGTGGTGTCGATCAGCGCGATGCCGGTCGAGAACGAACCGGTCGCCTCGACCGCCTCGACCGTCACGTTCGACCCCCCCTGCACCTCGACGGTCGTGTTGTTGCCGCCGGTCGCGGTCCCGACATAGGAGATCGGGCAGCGGGCGCCGTCGAAGACCAGCTGGGAGCCGAGGATCAGGATCGAACTGTTGACGGGTTCGTCCAAGGTGTAGACCGAGCCGGCGCGCTGGATCGGGGCGTTCGCCGGCGTCACGGTCCCGTTGGCATGGATCACGATCTGGGCGCCCGAGTAGACCGTCGAACCCGCGCACGAGGCCGGGCCGGCGACGGGGGTCGGGCCCCCGATAGCGAGCGGCGAGACGGCGCGCACGCCCGCTCCCGCGGAGGGAGCGAGCGCCGCGGTCCCGGCGGAGGCTCCGCCGAGGCCGGCGAGGGACGAGAGAAGGAACGCGGCGACGACGACCAGGCTTCCTACGAGAGCGAGTTTCGGACGCGGCATAGTTGGTGCGCCCACCGCTGTCGAGCCGCTTATAACGGTTGTTGTCCGCCATCCCGTAGCATGGCCGCCGTCGAGCCGCGAGACGGACCCGGACAGCCGGAGCGACCGACCTAGCGGTCCGAAGCGGATCGGGTCGTCGGACGCCGGGCCCGCCGGAGCATCTCCCCGCGAAGCGGGGGGCGACGCCGAGAGCGACCGGGAGGGGTCGGGGCCCGGCCGGTCGGGCGATGGCGACCCGGGGAGGCCGCTCGGAACTCCTTGGGTTCGCCGTCGACGGGCATCCGGAGGCGCCGGCGCGGGGGCACGTCGACCCCTGCCCGAGACGACCGCACCGGGTAGCGCGGCCCGCGGCCCTCCGGACGGCGCCCGACAGCGACTACCGGGCCGGATCGGACGCCGGTGCCGAGGAGGCCGACTCCCCCGGCGGGGCCGGGCGATCTGCGCGGCGGGGGGGCGCGCCCCAATCGTAGGCCGCGCCGAACGCCTCCAGCGCCCGCCGCTGCCGGGACGGATCGGCTTCGAGGTACCGCATCGTGGTCGCGATGCTCTCGTGCCGCAGGAACTCCTGGACGCTCCGGTAGACGCCGTCCCGGGACGCCTCGGGGGAACGGAGGAGGGTCTTCTCGAGCAGCGTCGCCCCCGAACGGCGGAGCATGTGGGTCGAGAGCTTCACGCGGATCCCGCGGGCGGCCAGGCGGCGCTCCAGGATCAGCATCCACCGGTTCGCCCCCCCCTCCCCGTACGGGATCAGCCGGTCGCCCCGCCGATGCAGGAACAGCTCCGGCGGCACCGGCGACAGCGGATGGCGCCGGAGATGCCGGCGGATCCGTCGATCGCGCCAGGCGAGGTATCCCTCGAACGCCTCCGGCAGCGCCGGGTGCATCGGGACCCAGACGATCTTCGGCTGCCCGCGGCCCTTCCCCCGCACCAGCAGCCGTCGGCCGTTGAGGTCGATGTCGGCGGCCCGCAACCGGAGCCACTCGACCCGGCGGAGCCCCTGGCCGAGACCGAGCAGGGCGACCAGCCGGAGGAGCCGGTCCCGCTGCGTCACCTCGAGGAGCGCGACCGCCTCCTCCTCGGTGAGCCAGCGGACCCGGCGCGGCGGGGGCTTCGGCGGCAACCCGACCTCGTAGAAGACGAAGTTCCCGGCGAAGCGGGCGAGGCCGGCGAGGAGCGAGATCCGCCACGGGTCGTCGTGGAAGCGGCGACGCAGCCAGCGGGCGTCCTCCGCCGTCCACGCCCGCGGATCGGGCGGGCGCCCGGCCCGACGGAGGAACGTCTGGGCCCGCCGGACCGCCCAGCGGTAGCGGACGATCGTCCCGGCGACGCACCCCCGCTCCCGCTTGAGGGCGATCCACGCCGCGACCGGGTCGTCCCGGGGATCCATACCGGTCGGGGGCCGGACGGCCTTTTGGCCTGCGCGTCGGCGCCGAACGGTGCTCGGGGGGCCGGCCAGCGGAAGGCGGAAATAGGGTGGACGTCCCTCAAGGGGCCGGTGAGGCACCCGGAGCCCGGGATCCCCGGGGTCAGCATCGTCATCCCGGCGTGGAACGAGGAGGACCGGCTCGCGCGCACCCTGGCGCGGTACCTACCGGCGCTCGAGGGCCGGGCGGAGCCGTTCGAGGTGATCGTCGTCGTCGACGGCGTCCGGGACCGGACCGCGGAGGTCGCCCGCCGGTTCGCGGAGCGGCACGTCCGGCTCCTCGAGTTCCCGACGAAGCTCGGGAAGGGCGGCGCCGTCCTCGCCGGCCTCAAGGAGTCCCGCTACGATTACGTCGGCTACCTCGACGCCGACGGGCCGATCTCCCCGGAGGAGATGTACGGCCTGGTCGGCTACCTCAAGGACGTCGACTGCGTCGTCGCCTCGCGGTGGATCCGGGGCGCCTCGGGGGCCGGCGCGGAACCGCTGCTGAACCGCGCGACCGGGCGCGTCTGGAACTTCCTCGCCCGCTCCCTCCTCTTCCTGCCGCTGCGCGACACGCAGGCCGGGGCGAAGTTCTTCCAGGGCCCCGTCGTCCGCTCCCTGCTCAAGAGCGTGACCCTCACCAACCGGGCGTTCGACGTCGACCTCCTCTACCACGTCCGCAAGGACGGCCGGCGGGTGAAGGAGGTCCCCGTCCAGTGGAAGCACGACCCCGACTCACGGATGCCGATCGGCCGGGCGATCCCCGT
>JAKABH010000051.1 GCA_021801925.1 Thermoplasmata archaeon | reverse complement strand
TGGGAGCGGATCGCGTTCAGGAACGTGCGGTACTCCCCGTCGACGATGCGCCGGCCGAACGGGCGGGCGGCGCTCTTGAGCTCGTACGGCTCGCGGCAGCGGGCGCAGCGGAAGTCGAGCGCCGGCGCGTTGGGAGCGGTCGGACGCAGCGGCTCCGATCCGCAGGCGAGGCAGTAGCCTTCGCGCGCGACCCACCCCTGCGTGAGGACGCGGGCGCGCTGGGCCCCGCTGCGGTACGGCTCGGCGAGGGATCGATCGAGCCGAAGGTCCACGCTTCCGCGAGCGGGAGGTAGGATCTAACGGTTCGGGCGGGGAGCGGCCGGGTCGACCCGGGCCCGTCCGATCGTCCGACGGCCGACCGGGGGACGGCCGTCCCCGTTCGGGGGGGGCCGATCGCCCCGCGCCGAGGGGGCGGCGGGCCCGTCGGGCGGTTACCCCCTCCTAAATACAACGTTCGGCTACGGGTAGATGGTGGACCATGGACGCGGGAGCGGAAGAAGTCAGCAAGGGACTGTTGGAAGGGGTCATCGACGCGCTCACCGACAAGCACAGCCAGGTCGACTTGCATCTGCGCAACCTGACCCTCAGCCTGGGGGACAGCCGGCTCGCGATGAAACTGTCGGGGGACGTCACGCTCTCGATGCACCTGCGGGACCTCACGGACGGGGAGAAGTCGGCCCACGCCTCCAACGTCATCGCCGCCCTGCGGCCCTAGACCAGCTTCCGCAACTTCCAGAGGGCGGCGGGCGTCGCGTGCACGTGCCCGGTGAGGGGGCTCGTGCCCCGCCCGAGGGCGACCAGTTCCTCGCCCCCGTCCCATAGCCGCACGCGCCAGCCGTTTCGGGCGAGTTCCGAGGGGATCCGTCGCGCCCGCCACAGTTCCGCGGCGCCTTCGCCCCGGTCGACGCTCGATCGGGTCGCCCGCCGGGCGCCGACGATCGGCCCGAGCTGCACCTCGACGTCGTGCGCCCGGGCGTCGATCGACGCGAACGGGACGGCATCGATGTCGACCGCGATCGACCCGTCGGCGAGATGGCCGAGCAGGTCGACGAGCAGGTGGGGGATCTCCGTGTCGCGGCGCCGCGCTCCCGTCACCTTCGGACCCGCTCCCCCCACCCCGCCGGGCGGCATGAAGGTGCGCCCGGGGAGCGGCGCCGACGGCCGCCCGCGGCCGGGCGAGCTCCGACCGCGGGCGACCGAACGACTTTAGGCCCCCGGCCGATGCCGGCCCGATGCCGGGCACCGTCCCCGAACCCGCCGCGCCCCTCCCCCGGGACTACTCGCCGGTCGCCCTCCTCGTCGACGGGGACAACGCCTCCCCGTCCTTGATCGCCGAGATCCTCGCGGAGACGTCGCGCTACGGGAACGTCGAGCTGCGTCGCGTCTACGGCGACTGGGCGAGCGGGCGGTTCGCCTCCTGGCGGGCGATCGTCCAGGACCACGCGCTCGTGCCGGTCCAGCAGTTCGCCAACGTCGCCGGCAAGAACGCGACCGACAGCGCCCTCATCATCGACGCGATGGACCTGCTGCACGAGGGCCGCTTCCGGGCGTTCTGCATCGTCTCCTCCGACTCGGACTACACCCGCCTCGCCACGCGGATGCGCGAATCGGGGGTCTTCGTGATCGGGGTCGGCCGCGCCCAGACGCCGGCGGCGTTCCGCAACGCCTGCAACGTCTTCGTCTCCACCGAGAACCTTTCCCCGCGGGCTTCGGCCCGGCCGGCCCCCGCCGGTCCGTCCCCGGCCGCGGGCGGAGCGGGGACCCGCGCGAACCGGCCGTCGCCGGCCACCGGCCGGGCCGCCCCCCCGCCGCCGCCGCCCGAGACGCTCGACCTCCTCGCCAAGGCGTTCGACTCGGTCGTCCGCCCGGACGGCTACGCCACACTCGGGGAGCTCGGCGCCGCGGTCCTGCGGCTCGACCCGTCGTTCGATCCCCGGTCGTTCGGCCGCTCGAAGCTCGCCGACCTGCTCGAGAGCTGGGGCCCCTGGTTCGAGGTGCGCCGCCCCCCGCGGGGAACGGGCGGGGCGCTGTTGGTCCGCTTGAAGCCCCGCCGGGGAGACTGACCCGACCGGGCCCGCCCGGGCGCCGATCGCCTGTCCGCCCGCCGCGGGGGGACTACGGCGACGGCGCGGCGCCCGAGGCGCCGGGCGGCGCGAGGATCCGCGCGGCGAGCGCCTCGACGACCTCGGGGGCGTCGTTCGGCATCGGGACCCGCCGGTAGCCGATCCCGTGCGCCTCCGCGAACTCGCGGATCACGACATCCAGATCCCAGAGGACCTCGAGGTGGTCGAAGACGAACCCGAACGAGGCGAGGACGGGCCGGTCGCAGCCGCGCCGCTGCCAGTCGAGCATCACCTCGGTGAGGTCCGGCCCGAGCCACGGCTCCGTCGTGTTGCCGGCGCTCTGGTAGGAGAACGACCAGCGGGAGAGGCCGGCGGCCCGGGCGATCGCCGCCGACGTCTCGGCGAGGATCTCCGGGTACGGGTCCCCGCGGTCGCGCATCCGCTGCGGAAGGCTGTGCGCCGAGAGGAGGACGGCGTCCGACGGGTCGGGGCCGCGGGCGAGCTCGGCGCGGATCGCCCGTTCCCAGTAGCCGATCCAGTTCGGGTCCAGGTGCCAGCCGAAGCGGAGATCGACGTCGATCGGGGAGGCGGCGGCGCGGATCCCCTCCGCCACCCCGTCGCGGTACGGCTCGCTGATCCACATCGAGGCGTACGGCGAGAGCGGGACCGCGATCAGGTGTTCGAAGCCGGCCCGCGCCGCCTCCGGGACGACCTCCCGGAGCGCCGGGCGCCCGTGCTTGACGCCGAGGAAGACGGGGGTTCCCGCCCAGCTCCGGTCGATCCGCCGCTCGAGGCGGGAGCGCAGCGAGGCGACGATCCGCGGCTGGGGGGAGCCGCCGATCCGTTCGTAGCGGCGGACGTATTCGGCGACCATCTCGGGGGGCGGGGTCCGTCCGTGGAGGACCTCGGCGAGGTAGTCGGGGAGGTCGTCGGGGCCGGTCGGGCTGCCGTATCCCATGAGGAGGACGGCGGTGCGGTCGGGTCGGTCCGGGGGGTTCATCGTCTGCTCCGATCCCGGCCGGCGGCGTGCACGTGCTCGACGAGCTCCCGCACCCGGGCCGGATCGGTGGCGGGGAGGACACCGTGCCCTAAGTTGAAGACGTGCGCACGGCCGTCCGGGATCTCGGCCATCACCCGGTCGGCCTCGCGGCGGACCGCCGCCGCGTCGCCCAACAGGACCCCCGGATCGAGGTTCCCCTGGAGCGCGAGGGCCGGGCCGACCCGGGCCCGGACCCGTCCGAGGGGCTCCCGCCAGTCGACGCCGAGGGCGTCGGCGCCGGTGCGGGCGAGCTGCTCCACGAGGTGCGACGAGCCGGTCGAGAAGTAGATCGTCGGACGGCCGAGCGGGCGCAGCGCGTCGAAGATCGAGCGGATCGGCGCGAGCAGGTGCTCCTCGAAGACGCGCGGGGAGACGGCGCCGACCCAGGTGTCGAACAGCTGGAGCGCCGCCGCCCCGCTCTCCGCCTGCATCCGGAGGTAGTCGATCGTCGCCGTCGCGAGCCGTCCGATCAGCCGGTCGAACGTCCCCGGGTCGGTGTAGAGGAGCCGCTTCGTCTCGACGTACTCCCGGGACGGCCCCCCCTCGATGAGGTAGGCGGCGAGCGTGAACGGACCGCCGGCGAACCCGACGATCGGCCGCTCCGTCTCCCGCTCGCGGAACCGCTCGATCGCCCGGCCGACGAACGGCACGGAGCGGCGGGCGTCGAAGTCGGTCAACGCCTCCACGTCGGCCCGGGAGCGGATCGGGCGGGCGACGACCGGCCCGAGCCCCGGATCGATCGAGAACGGGACGCCGAGCCCGAGGAACGGGAGGGAGATGTCGGCGAAGACGACCGCCGCGTCGACGTCGTAGTGGCGGAGCGGCTCCAAGGTCACCTCCGCCGCGAGCTCGGGGGTGCGGGCGATCTCGAGGATCGGGTGGGCGGCCCGG
This sequence comes from Thermoplasmata archaeon, assembly GCA_021801925.1. Classification (GTDB taxonomy): domain Archaea; phylum Thermoplasmatota; class Thermoplasmata; order Lutacidiplasmatales; family UBA184; genus Lutacidiplasma. Next base: position 6,365 of record JAKABH010000051.1, on the reverse strand, counting down.
AGCGCCCGGTAGCCGGGCAGGTGCCGCCCCGCCTGCCGCATGAGCCAGATCGGGGTCGTGTCGGTCGCCTCGCCGCGGAGCGCGCGGACGAGCCGGTCCCGCGTCATGCCGTCCCCCGCCGGACGGCGTCGAAGCCGGCCTCGAACGCCGCCTCGGCCCGCCGAACGTCGCGCGGTCCCATCGCCGCGGAGGCGAACGCCGTCTCGAGCGGGGACGGCGGCAGATAGACCCCCCGGTCCAGGACCGCATGGAAGAAGCGGGCGTAGCGCCGCCGGTCGGTCCGCTCGGCCGCGGCGAGGGTGCGGATCGGCCCGTCGGCGAAGAAGAGGCCGAGCATCGAGCCGCGCCGGGGCACCGTCACCGGCGCGACCCGCGCCCGCTCCGCGGTCTCGACGAGCGCGCGGGCGAGCGCGTCGCCCGTCCGTTCGAGGCGGCGATAGACGGCGGGGGTGAGGGCGTCGAGCGTCGCGATCCCGGCCGCCATCGCGAGCGGGTGGCCGGCGAGCGTGCCGGCCTGGTAGACGGGGCCGAGCGGCGCGACCGTCTCCATCACGTCCCGCCGCCCCCCGTAGACGCCGACCGGTAACCCGCCGCCGACGATCTTGCCGAGCGTGACGAGGTCGGCCGAGAGCCCGAGCGACTCGTGCACGGTCCCCCGGCGGAGGCGGAAGCCGGTGATCACCTCGTCGGCGATCACCAGCGCCCCGTGCCGGCGGGCGAGCCGGCCGATCGCCGGCAAAAATCCGGGGGCCGGCGGAACGAGCCCCATGTTGCCGGCGACCGGCTCGACGACGACCGCCGCGAGGGCGCCGCCGTGCCGCTCGAACGCCGCCTCGAGCCGGGCCCGGTCGTTGTACGGGACGACGACCGTCTCGCGGACGACCGAGCGCGGGACCCCGGCCGAATCCGGCAGGGCGTGGGTCGCGACCCCGGAGCCGGCGCGGGCGAGGAGGCCGTCGGAGTGTCCGTGGTAGCCGCCCGCGAACTTGAGGACCTTCGGGCGGCCGGTGAAGCCGCGGGCGACGCGGACCGCGCTCATCACCGCCTCGGTCCCCGAGCTCACGAACCGGAGGAGCTCGAGGCGCGGCGCCGCCCGGCGGATCCGCTCCCCGAGCGCGTGCTCCAGCGGGGACGGCGCCCCGAACGAGAGCCCCCGTCCCGCCGTCCGCCGGACGGCGGCGACGACCGCGGGCGGGGCGTGCCCCAGGACGTTCGCCCCCCACGATCCGACGAGGTCGAGGTAGCGGCGGCCGTCGACGTCGATCAGATCGGCGCCCGCCCCGCGGTCGAAGAAGACCGGCGCGCCCCCGACGGCCCGGAACGACCGGACGGGGCTGTCGACGCCGCCGACGAGCACCCGGGCGGCCCGCCGGCCGAAGGCCCGGGAGCGGGGTCCCGGCGCCGTCCCCCTCACGGGAGCCCTTCGGCGAGGTCGACCGCCCGTCTCGCCGACGCCCGGACGCACGTGAAGATCGGGGTCTCGAGGGCCGTGTAGCGGCTCGCCTCGGTCGGCCGCAGGTCGTTCACGAGGTCGAGGAACGCCGCGGGCGAGTCGGTCTCGAAGGCGAGGATGAATTCCATGTCGTCGATCCCGAAGGAGTAGCCCGTGTGGATCTGCACCCCCGGGTACCGGTGCCCGATGCGGAAATGCTCCCCCATGATCCGGCGGCGCTCCTCGAACGGAAGCCCGTACCACTCCCGTTTCTTCACGAACGGGTAGACGAACAGGTACGGCGCGTCGAACGGCCGCCGGCGCCCGCTCGACCCCTCCCCGCCGTGGGCGTGCTCCCCGAGGTACTCCGAGCGGCGGGCCATGCCGAGGTAGGAGTAGGCGGTCTCGAGGTAGCCGCCGAGCGGGGTCCCGAACAGCCGCGCGTGGAGCTCCTGGATCGGTTCGAGCCGCTCGCCGATCGCCCAGACGAGGATCTCCGCCCGCGCCTTGAGGCCGGTGAGCGCATACGTCCGGACGAGCAGCCCCTCGGGGGGCGACTCGAGGAGCGCGACGAGCCGCCGCTTCCCGTCCTCGCGCACCGCCGCCGGGAGACGCCGCCACTCCGGCCGGAGGCCGAGGAACGTGTACTTCACGAAATCCCGGGGCTCGCTCTCCGCCGGGGAGTCGCCGGCGGTCGCCGCGTCCGGGGGGGTCATCGCCCCTCCCGCTGCCAGCGGGCGACGTCGCGGGCGAAGTAGGTGACGATCAGGTCGGCGCCGGCCCGGCGGATCGCCGTGAGCACCTCGAGCGCGGCGGCGCGCTCCGGGACGATCCCGGCGGCCGCCGCCGCCTTCAGCATCGCATACTCGCCGCTCACGTGGTAGGCGGCGAGGGGGAGGTCGAACCGGCGGCGGGCGCGGGCGAGGAGGTCGAGGCTCGTCGTCGCCGGCTTCACCATCAGGAGGTCGGCCCCCTCCGCCGCATCCGCCTCCATCTCCCGGAGCGCCTCCCGCCCGTTCCGGTAGTCCATCTGGTAGCCGCGGCGGTCGCCGAACGCCGGCGCGGAACCCTCCGCCTCCCGGAACGGGCCGTAGAACGCCGAGGCGTGCTTCGACGCGTAGGCGAGGATCGCCGTCTCCGTCCGCCCCGCCTCGTTCAGCGCGGCGCGGATCGCCGCGACCTGGCCGTCCATCATCGCGCTCGGCGCGACGACGTCCGCCCCGGCCGTCGCGTGGGCGACGGCGACCCGGCCGAGCCGCTCGCAGGTCGGGTCGTTCGCCACCGCGCCCCGGTCGGAGACCCCGCAGTGGCCGTCGGAGGTGTAGGCGCAGAGGCAGACATCGGTGACGACGACGAGGTCGGGGGCGGCGTCCTTGAGCGCGCGCACCGCCGCCGGGACGATCCCGTCGGGGGCCCAGGCGTCGCTCCCCTCCGCGTCGCGGTGTCGGCCGACCCCGAAGAGCAGCACCGCCCGGATCCCCTCATCCGCGAGCGCCCCCGCGAGCGCCGGCAGCGCGGAGACGGGGTGCCGCTCGATCCCCGGCATCGACGGCACGGGCTCGGCGGCGCCGGCGCCGGGCCGGACGAAGATCGGGTAGACGAGCCGGCGGAGTTCGACGTCCGTCTCCGCGACCCACTCCCGGAGCGCCGCGGTGCGGCGGAGCCGCCGCAGTCGGGTCGGAGCCCCGGGGAGGCCGCGGGCCGGTACGGGCGCCATCGTCGAGCTCGTCGAGCAGATGGCGCGTAAATCGTTGTGCGGCGGTCGACGGGGCGACGGAGAGGCGCCGGAACCCCGCCGCCCGGGCCCGGCGGGCCGAGCGCCTCCCGAGGACGACCGTCCGCACGCTCCGGGCGAGGCGACGCCGGCTCCGCGGATCGAGGCGCCGATCGAGTTCGTCGAACCCGGACGGGCTCGTCACGATCAGCAGCCGGGCCGCCCCGATCTCGCGCCGCTCCGCCGGGGCAAGGCGGCCGCCGCCGGCCACCCGGTAGACGACCGGGTCGAGCACCGTGTGCCCGCCACGGCGCAGGGCCCGGCCGAGGCCGGGACCGGCCCGGTCCGAGCGGAAGTAGAGGAGACGACCGGGCGGGCGCCGGCCCAGGCTCCGGGCGAGCGCCGCGGCCCCGACCCTCGGCGGAGAACGGACCGGCCGGAACCCGGCGGCGCGCAACGCGCGGGCCGTCGCGGGGCCGACCGCCCAGGCGGCGATCCGGCCGCGGGGGGCCCGGACGGCGGCGGCCCACGGTCGGACCCCCGCCTCCACCCCGGCCCGGCTCGTCGCCACGACCATGTCGGGGAGCCCCCACCGCCGGACCCTGGGCAGCCACCGCGCCGGAGGGACGGGACGGGACTCGATCGACCGGATCCGGACCAGCCTCCAGCCGCGACGGCGCGCGGCGGTCTCCAGAAAGCGCAGGGAGCCGGCGGCGGAGAAGAGGACGATCGCCGGCGACGGGACGCCCGGACGGGCCCGGAAGGTCATGCCGATCCGGCCGCCGACGTCATCAGCGCCCGTGCCCCGCGCGCGCGCAACGCCGCCCCGATCCCCGCCCCGAGGGCGGCGCTGCGGGCGACCGGGCCCCGGCGATCTGCGCGGAGGCTCGTCCGTCCGTCCGGGGCGAGGACCTCCCCCACGATCGACAGCCGGGGCCCGCGCACCGTCGCCAGCGCGCCGAGCGGGAGGAGGCAGTCCCCACCGACCGCCGCGGCGAAGGCTCGTTCCGCCCGCACCGCGGCGCGGGTCGCCGGGTGATCGATCCCCCGCACCGCGGCCGCGGCCCGCCGGTCCCCCGCGCGGCCGACGATCGCGAGCGCCCCCTGCGCCGGAGCGGGGAGGAAGCGGCTCGCGGGAAGGATCCGTCCGATCTCCGCGGGGCGGCCGAGCCGCAGGAGTCCGGCGACCGCCAGGACGGCGGCGTCGACCTCCCCGGCCCGGACCTTCGCGAGCCGGGTGTCGACGTTGCCGCGCAGTTCGACCACGGAGAGATCCGGTCGCCAGCGCAGCAGCTGGGCCCGGCGTCGCGGGCTGCTCGAGCCGATCCGGGCGCCCCGTGGCAGTTCCCGCCCGGGGTCGGCCGCCTCCCCGACGAGGCAGTCCCGGGGGTCCGCGCGGCGGGGGGTCGCGAGCAGGGCCAGGCCCGGGGGCAGTTCGGCCGGCAGGTCCTTGGCGCTGTGGACGGCCAGATCGATGGTGCGGTCGAGCAACGCCCGGTCGAGGGCATCCGTGAAGTCGGGGGAGCGGCCCGGCCGCCGATCGCGGTCGCCGCTCGTGTCGAGGGGGACAACCTCCCACCGCAGGGCGGGATGCCGCCGGCCGAGCCGCGCGAGGACCCCCTCGGTCTGGGCGCGCGCGAGCGCGCTGCGTCGCGTGCCGACCCGGAACGCCCCGCTCACGGCTCCGGGTCCGACACGCCCAGGAGCTCCCGGGCGATCGTCCGTCGGAGGTCCCCCTCCGGCCCCGGTGGCAGCGCCCGGATCCGGTCGAGCGGGGGCACCACGAGCCGGGCGACGAGCCGTCGGGTGAGCCGGTCGACCGCTGCGGCCTGGGCCGGGTCGAGCGGCCCCAGGAAGGCGCGGGCCGTCTCGACCTCCGCCTGGCGCGTCGATTCGACCGAGCGGAGCCGCGCATCGACCCAGTCGAGGTCGAGGTCGGTCGCGAGCCGGGCGGCGCAGGCGGCCGCCCGGTCGCGGATCGCGCCGTCGACCCGGTCGGGTCGTGCGGCGACCCGCGCCCTTGCCCGGAGCTCCTCGAGGTCGATCAGCCGGACCTGGGGGAGGGCGCGCACGGCCGGGTCGATGTTCCGCGGCATCCCGAGGTCGACCAGGAGGAGCGGTCGATCCGGGGGCAGGTGATCCGGCCGAAGCCCGCGATCCCCGAGTTTCGCGGCCGTGACGATCGCGTCGGCGTCGCGGGCGGCGTCGGCGAGCCGGGAGATGGGGAGAGCTTCGACCCCCTCCGCGCGGAGGAAGCCGGGATCCGGTGGGTGGAGGTGGTAGAGCACGGTGACGCGCGCGAACGGGGAAAGGTCGCGCGCCAGCTGGCGTCCGACGACCCCGGTGCCGACGACCAGCACCCGGGGGTTCGCCGACGCGATCCGCTCGCGGAGGAGCCCGGCGGCGATCGACGCGATCGACGCGCCCGGGGCCGGGCCCCCGGCGACCTCCTCCGCCGCGGAAGCCGCCGCCTGGAACAGTTCGCGGAGGATCGGTCGCGGGCCGTGGACGATCGCCGCTCTTCCGGCCGATAGAACCTGGCCGCGCACCTCGGTCTCCCCCAGGGCCGACGACTCCCGGCCCGCCGCAACGCGGAACAGGTGATGGATCGCCTCCGCACCCTCCCGGACCGTCCATATCGAGGCGGGGCCGGGAAGCCGGTCGCGCCAGGCGAGGCGGGGGGCCGCCCCGCGGGCGACCAGGTAGACCTCGAACCGGTGGCACGTCGACAGCAGGGTGACCTCGGTCGTCCCCGGGATCTCATCGGCCCAGCGGTCGATCGTCTCCCGGGAGACCGCTCTCACGACCGTCTCCAGCACGTCGGCCGAGGTCGTATCCAGGCTACACTCGAACCCGACCACGGCCCGGGCGGGATGGGGGGGGTCCGCGGGGACGGCGGCGCCCGGGACGACCTTCCCGGAGAGCACGATGCGAGTATCCAACTCCGGGGTCGACGGCACGGTGTAGCCACCCGGTGGGTCGTGCATCGGCCCGCTCCTTTAAGGGTCGCAGTACGAACAGACCGGGCTCCCGCTGAGGACGCCCGGGCCCGCCGATCCGCCCGAACGGCGAACGGGGCGGAGGCGAGGTCGCACCGGTCGCCATTCCAGCGCGGTCCGGGGAGCCGGATCCCCCCGACGATCCGAGCGGCCCCGGGGGGCCGGCCCGGCTCCGGGAGGGTCTCCTTCGGTAGGACCGCGGCCTCCACGACGGCTCTCG
>JAKABH010000050.1 GCA_021801925.1 Thermoplasmata archaeon | reverse complement strand
AGAAGGTCGTCGCTCGGTCCGAGGGCCCGCAGCAGGCGGAGATACTCGGTCCACGAGGCGTGGCCCGAGAACAGGAAGCTGCCGTAGTCGCTCGCCAGCGCGAAGCGGTCGGTCACGGGCCGGGCGGCGAGCGTCGCGAGGAGCCGCTCGAAGAGGAGGCCCTCGTAGCGGACCCGGAAGAACCCGAGCGCGCCCGGGTTCGCGTGGACGGTCGCCCCGGCGGGGATGGGCGTCTCGATCCGGCGGCTCGCGAACAGCATCCGGTGCGGCGTCCCGTCGACCTCGACGACCAGCGGGATCGGCCACGGCTCGTCCGGGTCGGAGCGGGGCAGGGTCGAGTACCGTCGCTGATCGAGCCGGAGAAGGCCGCCGTCGAGCGTCGCGGTGACGATCGGGTGGCCCGGCCGGTCGATCCACGGCGTCGCGATCGGCCCCAGGTCGACTCCGCCGGCCGCGCCGAGCGCCGCCCAGAGGTCGTCGGTCTGGGCGTTGGCGTAGCGGAACCGGTCCAGATAGGCCGAGACCCCACGGCGGAACCGCTCCGGCCCGAGGTAGGCCTCCAGCATCCCGAGCACGGCGCACCCCTTCCCGTAGCTGATCTCGTCGAAGATCTGGCTGATCTCCTCCGGTCGCTCGACGTGGGCCCGGACCGGGTGGGTCGAGCCGAGGGCGTCCATCTGGAACGCCGCGAGGGTCCCGGCGACGCGGAGGAACGAATCCGACAGGGGGTCGAGCTCGGGGATCAACCGCTGGGAGAGCCGGGTCTCCATGAGCGAGGCGAAGCTCTCGTTCAGCCAGATGTCGTCCCACGACCGCATCGTGACGAGGTTCCCGAACCACTGGTGGGCGATCTCGTGCGCGGTCGTCTCGAAGACGTCGCGCCGGGCGAACGTCTCCGAGTCGGGGTCGATCAGGATCCGCGAGTCGCGGAAACTGATCGCCCCCCAGTTCTCCATCGCCCCGAAGGCGTGGTCGGCGACGGCGAGGAGATCGAGCTTCGGGAGGGGGTAGGGGATCCCGAAGTACTCTTCGAAGCCGTCGAGGATCCGACGGGCCGCCTCGGCGGCGTAGGCGCCCGACGCCCCCCGGCCGGGCGGCGTCAGCACCCGCACCGCGACCCGGCCCGGCGGCGCCTCGGCCCGGTCGAAGCGGCCGATCCCAAGGTAGAACAGGTACGTCGCCATCGGGGGCGTCGGGAGGAAGTCGTGCTCCGTCCGGCCGTCGTCGACGGGCCGGGCGGAGGCGGCCGGGGTGTTCGAGATCACCTCGAGCCCGGCGCCGGTCCGGACCGTCAGGTGGAGGCGCGCCTTGCGGTCCGGCCGGTCGAGGCACGGGAAGATCCGGCGGGCTCCGACCGGCTCGCACTGGGTCGTGAGCAGATGGCCGTCGCCCTGCCGGCATCGGTAGAGGCCGATCAGCTGGCCCGCGCGCACCGCGCCGGCGAACGTGACCGTGACGGGGCCGCCGACCGTCCCCCCGACCGGGAACGACAGCCGGCCCGCCGCCGGGTCGTGGCGGAAGTCGATCGGGCGTCCGCCCGCGGAGACGGTGCGGATCTCGAGCTCGTCGGCGTCCAGATCGATCGGTCCGCCCGGCCCGACCGGGTCGAACTCCACCCGACCGCTCCACGTACCCCGCTCGAAGTCGACGTCGAGATGCAGGCGGTACTCGTCGATCTCGACAGCCCCGGCGGCGGACGGTTCGGTCTCCATGGTCCGGTCTCCCCGCCCCCGGGAGGGGTGCCGTCAGATGAACCCCTCGGGGCGGGGCCGCGCGACCGGGAGTCCAACGTTAAATACCCCGGTCCGGTCGGCGCGGCGGCTGACGGCCAAAGCGGTGGGGAAACACCCGGTCTCATTCCGAACCCGGCAGTTAAGCCCACTGGCGATCCGCACGGTACTGAAGTGCGCGAGCCTACGGGAAATGCGGAAAGCTGTCAGCCTCCCCTACCTGTAGCGACCTTGGGGCCGGCCCCGCCGGCGCACGAAGCGATCCGCCCCTCCACGAAGACGGCCCTTACTCCGCCCGGGACCCGACCGGAGGCACGAGCGGTGCCTCGTGCGGCCGATCCTTGGGGATGAAATCCCTACGGGACGGGCGCGTCGCGAGCGCATACCACGGGGCGAGCACGTCGACGACGGCTCCGAGGAGGGCGGCGGCGGCGAACCGCAGCCACGACGCCGGCCGTCGGACGTACTCGGCGTGCAGCCGGTACCCTTCGAGGTAGCCGGTCGCCATCGTCACCCAGATGAACCCGGTGAAGACGCTCGTCCCGACGAGGATCGGGCCGTAGTGCAGCAGGACGCTCGCGGCGAGGACGACGACCGACGGGAACGCCGAGTACCAGGTGAGCGCCGAATAGAGCAGCGTCAGCCGCCGGCGCGGCCCCAGTTCCGGGGCGTGTCGGAGCGCGAAGAGGACCCCGTGCATCCACCGCCGCCGCTGGCGGAGCTGGTCGCCGAGCGAGAAGGCCCCCTTCTCGTAGGCGAAGCCCGTCAGCACCCCGAAGACCGACCCGAACCGGGCCCGGACCCGGATCTCGAACGTGAGATCCTCGGCCGGAGAGTATCCGACCGTATCCCAACCGACAGCATCCTCGACGTCCGACCGGACCAGGATGTGGGAGCCGTGGAACCCGGCGGTCGGATTCCCGGGGAGGGTCATCGAGTCGAGGACCCGGAGGTCGTCGTAGGTGCGGGTCAGCTCCTGCACATGGCTCGGGCTCCCGTTCCAGTCGATCGGATAGAGGATGATCCCGACGCCGACCCGGTGCGCGCCGGCCCGGACGAAGTCGGCAATTCCGAGGAGGGTGTCTTGGCCGACGACCGTCTCCTCGTCCTGGTGGTAGATCCACGTCGAGGCGTCGGCGAGGCCGAGCGCCCGGCGGCGTTCCACGGCGTACTCGAGCGCGCGGGCCTTTCCGGAGGTCCCGAGGGGCGTCGAGTAGGAACGGGGGACGACCACGATCCGAACGCCGTCCGCCGCGAGGCGGTCGTAGCGGAGCGGGTCGGAGGCGTAGCCGTCCGGCTCGACGACCGCCCAGACCTCCGCCCGGTAGCCGAGGCGCGGCGTCCGGGGAAGCCAGTACCCCACCGATCGGGCGCTCGCCTCGAGCGCCCGGGGGTTCTTCCCGATCGCGGTGATCTGGAAGACGACCGTCGGGAGCTTCATGCCACGGCCGGCACGTCGAGGTGGTTCCGTCGCAGGACGCGGTGGGTCGCCAGGAACGAGACGACGAAGAACGGGACCGGCACGAGCCAGACGAGCGGAAGGATCGCGAGCCACGGGTCCGGCGGCGGTTCGTGGGCGAGGAACGCCGCCGTCCCGAGGGCTCCGCTGATCGCGACCGCGAGGCCGACCGTCCAGCCGACGAGACGGCGTCGACGGGATTTGAGGGCCCCGATCGTCCGGTTGTAGCGGTCGGCCGAAAAGCGAAGGTACGGTAGGCTCCCGTCGTCCGGAACCACCCGGTCGCCTTCGACGGCCGCCCGCGCCTCCGGTGCCTCCTCCTCCCCGCCCGCCCGAACGGGCCCCTCGGCAAGGGGTTCGGCCGCTAGGGGGACCGCGGCGAGCCGTCCCAGGAAGCCGGCCTCGTCCTCCGCCCGCTCGAGCTCGCGATCGAGGTGCTCCGCCGCCGCCCGCACCACACCCCATCTCCGCTCGAGGGTCGACAGTTCCCGCCCCAGGGTCGCCATCGCCCGATGCGCCAGCCGGAGCCGTTCTTCGAGATACGGCGACAACGGCATCGCGTCGGGGGGCGCTTCGTCCGGCAGCGGACCGGGCGGGGCCACTCTCGGGCGGATGTCGCCGGGGACGGGGTTCGCTCCGAGTTCGACGGTCAGCCGGTCGAGTTCGGCGAGGAACACCGCGGGCGAGGCCCACGGATCCGGTTCCGAGCGCGGCGGCGACCTGCCCTCGAGCCGGAGCCGTGCGACCCGGACCTCGGACGTCGGGCCGGTCCGGGCCCGGGCGACGTCGCGTCGGACCGGCGGACCGTCCGGTACGGTGCCTGGCGGCGATGCGTACGACGCGGATGCCATCGGCGACGCCGACGGCGCGTCCTCCCCCCGGTGGGCGGACACTCGGCGATGGGTGCGGGATTCGCCCTTTAAAGGTTGGTTTGCACGGGGCCGCCGTCCGGCTCGGTTCGGCCCGGGCGATACCCTAATCGCGCGCGGCCGGTCCCCCCGGCAATGATCCTCGGCGCCCACCTCGGCATCGCGAAGGGGCTCACCCAGGCGGTGGACGATCTCCGGTCGATCGGGGGCGAGGCGCTCCAGATATTCTCCAAGAGCCCGCAGATGTGGGCCGGGCCGCCGATCGCGGCCGCGGCGGCGGAGGCGTTCCGGTCGGCGGTCCGCGACCGGGGGGTCCGGGCGACCGCCGTCCACCACGGCTACCTCGCCAATCTCGGCTCGCCGAAGCCCGACATGCTGCGGCGTTCCCGGACCGCCTTCCTCGACGAGATGCGCCGCGCGGAGCTCCTGAAGGTCGACGGGCTGATCTTCCACCCGGGCGCCCACCTGGGGTCGGGGGTCGACGCCGGGCTGCGCACGATCGCCGTCAGCCTCACGGAGGCGCTCGACGCCGTCCCCGAGGGGAGCGTCCGGCTGTTGCTCGAGAACGCGGCCGGGCAGGGGACGACCCTCGGCTCGACCCTGGAGGAGCTCGCCACGGTCCTCGCCGCGGTAGATCGCCCGGACCGGCTCGGCGTGACGCTCGATACCTGCCACCTCTTCGCCGCGGGGATCGACTTCCGGACGGACGATGCCTACGGGGCGCTCTGCGACCGGATCGACCGGGTGCTCGGCCGCGCGGCGGTCCGGGCGTTCCACCTGAACGACGCGAAGGCGGAGCTGGGATCCCATCTCGACCGGCACGAGAACATCGGACGCGGGCAGATCGGCTCCGCCGGCTTTGCCCACCTGGTCCGCGATCCGCGATGGCAAACGGTCCCGGGGTACCTCGAGACCCCGCTTTCGGGTGACGGCTACGCCGCGTATGCGGCCGATCTCGCGACCCTGCGGGGCCTTGAGGGGCCGTCCGGGCCGGCGCGTCCGGGATCGGGGCGCGCTCGCCGAGGGACCCGGGGTGGCCGAACCCCTAAATAGCGGGGGACGGCTCGACGGGCGGCGCATGGCCGGGGGCGGGTCCGACGGGGCGCTCCGCGCGCCGGAAACCACGGCCCGGGCGGCGCGCGCAACGATCGCCGGGCCTGCCGGGTCCGCGGCGGAGGCGACCTGGCAGGCGCTTTCGGTCGCACCCCGACTGGGACCCGGGAGCCCGACCGCGATCGTCGCTCGCGATCCCGTGCCGGACCGCCCTCTGCCGACGGACCGCCTTCGGCGGCTCGGCTACGGGGTCTCGGAGATCAACGGCCCCGACGTCCGCGGGTGGGTAGGGTCCTTGGGCGAGGCACGGGAAGTACGGGATCGACCGACGGCCCTCGTCGCGCGCGGGTTCCACGAGGCCCTCGCGGATAGCATCCGCGGGGGCGCCTCCGACCCGGGCGGCGCTCCGGCCCCCTCCGGGCGGACCGGCCCGACCGGGGGGCGGCCGTGACCGCTCCGACCGCAGCGATGGAGCTCCGCGAGGCCTTCGGGGAGGCGCTCGTCGACCTCGGCGAACGCGCTCCGCTCGTGGCGGTCGTCGTGGCGGGGCCGGCCGCCGCTGCGGGGGCCGAACGGTTCGCCCACCGCTTTGCCTCCCGCTGCCAGGACGTCGGGCCGAACGCGTCGACCGCGATCGCCGTCGCCGCCCGCCTCGCCGAGTCGGGCCGGATCGTCTTCGCTTGCGCCGATCCGGTGGCGGTGACGGCCGGGGCCTACCTCGCCGTGCGCGACGCCGTGGCCGTCCCCCGGGCGGCGGTGAAGATCGTCGGCGTGCCCGCCTTCCCGCCCGCCCGGGCCGGCGGGTTGACCCCGGCGTTCGACGACCTCGCGCTGATGCGGAGCCTCCCCCAGCTGGCGATCGCCGCGCCGGCCGACGGGCCGTCGACGCGGGCCGCCGTCGCCGCGCTCCACGCCCGTCCGGGGCCGGCGTACCTTCGCCTCGCGCCGGGCCGGCGCCCGTCCGTCACCGACGGAACGTTCGAGTTCGGCCGCGCCGCCGAACTCCGCCCGGGGCACGACCTGACGGTCGTCGCGCTCGGCGAGGAGATCGCGCCGGCGCTAGAGCTCGCCGACGACCTCGCCGCCGTCGGGATCTCGACCCGGGTCCTCGACTTCGCCTCCGTGAGGCCGTTCGACGAGCCCGCGCTCCTGCGGGCGGCGCGGGACACGGGGGCGATCCTCGTCCTGGAGGAGCCGTCGGTTTCCGGGGGGATCGGGGCCCTCGTCGCCCAGGCGACGGCGGAGAACTATCCGGTCCCGGTCCGGCGGGTCGGGCGGCCCGACCGGGCCGGGACGCCGGACGGGGTGGCGTCCCTCCCGGACGGACCCGGGGGCGGGATCGAACGCCTCCGCGACGAGGCGTGGGAGCTCCTCCGGATGCGGGGCAAGGTTCAGTAGGGGGTGCGGCCTCGGGCCCGGCGCGATGCAGCTCTTCCTCGACACGGCGAGCGTCTCCGAGATCCGAACGATGTGGGAGATCGGGATCCTGGACGGGGTCACGACCAACCCGACCCTGGTCGCGAAGGAGGGCCGGAAGTTCGAGGAGGTGATCCGGGAGATCTGCGCCCTCGGCGTGCCGTCCGTCTCGGCGGAGGTCGTCGCCACCGACACCGAGGGAATGCTCCGCGAGGGCCGCCACCTGCGGGGGGTGCACCCATCGATCTACGTGAAGGTCCCGATGACCACGGCCGGCCTCCGGGCGACCCGGATCCTCGCCGGGGAGGGGACGCGCGTCAACATGACGCTCGTCTTCAGCGCCACCCAGGCGCTGCTCGCCGCGAAGGTCGGGGCGACGTACGTGAGCCCGTTCATCGGCCGGCTCGACGACCAGGGGCAGGACGGCATGGAGCTGATCCGCGACATCCTCGAGATCTACCGACGATACTCCTTCCCGACGAAGGTGCTGGTGGCGAGCGTCCGCCACCCCGTCCACGTCCTCCAGGCGGCGAAGCTCGGGGCGGACATCGCGACGATGCCGTATGCGGTGATGGAGAAGCTCGCCGCGCATCCGCTCACCGATTCGGGCCTCGCCCGCTTCCTCAAGGACTGGGAGAAGGTCCCGAAGGAGTGAGGGGGTTCGTGGCCGCTTCGTCGTCGCCCCCGCTCTACGCGAAGTACCTCCGGCTCACCCGGGAGGCGCTCGACCGGGTCCGCTCGGCGCCGCCGGCCCGCTCGTTCCTCGCCGGGGCGAGCGACGACTTCCTCGGGATGGCCCGCGCCTACCTCGCGGACGCCGAACATTTCGCCGCCGGCGGCGACCTCGACCGGGCGCTCGCGGCGGCGAGCTACGCGCACGGCTGGCTCGACGCCGGGGTGCGACTGGGACTGCTCGACGGGGGGGACGATGACCAGCGGTTCACCCTCTTCCGGTGAGACGGCGATCGCGGGGGTGCCCCCCGCGGTCCTCGCCGAGATCGAATCCCACCTGCGCGCGCGCGAGGCGCGGCGGGAGGAGATCTACGGGCGGGCCCGCGACCTCCGCCGCCTGGCCCAGCGGACGATGATGCGGCTGCATACCGAACCGCCGCCCGAGGCCGACCTCCGCGAGATCCGCGAGCGCGGCCGGGAACTCGCCGCCGGCCTCCGCCGGGACGGCCGCGGCGACGAGGGGATCGCCGCCGATGCCCTCCAGGAGGCGGTCGAGGCGCTCCTCCTCGGCGCCGTCGCCACCGGGGCGCCGTGGCCGGGTCCGGGGGACCTCGGGATCGATCCCGAACCGTACCTGCTCGGGCTCGGCGACCTGGTCGGCGAGGTCCGCCGCCGGGCCCTCGACCGGCTCGGCCACGACGACCTCGCGGGGGCCGAGCGGGAACTGGGGCGGATGGAGGCGATCGTCCGGGCGCTGCTCCATTTCGACACCACGCGCGCCATCGTCCCGCTCAAGCCGAAGCAGGACGCGGCCCGGGCGCTGCTCGAGCGGACGCGGGGCGAGGTCGTCATGGCCCGCCTCCTCCTCGGCCGACGGGTCGGGACGGAGGGAGGTGGACCGTGACCGCCCGGGCGCGCCGGACCGTCGCGGTGATCGGCGGTTCGGGGATGTCGCAGATCTTCGAGGGGGGGCCCCGGGCGGTCCACCGGGTCGGGACCCCGTGGGGAGCCCCGTCCGGCCCGATCGAAGAGGGGGAGGTCGGCGGGATCCGCGTCCTCTTCCTGCCCCGCCACGGGCCCGGCCATACGATCCCGCCCCACCGGGTCAACTATCGGGCGAACGTCGACGCCCTCCTCGCGCTCGGCGCCGACGCGATCGTCACCGTGAGCTCGGTCGGCTCCCTCCGGGAGAACCTCCCTCCCGGGACGTTCGTGCTGCCGAGCCAGTTCCTCGACTTCACGAAGGGGCGTCCGACGACGTTCTACGACGGCGGGCGGGTCTTTCACGTCTCGCTCGCCGACCCGTTCTGCCCGGATCTTGCGCGGCGGGCGGGGGCGGCGGGGCGGGCCGTGGGTTCGCCGTTCACCGAGGGCGCCACGTACGTCTGCGTCGAGGGGCCCCGGTTCAGCACCCGCGCCGAATCGGCGCTGTTCCGCCAGTGGGCGGACGTGATCGGCATGACGCTCGTCCCCGAGGTGACGCTCGCCCGCGAGCGGGCGACCTGCTACGCCTGCCTCGCGATGGTCACCGACTTCGATGTCTGGGCGGAACGGCCGGTCGAGGCGAAGGAGATCGTCGAGACGATGCACCGGAACGCGGACCGGATGCGCGCGCTGCTCGCCCACCTGTTGCCGACGCTCGGCGGCGTCCCCGACTGCGGGTGCCACGCGGCGTTGGACGCCGCCGGCGTCTAGCTCACGCCGAACCGCCGCGCCGGACGGTGATCGGAATCCGGTTCGCGGCGAACTCGAGTTCGGCGATCGACACCGGGTCGACGAGATCGGCCGGGATGTCGATCAGGATCGGGGCGCCGAGGGAGACCTGCAGGGCCCGTGCGCCGAGAATGCGGGCCCGCTCGAAGCGCGTGTACTTCTCGGAAGCGGGGGCCGGAGGAGTTCGGTTCGGCACCGGTGATTCCTGCGGCACCGCGACGCCCGCGGAGGCCGTCAAGGGTCGCAGCACCCGGGGCGGGCTATATACGCTTTGCCGGCCGGGACCCCGCGACGGGACTTCTCCGCGGGGCCGACCGGGCCGGGGCGGAGCGGGCGGACGGGTCGTCCGGCGCCGGGGGGTGCTTCCGACCGGGGGTCCCCCCCTCGTACGGCCCGGCCCCCGGCGCTATTCGCCCGGGGCGGACCGTTCCTCGCCCTCCATCAGCGGGGCGTAGCGGAGCCGATCGTCCGACAGACGCCGCGACCGCCAGAGGAAGTACCCGGACGGGACGAGCAGGGCCCCGGCGGCGGCCGCCAGATACGGGTTCGAGACGAGGCCGATCGCGAAGATCGCGAGCATCGCGCCCGCGGTGATCGGCCCGATCACGACCAGCAGGCGGTGGCGGTGGGGGGCCGCCGGTTCGAGGCCCATCGGCCGGCGGACCCGCCGGAAGTGGACGGTCGCCGTGATCCCGTTGAGGGCGAACTCGAGGATGAGGAACAGCCCGGCGGCGGTCAGCACCAGGCTGAAGAAGGCGAAGACGGAGGCGGAGGTCAGCTCGAGCAGCTGGACCGCGATCTCCGCCCCGGTGATCGCGGCGATCGCGACCCACGGGCTGTGGAACCGCCGATGCACCCGGGCGAAACCCCCGGGCAGGAGGCCGCTCCGCCCCATCGCATACCAGGCGCGGCTCAGGATGAACGCCGTCAGCCACAGGGAGCTCGCCGTCGAGGCGATCACCGCGAGGTCGATCGCCCACCCCGCCGACGGCATCACGTAGCCGACCCACGTCGCGAGCGGGTCGGCGCTCGAGGCGAGCGCGGCGAGCGGGGTCTCCATCGTGATGAGCGGCATCGTGACGAGGTAGAGGGCGAAGACGACGAGCAGGCCGTAGACGCCCGACGTCCCCGGCCAGCGACGGGGCCGCTGCGCCTCCTCGGCGGCGTAGCTGTCGATCTCCCATCCGTCCAGGATCGTCGCCACGACCACGAGGGCGAGGGCGAAGGAGAGGGGGTCGATGGAGAAGGAGAAGAACCACGACGGCCGGATCGGGTTCACGGTGTGGCCGGGGAGGGCGAAGAACCCGATCCCGAGGAAGACCGCGAGGATCGCGAGCTCGATGCCGAGGAACGCCTCCGTGAAGCGCGCCGTCGGCTTCGCCCCGAGGAAGAGCGGGACGGCGGCGACCAGCGCCCACATGATCCCCATCGCCGCCTCCCACCCGAGGTTCCCCACCACGGACGGCGGCACCCAGCCGAACGAGCTCGCGAACTGGAGGGTGTACTCCCCCGCGGGGAGCAGGATCGGCGGCAGCGAGAGGAAGTAGGCGAGCGTCACCACCCACGCCTGGAAGCTGCCGTAACGCCGGCCGATCACCGACGTCCCCCAGAAGTAGGAGGCCCCGGCGTGGGGGAAGTGGATGTTGAGCTGCCGGAAGATGAGGGCGGAGAAGAAGAAGAACGGGAACGCCACGATCACCGCCATGATCGCCTGCGGGCCGGCGTAGGCGATCATGACCCCGTAGGCGGCGGCGATGCTGAACGCCGGCGCGACCGAGGAGGTCGAGAGCGGGATCAGGTCGACCAGATGGAGCACCGCGGCGCGCAGCCG
>JAKABH010000049.1 GCA_021801925.1 Thermoplasmata archaeon | reverse complement strand
CTAGTCGCCCCCGCCGGTCGGCTCACGACTGCGGAACGTTCCGTTCGAGGAGGAACGAGAGGAGCAGCCCGACGTACGGGTCCGGCGCCGACAGCTGGGGGGTATGACCGGTCCCGGGAATGGAACGGAGCGTGGCGTTCGGCAGGTCGGCGGCGAGCAGGGCCGATATCTCCCGGAGGAAGGCGGGGCTCTCCTCGCCGACCGTGAGCAGCACCGGCACGAGCGTCTCGCGCAGGCCCGCCGGATCCGGTCGGAGCGCCTCCCCGTCGCGGTACTCCTCCACCCATCGGTCCATCGCGGCGGCCCCGGTGCGGCGGGCCGCCTCCGGAAGACGGTCCCACGCCCCCGGCCGCACCGAGAAGGCGTCGACGACCGTCCGCGCCGCCGCCGCCGCCGCGCCGGCGGCGACCTGCGCTGCGATCGGGTCGATGGCGGCGAGGAACGTCCGCCCGAACTCCGCGGTCGCCGGCCGGTCCGCCAGGAGCCCGACATACGGGGGTTCGTGCAGGGCCAGGCTTCGCACGAGATCGGGCCGTTCGCTCGCCAGCCGGAGGGCGACCGCGGCCCCGTAGGAATGGCCGACCAGATGGACCGGGTAGAAGTCCGTCGCCTCCAACAGGGCCGCGAGATCCTCGGCATCGGTGCGCACCGGCGTCGGACGGGCGCCCGGGGTGCTCCGTCCGTACCCCCGCCGATCGTAGGCGAGAACGCTCACCCCGCGGGCGAGGCCCGGCAACACCCTCGCCCAGCCGGAGCTGTCCGTGAGCGAGCCGTGGACGAGGACGGTCGGGTCCCCACGATGGCCGTGCGACTCGTAGTACAGCTCGATCCCCCGGAGCGGTACGATCGGCATCCACGGACCCCCCCCCGCGGAGCGCCCCCCGCGCAGATAGCCGTTGGCGCCGCGCCTCCCAACGGTTTTCCCTCCGGCGGCATGGCGGCGGATCGTGAGCCACCTGTTCCAACGCCCCCTCTGCGACATGGGCCGCGCCTTCGACTACAGCTTTCGCCCGATCGCCGGGGAGCTCGATCCGACTTCGGGCGGCGGGTGCGATGAACGGCCCCATCGGGTGGAACTCTACTCCGCGGAGGCGGATCCCGCCTCGGCGCCGGACGCCTGGCGGCCGTTTGCGCTCTGCGGGGAGCACGAATCCCAGCTCCGCGGGTACGACGCGCGGATCGTGGCGGCGGGGCGGCGCTCCCGCTTCCGTTCCCCCGCCAAGGCCTAATCGTCCGACGGCGTGCCCCGCCCATGGCCGAACCGCTGCCGACGGGACCCGCCGACGGCTACCGCCTGAACCAGGGTCCGGTCGTGCCGTGCGTCGGTCTCGGCGTCTTCCAGGTGGAACCCGGCGACGCGACCCGACGGTCCGTACGGTGGGCGTTGGAGGCAGGATACCGGCACATCGACACCGCGAAGCTGTACGCCAACGAGGAGGATGTCGGCCTCGCGGTCCGGGCGAGCGGGCTGGCGCGGGAAGAGGTCTTCGTCACGACCAAGCTCTGGCACACCGACCACGGATTCGACGCCGCGCGGGCGGCGTTCCGGGGGAGCCTCGGCCGGCTCCGGCTGGGGTACGTGGACCTCTACCTCATCCACTGGCCGACCGCGGCCTCGCCGGCGGCGCGGGCCGATTCCTGGCGCGCGCTCGAACGGCTCCGGGACGAGGGGCAGTGCCGGGCCGTCGGCGTGAGCAACTACACCGTCCGCCATCTCGAGGAGCTCCGCGCCACCTCCGACCTCGTGCCGGCGGTCGACCAGGTCGAGATGCACCCGTTCGTCTACGATCCCGAGCTCGTCGACTACTGCGCCCGTCACGGGATCCGGATCGAGGCCTACTCGCCGCTCACCCGCGGCCGTCAGCTCGATCACCCGCTGTTCGCCCGGATCGCGGCCGACCACGGCCGCTCCCCGGCCCAGATCCTCCTCCGCTGGGGGATCCAGCACGGCTTCGTCGTGCTGCCGCGCTCCGTCCGCGAGGAGCGGATCCGCGAGAACGCGCGCCTCTTCGACTTCGCCCTCGACGACGCGGAAATGGCGGCGCTCGACGCCCTGCGCGACGGGAGCCGCGTGACCCAGATCGACCCCCGTTCGATCCCGTAGGCGGTCGCCCGACCGCCGAACGGCGGCGGCCGCCGCTGTCGGGCGAGTGACCTAATATATTCCGCCTTGGTGGGATTTCCGGGTTACGCCATGGTCAGTGTTGAGGTCGCCCACGAGAAGTGCACCGGATGTACCCACTGCCGCGATGTGTGCCCCGTGACGGTCTTCGAGATGCAGCCCCGGGAGAACTGGCCGGACGTGGTCGACGACCCCGCCGTCGCCGCGAAGTTCCAGTTCCGCGCGGAGAAGTCGGCGGTCATCCACGGGCCCGACTGCATCATGTGCGAGGCGTGCCTCTTCGAGTGCGAAGGCGAATGCATCACCATCGTGGACGACGAAGGGAACGTCCACAAGTCGACGTACAAGTAGGCGGCCGCCGCTCCCCCCGCCTCGGCGCCGTCGGCGCCCCGATCCCGCCGCCGCGGCCGGTCAGATCCGCACGGTGACGGGCTTGTAGAACGCCGTGCGCACGTCCGGCGGGCCCCCGGCCCGCGGGAAGCGCACCCGGACCGCCATCGACCGGCCGAAGGAACCGAACTCCAGCGAGAACCAGATCGCCTCCCAGTCGCCCCCCGGCCGCTCGAACGCCTCGCCGAAATGGTAGGTGTCGGCCATCATCCGGCTCGCCCCTCGCGCGAGCGGATACGCCCAGCTGAGCGCCTCGCTCGCCGAGGTCGGCGCCGACGTCGCGTGCGGCACCGCCACGGTCGTCGCCTCCACCGAGAACGGGCCGGCGACGATCCCGCGGCCCAGGCGGTACCGGGCCCACGTCGTCCGCAGGCGGTCGCCGTCCCGCTGCTCTTGGAGCAGCAGCCACGAGAGCGGGTTCGCCGTCGGGATCGGTACGGCGCCCGGGCCGAGCGCGGCCCGGTGGCGCCCGATGCGCCATCGACCGGCGAGCCGGAGCCCGATGTAGACGGCGTAGAACGCCATCAGGGCGTAGACCGTCGCCGTGTACCAGGCGAACGGAACGTGGCCGCGCTCGACCCCGAGGAGCAGATAGAACGACGCGATCGAGACGCCCATCATCACGAAGTTGATCGCCCGGTCGGCGTCGAGCTCGAGGGGCCGCTCCGAGAACGGGAGGAACGGCGGGACCGAGAAGTGGGTGAACCCGTCCCCCAGGATGTGCGCGATCCCGCCGGCCTCCATCACGAGGAAGTAGACGAGCGGGGCCCCCGGCGCGAGGAGCGGCGCGAGGAACCCTCCGGCCACGGCGACGACCGTGACGCCGAAGATCGAGTGGGTGATCCCGTGATGGCGCAGGATCGGGAACCGCTTCGCGAGCGGGAAGAACAGTGCGTCGGCGTCCGGCAACCCGCCGGCGAGAGCCCCGGCCGCGAGGTACGACGGATTCGCCCCGACGATCCCGTAGGTGAGGAGATACGCCAGCAGGACGTGGGTGAAGAGGTCCACGGGACCGAGCGCCGACCTAGATCAGGCTCTCTTCCATCACTTCGACCGACTCGACGTGCGGGAGCTTCGCCAGCGCCTGCTCGGTCGAATCGAGGATGCCGGCCGTGTCGGTCATCACGACCGAGATCAGGAGCGCCTTCAGCCCGAAGGCGATGTCCTTGACCTGCATCCCGCGGATCTGGACGCCCGCCGGCAGGCCGGCGCGCGCCGCCTCCGCCATCGCCTTGAGGTCCGTATCGACCGCCTGCGGCATCACCCGGAAGAGGACCGCCACCTGCCCGCCCATCGGTTTCCCTCCGTCTACGGGCCCCGGAACCCGCACTGGGGGCACGTGTAGCCGACCGACTGGTCCCGGCAGCGGGCGCATCGACCGATCACCGCCGCCCCGCAGGCCGGACACGGGAACTGTGTCGCGCCCGGGGCGGGAACGGCCCGGCCGCACGAGGTGCATCGGAGGTCGACCTTCGCCATCATGGAGGAAACCGGGGGGCCCGCTACTTGCGCGTCGGGCTGCGCCGGCGCGCGCCCAGCCGGGCGCCGAATATAAAGAGCACCCCGACGAACGCCACGGCGCCCGTCACGTACCACAGGGTGTACGACGGCGGCGGCGCCGGCACGTAGAAGGAGACGGTGTACTGGGACAAGCCGTTCGCGAAATGGACGAGGCCGTGCGAGGTCCCGAGGTACAGGGTAAACGTGTGCCACCCCGACCCCAGCCCGGTCGACGCGTACTGGAAGGAGAGGTTGTAGTCGGTGTGGGGGAGCATCGTCGGCACCGTGGCGTTGCCGACGGAAACCCCGTCCAGCGAGACGAGCACCGGGAACGACGCCACCGACGCGTTGTTCGGGTTCGCGATCTCGGCGGCCACGACGTACGGCTGGACGACCTGGACGGTGTAGGTGAAGTTGACGGTCGCGTTCTGGGTCAGGTAGACGCTCACGATCTCGACCGAGATCGTCAGGGTCTGCGGAACCGAGCCGGCCTGCAGGAGCGGGCGGCCCGGCGCCCCGGCCAGGATCGCCGCGGAGGTCGGCGTGATCTGGACCCCCGCGAGATCCGCCGCCTGCACGCTCGCATAGAAGGTGAGGTTTCCGACGATCGAGCCGTTCGCCGCGACCGCGGGGCCGCCGGTCGCCTGGATGAGGTACCGCTGGCTGGCCCCGATCGCCAGCACGGAGGGGCCGGTGATGTTCCCCCGGACGCTCCCGGCCGCATCGGCGGCGAGCGGGAGAGGCGCCGCGGCGGGCCGGGCGGCGAGCCCGCTCCCGAGCAGCGGGGCGAGGACCACGACCAGAGCGATCGTCGCCGCGAGGAGAAGTCTCGGTCGGTTCATCGACGGGTCCACCTGCGGGTGCGCCACCAGCGCCAGGAGACGAGCGCGACGGCGAGGGCGATCGCGGGCACGAAGACGAGCACCGGCACGACCCAACTCGGCAACGTGCTCGGCGGAGTGCCGAGGTTCGGCCCGGTCACCGTCAGCAGCGGGTTGCCGTTGGCGGCGGTCGGGTGCACCGGGACGCTCGGCACCGGGATCCGGTTCCCCGACTGGACGGCTCCGCTCGCGTTCACGACGGAACCCGCGACGGTGACGTAGTTCGGTGGCAGGAACACCGGTCCGGTGGCGTTCAGCTGGAGGAAGTAGGTGAGGTTCGCGCCCGCGCTCAGGCCGACCGGTGCCGAGATCGTAGCGTGCTGGAGGTTGGTGATCCGGCTCGCCCACCCGAGGCCCGTCAATCGCTCCTCGTCCAGGATCGTCAGCCGGACCAGCTCGAACGTATTGCCGGTGTTCGCGACGGTGAACGGTACCAGGGCGGTCGCCGGCGCGACCGTCGGCGCAGAGCTGGCCCACGGTCCGACCTCGAGGCCGTAGTACCCGACGACGTTGACGGTCGGGGCCGGAGCGACCGTGCCCACGACCGTGCCGTTCGCCGTCTCGAGCTCGATCTGGACCCCGGGGTGACCGACGACGGTACCGGCCGGGACGGTCACGGTCGCCTCGATCGTCGCCGTTCCGCCGGCCGGGCCCGGATCGAGCGTCACGTTGGGCACGCTGAAGCCGAACGTCCAGTAGGCCGGAGCGCCGACGGGGTGGACCGTCAGGGGGACGTTCCCCGTGTTGCGCAGGGAGAACTGGAAGGTGGCGGAGCCGCCGCCGGCGACCGTCGCGCTCGAAGCGCCGACCAGCGTCGCGCTGACCTGGGCGGTCGGCCGGTAGGCGAGCGTCGCGTGCACGGCGACGTTCCCGCTGGCGACGACCACCGATGTGGCATAGGTCGCGTTCGAGGGGATCCCGTTGAGGGTCCCGTAAGCGGTGACCGACAACCGGTAGGTTCCGATCGGCAGCGCGAGGGAGACGGTCGAGCCGATCGGAACGGCGGAGAACGTAGCATCCGCGCCGCCCGCCCCGTACAGGGCGATCGTCGCGGGGCCGAGACCGGCCGTCGTTCCGTTCGGGCCGCCGATCGAGAGGAGCACGTTCCACGTGGACCGAAGCGCGAAATCGACCGGGGTCGACCCGGGCAGCACGACCGTCGACGTGAGGTTCGCGAACGGATGCGAGCCGCCGCCCGCCGTCGCATAGACGGCGTAGGCGCCGGGGGCGACCTGGACCGAGAAGCTCCCGTTGGCGGCGACGACGTTCGAGACGTTCGTCGACGGATACGGTCCGACCAGCCGCACCGAGCCGGGCACGGGCCCGGGCTGTCCCGGCGCGGTCAGCGTGCCGTTGAACCAGACCGGCACCGGGGACTCCGAGACGGGGACCGAGCAGCTGGAGACGCTCGGCGCGGTCGTGCAGACCGATCCGGGGACGACCGAGAAGTTGGCGAGGTACGATCCGTTCGGGCCGGCGACGGAAGCGATGGAGGCGGCGGTGACGGCGAAGGTGGCGTTCACCGGCAGCGTGACCGCGAACGAACCGTTCGTGGCCCGCGTCGTCACCGTGGACCCGTCCGACGCGGTCAGGGTGACGGTGGCGTTGACCGGCGCCGCGCCGCCCGAGGCGGTCCGGAGCGAGCCGGCCACGCTCACCGCGGGGGAGGAGATCGCGATCGCCGGGGAGATAGCGCCGGTCGAGGAAACGACCACCCGCTCCAGGGAGGTGTACGTCTCGTTCCCGACCGTGACGGTGGCGTGCGCGGTGTACGGCCCGGGAGCCAGCCGGACGCCGGTCGAGGCGTAGGCGGTGCCGTTGACCGTGACGTTGAGCCGCGGAGAGGCGAGCGCGATCGAGGTCGCGCTCGCCGCCGCGCCCGACGGCAGGGTAAGCGCGCCGGTCGAGTTGACCGCGGGCACGACCACCAACGTCAGGGCGGAGGAGGCGGCGCCCAGCGGGATGACGGTACGGAGGATCTGGCTCGGGATGTAGACGACCGAGCCGTTCCCGTAGGTCGCCCGGGCGCTGAGGGTGTAGTCGCCCGGCGTCGTCGTGAACGAGAACGTCGGACCGCCGGTGAGGTTGTGGGTCGTCGCCGAGGAGCTCTCGGCGCTCAAGTTGATGTTGATCGAAGTGCCGGCGGGCAGCCCGAGGACGCGCAAGGTCACGGGGACCGGGGTGAACGCCAGGTTGACGTCGGTCAGCCCCGCCAGGCCGGACGGGGAGTAGCCGCATGCGGAAGCCGTCTGGAACCCGGCCGAGGCGACCGCGACGCAGTAGGCACCGGCCGAGAGAGGCAGTTGGCTCGGCAGGATCGCCGTCACGGCCCCGTCCGACTGGGCGAGGGCGGTCACCGTGGGTCCGTTCGCCCCGGCGGCGATCGAGACGGTCGCGGCGCCGGCGGGATAGAACGTTCCGCCCGAGAGGGTCGCCCCGACCAGGAAGTGCGTGGTCACCGACGCGACCGGCTGGAGATCCACGACCGTTGGGTAGCCCACGGTCGCGCGGGCGAGGGCGGCGGTGACGACGCCCCCGGGGGTCCGTCCGCCCTCGAGCGCGAGGAGGCTGTAGGAGCCGATCGGGACGACGATCGAGTATCCCCCCGTGAGGTTCGTCCAGGCGGTCGCTTCGGTGAGGCCGGGACCGTAGACGAGGACCGCCGCCGCGGAGACGTTCGTCGAGGAGGCGGCGTTGGCGACCGTCCCCGATAGCGTCGCCGACGGAGCGAGGGCCAGCGTGGTGACGCCGGAGGGGATCCCGCCCGGGAGCACGGCGGTCGTCCCGAGCGCCGACTCGAGCGCATTCCCTACGTACCCCAAGGCGTAGACGGAGTAGTTGCCGACCGGGAGCGTGACCGTCGCCGCGCCGTTCGGGCCCGTCACCGCGGTGGTGCCGTTCTGGCTGGCGTCCTGCAGCGCCGTCAGGATCGGGACGGAGGCATTGGCGAACTGGGGCAGCGGTACGAAGCGGACGGCGATGCCGCCGATCCCTCCGCCGCTGGTGGTGACGACCACCTCGGCCTGGCCCCCGCTGATCACGGTGAGCGGGACCTTGACGACCCCGCCCCCGCGGGGAACTTCCACCAGCTGGCCGGGCGTCTGATCGGTCGGCGCCGGACCGCTGGCGGTGATCGTGTAGTTGCCCGGAGCGAGGCCGGGGAAACTATACCGGCCGGTGATGTTGGTGACCGCGGTCGCCACGGTCCCGAGAGCGTTGCCGAGGGTGACCCGCACCCCGCCGATCGGGGTTTTCCCCAGCGTGACGTTCCCCGCGATCTCGCCGCCCGTGAGCCCGGCCGGAGCGCTGGTCGGCGAGTTCGGGTGCACGAAGACCTGCGTCTCGGAATAGTTCTGCCCGTCGACGAGCACGCTGTAGTTGTAGACACCGGGGGCGACGGTCGGAAGGTCGAAGGTGCCGTCGGCATCGGTCGTGGCGCGCACCGGCGCGAGACCGTTGGGACCCCAGAGCACGACCTGGGCGCCCGGCACCAGCCGATCGACCGACGGGACGTAGGTGGTGTTGTTGGCGATGTTCCAGTAGACCGTCCCGCTCACCGGGGCGCCCTGGACCGGGATCGATTCGACCAGCGTCGGCGGGTGGAGATTGAGCGCGAGGGCCGGCGGGACGTAGACCTTCACCGAGCGGATCAGGATGTTCCCCTGCTGCGAGAGGCCCTGCAGGGTTCCGGTCGTCACGTTCACGGTATCGTTGCCGGGCGGAAGCACCAGCGAGAAGTTGCCGAGGGAGCCGGTGAACTCGGTCATGTGAGGAATCCCCCACTGGTCGGTCACGGTGACCCGGACCCCGCTCACCGGCGTGCCGTCGGGCAGCGTCACCGTGCCGAGCATCGTCTCGCCGGGGTAGTACTCCAGCATCGACTCGCCGCCCTCGAAGTAGCGGATGTCGGTCGTGTTCGCGACCGAGCCGTTCTGGGCCGCCGCCATCGCGAGCGCCGTGGGGGTGTTCTCGGCGTCGCAGTTTCCCGCGGCGTTCGCCTGGGGGCTCGGGCACCAGAACGCCGTCTTGTAGACGACCTCGAAGTGCTGCATCATCCAGCCGGGCATCACCGGGGAGTTCGCGAGGTTCGAGGAGAGGCCGGGGATGCCGCCGCCCTGCCCGATCTCTGTCCCGTTGTAGCCGAAGTAGGTCCGGTAGATCATCGACTGGTAGAACGCCGGGAAGTAGTTGATCGTGTAGTTCACGGCCGAGACGGTCGGGGGAACGAAACCGAGCGGATACGACTGGCCGTTCGAGCCGAGGACGGTGACGTTGAAGTAGGTGGAGGGGAGCCCGGCCGCGTCGATGAGGCGGCCGGTGAGATCGGCCGGTGCGTAGAAGATCCCGGTGCTCTGCCCCGAGAACGGGATCAATCGGCTGTCGGTCATGTCGTAGCGGATCGTCCAGCCGGTGTACGACTGGATATCGTCGTAGACCTGGGCGACCCCACTGAGCGGCAGCGAGTCGGCGAGGAAGTACGACGTGGCCAGGTACTCGGCGTTGAGGTCGGTCAACGTCGAGGGGTCAACGGGCAGATAGGTCGTGGGGTGGGCGACGACGAGCGTGTAGTCGGCGGCCGGGTCCGCGAGGAGGGTGTGGAGCCGGGATACATTCAGCCCGTCCGCACTCAGGATGGCGTTGAGGTCCGCGGGGAGGTCGATCAGGCCGCTCTTCTGCTGCTCGGCCACGAGGAGGGTCGTGGCGAGGACCCCGACGGCGAGCGACTCGTTCTGGGCGAGGAGGAACTGTCCGGCCGGGTCGATCCCGTTCTGGAAGTTGTCCGCGACGCTCGGGTGCTGGCCCTGATCGATCGCCTGGAACCCGTAATCCCACCAACTCACGAAGGCGGGCCGTTGGGCCGCAGGGAGTGCCGTATCCTGCAGGGCGAGCCAATTGTACCCGGCGCTGTCGTACTGGTTCGGGGTGTCGAGGCTCGTCCCCGCGGCGCCGAAGTAGACGGACGACGCCGGGCCCGAGGTCGGCTGCAGCCACGACGGGAGGGAGTCCCCGACCTGCGTGCCGACGGCGGCCTTCGTGTTGCCGGGGATGCCGGCGTCCAGGGAGTACCAGATGTTCGGCAGGAGCAGGCCGACGACCAGCACCATGATGAGGACGTGGCGGGCCTTGAACGAGCGCCGGAACGCCGTGAACTGGCTCCGGCGATCGGAGAGGGAGGCGACCGACCGTCGCAGCTCCGGGTAGCCCGCGACATCCAGGGCCTGACGGATCGCCTCCGCGGGGAGCAGCGCGAACCCCGGGGAGCCGAGCAGGAAGAACTTGGACGCAGTGATCGGCAGCGCGATCGACAGCAGTCCGAAGATCAGGAAGACGATCAGGTGGCGGGGGAACCGGCCGCGGGCGAGCCGGTAGACGACCAGCGCGACCCCGACAAAGGCCAGGAAGAAGGTGATCACCCCGTAGGCGATCACCAGTTGGTCGATCGACGGCGCCTGGGCCTCGGCGACGGTCGAGTAGATGAGGCTCTTCACGAAGTAGCCCTGGCCCGTCACGATGCTGTCGAACTGAGAGGGGCTCACGACCGCGAGCCCGGCGGCCGCGACCACGACCAGCCCGAGGAGGCTCGGGATCGAGATCACCCACGGATAGTCCCGCATCAGCATGAACGGGAGCAGCAGGAGGAGCGTGCCGAAGTACAGGAGGAGCGGGAGGGCGAACCAGACGACGAACTGCTGCTGGACCAGGTAGTACGGGATCGCCATCGGGAAGGCGACCGCGCCGACGATCCACGCCGAGACGTACACCGAGAACGAATCGACCCGACGGATGCGCTCCTCGATGACGACGACCAGGACCGAGAGCGCCACCACCACGACGCCGTAGGTGTACCCCTGCCAAGCGAGCGCCAAGGCGCCCAGGCTGACCCCGGTGAAGACGGCCCATTTCACCGTCGACCGTTCGTAGCGGTAGAAGTCCCTGAGACCGGTCCGGACCGCTCCCAGGCTACGGTAGCGGGGGACGTAGCGGTGGGTGCCGGCGGAGCGGATCGTACGGATCCAGGCGTAGACGACCACGACGATGATGAACGTGTAGAAGGAGAGGTAGTTCGCATACCCGAAGATCGACGAGTCGATGCTGGCGGGCAGGAACGGGAAGATCGCCGCGGCGATGAGTCCCGTCCGGGCCGAGCTGACCTCCTTCCCGACCAGGTAGA
>JAKABH010000048.1 GCA_021801925.1 Thermoplasmata archaeon | reverse complement strand
CGAGGTGGAACCGGTGGCGGAATCGCCCGCGCCGCCGGCCCCGCCGGTGCCGCCCGCCGCCGAACCGGCCTCCCCGGCCCCGAGCGCGCCGGCCCGGCCCGCGGGGCCGTTCCGTCCGTCCGACGAGGGGCTGTGGGCCCGACGCTACCGCTGGCTCGACGCCCGCGCGGCGGCGGAGCGCGGCGCCGCCGACCCCCCGCCCCCGTCGTGACCCCGCGCCTCGCGTCGGTAGGGTTAAGAACCGGACCCGGGTGGCCGCGGCGCCGAGGTCCGAGATGCCGACGTTCCGGGTCCAGGGGTCGTTCTACGCCCGCCGCGGGTACTGGCAGCCGTTCACCAAGATCCATGACGCGGATACGAAGGAGAACGCCCTCCACTGGGCCCTCTCCGAGATCGGCGGGTGCCACCACGTGAAGCGGAACCTCATCCGCGTCGAGGCGGTCGCCGAGGAATCCGCCCGATGAGCGGGGCGCCGGAACCGGTCACCGAGGACCAGGTCCAGGACGACCTGATGCGCCTCGAGGCGTACCGGAACCAGCTTCAGGCGATCGTCCAGCAGCACGACCTCCTCACCGCCTCGCGGGCCGAGCACCAGCGCGCCCGCGAGTCGTTGGACGGGATCGACGGGGCCGACGCCGCGAGCGAGTACCTCGTCCCGCTCGGGGGCGAACTGTTCGTCCGCGGGACCGTCGCCAAGGGGACGCCCGTCCTCCTCGGGATCGGATCGGGGGTCGTCGTCGAGCTCGACCGGGCGAAGGCCGCCGAGACGGTCTCCGAGCGGACCGGGAAGATCGAGCAGGCGCTCCGCGACCTGGAAGGCCAGGCCGCGGCCCTGGACGAGCGGATCCAGCTCCTCTCCCGCCGCCTCGACTCCCTCTCCCGCGGCGCCGCCGGGTCCCCGAATGTGGGCCGCGCTTAAGGCCCGGCTGCGGCGCTCGCCGCCTCCGGAGCCGGCGCCCGTCGCGCCGTCCTCTGCCGCACCGGCGGTCCCGTCGTCTCCCGCGGGCGCCGCCCCGACGGCGCGTCCCGCCCCGGCCACCGCCTCCCCGCGACGGGAGTCGACCGCCGCGGCCCCGCCCGAAGGACTGTTCGCGGAGGGATTCTTCGGGCGTCGGCTTGCCGAGGCGACCGTCGACGAGGTCTTCGACGACCTCGAGGTCGTCCTCCTCCAGTCGGACGTCGCCCTGCCCGTGATCGAGCGGATGCGCCGCGACCTCCGCAAGGAGCTTGCCGGCCGCAAACTGCGCTTCGGGGTCGACGCGGAGGAGGCGATCCGCGCCTGCCTCGAACGGTCGGTCCGGGGGATCCTTGCGCGGCCGCCGATCGACCTCGTGGCGACGATCCGCGCCGCCCCTTCGAAGCCGTACATCGTCCTGTTCGTCGGCGTCAACGGCACCGGCAAGACGACCTCGGTCGCCAAGCTCGCCGGCTGGCTGCGGGGCCGGGGCCTATCGGTGGTGCTGGCGGCGAGCGACACGTTCCGGGCCGGCGCGATCGAGCAGCTGCTGGTCCACGGGGAGAAGCTCGGCATCCGGGTCGTCCGCCAGCAGGCGGGGAGCGATCCGGCCGCCGTCGCGTTCGACGCCGTCGAGCACGCGCGGTCGAAGGGGATCGACGTCGTCCTGGTCGACACCGCCGGCCGGCAGCACACGAACGACAACCTGATCGAGGAGGCGAAGAAGATCCGGCGGGTCGTCGCGCCCCAGATGACCGTCTTCGTGGGGGATGCGCTCAGCGGCCACGACGTCGTCGAGCAGGCCCGTCTCTTCGACCGGGCGCTCGGCCTCGACGGGATCGTCGTGACGAAGCTCGACGCCGACACGAAGGGCGGGGCGGCGCTCAGCCTCGCCTTCGTGACGAAGAAGCCGATCCTGTTCGTCGGCGTCGGCCAGGGGTACGACGACCTCGTCCCGTTCGATCCGGACTGGATGGTCCGCCGCCTCTTCGCCGAGGGGAGCGCGGGGTGACGGCCGAGCTCGACGTCGTCCTCGTGCGGCCGAAGGAGGACGGGAACGTCGGGGCGGTCGCCCGCCTGGCCCGGAACTTCGGCGCCGCCCGCTTGGTCCTCGTCGCCCCCCGCGCCGCGATCGGCCCCGAGGCGAGCCGGCGGGCGATGGCCGGCGTCCCGTTCCTCGAACGGGCGCTCCGGGCCCCGTCGCTCGGGGCGGCGGCGGCGGCGGCCGACCTCGTCGTCGGGACGACCGACCTCTCCACGGGCCGCTCCAACGCCTACCTGCGCCGCTCGGTGAGCCCCGAACGGCTCGGGGAGCTCCTCCGCCCGCTCACGGGCCGGGTCGCCCTCGTCTTCGGACCCGAGGACAACGGGCTCTCCCGGACCGAGCTGGCCCGCTGCGACCTCCTGGTCCACATCCCGGCGCGGCGGGAGTTCCCGACGCTGAACCTCTCCCACGCCGTCGCCGTCGTCCTCTACGCCGTCCACCGGGCGCGCGGTCCGGCCGACCCGGAGTCGACCCCGGCCCCCGAGGAGATCGAGCTCAACGGCGTCGAACGGGAGCTGTTCCTCGCCCGGATCGACGGGCTGCTCGCCCGCACGCGCTACCCGGCCCACAAACGACGGGGTTTAATCCTCCTGTTCCGTCGGGTCATGGGCCGGTCGACGCCTTCCGAGGCCGAATACCGGATGATGCTCGGGCTCTGGAAGAGCCTGGAGCGCGAACTGGATAGGAGATCCCATGGCGGAGAGCAACGGCGACTGGCTACGCGTGCGCGGCATCGGGCGTGAGCGGTTCGCGGGGTACGTCGCGGAGTACCTCGCGTCGATCGGCTTCAAGGTCGACCGGAGCGAGAGCGCCGAGCCGCCGGTCTCCTCCCTCGCGGCGACCCTCGTCAAGATGAGCCCGTCCGTCCCGCCGGCCGCCGAGCACCTCACGTTCCGGATCTTCCCGACGAGCGGCGGCGCCGTCGTCCTCTGGGACGGCCCCACCGAGGTCCCCGCCGCCGAG
Source organism: Thermoplasmata archaeon (assembly GCA_021801925.1). Taxonomy (GTDB): domain Archaea; phylum Thermoplasmatota; class Thermoplasmata; order Lutacidiplasmatales; family UBA184; genus Lutacidiplasma. The sequence continues at coordinate 8,317 of JAKABH010000048.1, read as the reverse complement.
CGCCCGCGGATGGACCGCCTCGTCCGCGAGATGGAGTCGCACCTCGAGCGATCGGTCTTCACCGAGAGCCACGCGACCGCGAAGATCGTCCGGCCGCCGGTCCCGCACCTGCCGTGGATGCCGGCGCCCGCGCCGGCCGCCGACCCCGATCCCGTGTCGGCATCTTTATAATTAGGCCCTGGGTCCCCCGCCCCGCTCCGATGCCGACCTCCGCCTACCGGTACATGGCCCGCGCGTTCCAAGAGACCCTCGGCGACGAGGGGGCGGAACGACGCCACGAGCGCCTGCTCACGTGGCGGCGGGAGCACACCGTGACGCGGCTGGAGCACCCGACCCGGCTCGACCGGGCGCGGGCGCTCGGGTTCCGGGCGAAGGGCGGCTACCTCATGGTACGGGTCCGCGTCCGCCGCGGCGGCCAGCGGAAGCGGGCGATCATCGCCGGCCGGCGCCCGAAGCACAAGGGGATCCTCCGGATGACGCTCGCCAAGAGCCTCCAGCGGATCGCCGAGGAGCGCGCCGCGAAGCACTACCCGAACCTGGAGGTCCTCAACTCCTACTGGGTCGGGGAGGACGGCCAGCAGAAGTTCTACGAGGTCATCCTGATCGACCCCGCCCACCCCGAGATCGAGGCCGACCCGCGGATCAACTGGATCACGGCGCCGGTCGAGAAGGGGCGCGCCTACCGCGGGCTCACGAGCGCCGGCCGCGCCGGTCGGGGCCTCCGCTGGAAGGGGATCGGCGCCGAACGGTACCGCCCGTCCCGCGCGGCGAACCGCCGTCCGATCCGCCGGACGCAGTCGAAGGTCATCCCGTAGGACGCTCGGGCTCGCCGTCGTCCAGGCGGCGCTCGATCTCCGTCCCCACGCTCTCCGCGAGCCGGCGGGCCCAGCCGTAGAGGCCCTCGACGTGCACGACCTCCCCGCGGAGCACGCGGGCGAGCCGCCGCCGCGTGTCGAGATCGAGCTCGACCTGCTCCGCCCGGAGGAACTCCTCGAGGCGGTGCGCGAGGTGCCCCCCCTCGGTGTCCCAGTCGGTCAGCACGACGATCCGGCGGGCCCGGCTGCGCAGGTGCTGGGCGGTCTCCCCGAGCGAGCGGCCGGCGTGGAGGACCGTCACCGGTCCCGCGACGCCCAGGCGGTGCACGGACCGCCGGTCCCGCTCCCCCTCGACGACGACGATCGTCCCCGGGACGGCGGTGTCGGTGCGCAGGCGCTGCCAGAGCGTCGCGAAGGCGTCGAGCAGCTCGGCCGACTCCCCTCCTCCGCGCATCGACTCCCGTGGGGCGGGGCCCGGACGGCCGGGCCCCCGGGCCGAGACCGCATACCTCCTATAGTCCTTGGGCGCTCCCCGCGCCGGCGTCCATGCCCGACCACTTCTCGATGCTCCTCGAATGGCGCCGCAACGAGGCGGCGACCCGCGGGCTGGGGAAGCTGCCGCACGACTTCTATCCCGCGACCGTCGACTATCTCGCCGAGGTCCGGCGCTCCTACGAGGCGGATCTCCGGGAGAACCCGTCCGGCCGCAAGGGCGACATGTCGCGCCAGACGTACCAGCGCGCCAGCCAGGTCGCCCGCGACATCGTCGAGGGCCGCACCCAGAAGCTCCTCGCCGCGGCGTTCCAGGCGAGCATCGGGGGGAGCCGCGACCTCCCGAACGCGCTCGGGGAGGAGCGGGCGGTCTACGACCGCCTCCTCGCCACGCTCCTCGAGCACCGGCGGCGCACGAGCCCGTACCTCGAGACGGCCGGCGCGGGGAGCGGATCCGCCCCGACGGCCGCTCCCGCCCCGTCCCCCGCGGGGGGCGCCGTCCCTCCGGCCCCCGCCGGCCCCCCGACGACGGCGGCGAAGGTCGTCCCCCCCGCCGCGGTCGTCCCGCCGCCGGCCCCTGCGCCGACGTCTTCGCCCATGACGTACGTCCGCGTCCTCCGGGACGGGCGGCCGATCGAGGTCGGCGCCGAGACGATCGACCTGCGTGCGGAGGACGTCCTCTCGCTCCCCGAGGAGACGGCGCGTCTCCTCGTCACGGCGCACGTGGCGGAGCCGGTCCGACCGGCGGCGACGGCGCGGCCGGTGACGTAGCCGCCGCCGGGTCCCCCGCCTCGAACTCGAGGACCCGGAACCGCTCGAAGCCGAAGAGCAGGTTCTTCGCGGCGAGATGCAGGCGGACCTCCTCCTCCGCCGAGCCGCACCGCCGGCGGGCCGCCTCGAGGAGCGCCGGAAACCCCCAGTCACCGAGCGCCTCCCGCTGGGGCCGGTCCGCCCGGAGGCGGAGGCCGGCGCGGGAGGCCGCCTGCCGGAGCCGGGTGAGGTTGACGAACGTCGAGAGGTCCGTCTCCCCGGGCCGGAGGAACGGGTCCTCCCCCTCCCGGTGCGCGCGGATCGTCTGGAGGGTGCCGAGCGGGTGGCCCGCGAGGAGCTCGGCCTCCTCGAGGCCGTAGTCGAGGACCACGAGGCGGCCCGCCACGAGATGGTCGCCGGCTTCGCGGAGAAGTCCGTCGATCGCGGGGGACCACTCGAAGACGCTCCCGAGCTCCGCCGCCGACGGGAGGGGGAGACCTCCGACCGGCCGGCGGAGCGGCTCGGCCGCGGCGACGAGCCGCTCGCCGTCCAGCCGGGCCCCGAGCTCCTCCCAGCCGTCGGCGGTGCGGCGCGCCCGGCGGACCGGTTGCGCGTCGAACAGCTCGTTCGCGATCACGATCCCGCGGATCGGGCCGAGGGCGGAGAGCGTCTCGGCCCGGACGACCGTCGCCCCGAGGCGGCGGGCCGGCGGCTCGGCCCGGGCGACCGCCGCCCGGGCGAGGGGCGCCGCGCGCTCGACCAGGTCGACCTCGAAGATCCCGGGCCCGGCCCCGCCGTCCGCCAGGGCCGACAGGATCCCGGCGATGAGCGTGCCGTCCCCCGGCCCCCAGTCGACGAGGTGGACCGATCCGTCCGGCCCGAGCCGGGCGGCCTCGCTTCGCACCGGCTCGGCGAGGGCCGCGGCGAAGAGGGGGGAGACCCGGGGGGCGGTGTAGAAGTCCCCCGCGCCGCCGAACGGCGGGCGCGGTCGCGCGTAGTAGCCGACCTCGGGGTCGTACAGCGCGATCTCCATGAACCGGTCGAACGGGAGGAACCCGTCCGGCTCGGCGCCGGCAGCCAGGCGCCGCCGGAGCGCCTCCCCCAGCGGCGGACGGGCGGGCTCCGCGTCGGTCACGGGACGGTCGGCGCCGTCAGCCGATGTAGCCGAGGTCCTCGCGCGGCGCCGACGGTCCGCTGGGGGCTCCTTCCCCGCCGCGGCCCTCCGCCTCCTGGACCTTGTGCGCGATCCGGTCGATCTCGGCGGCCTTCGCCTCGATCGCGGTGAAGTCGAGGTCGAGGTCGAGGGTCCGGACGAGGATCCGGAGGATCGCCTCCGCGCTCCGGGGGTCGACGAAGTAGCCGCTCGTCTCCCCCATGAGGCAGACCCCCTCCATCCCGTAGAGGCGGCCGAGGCCGAGGAACAGTCCGCTCGCCCCGATGAGGCCCCCGCCGGGGTCGTTCCGCGAGAAGACGACCCCGTGCTTCTTCATCGCCTCGACGCGGGCCGGGCTCGTCGCGGCGCCGAGGACGCGCGGCGCCTCGACGATCTTCCCCTGGGCGAACCCGGCGAGGGTGAAGACCTCGGTGACGCCGAGGCCGCGGCAGAAGTCGAGGACGCGGTCGGTGATCTCGTACTGGCCCTCGGGGGAGATCCCCTGGTAGTCCCCGCCGAGAACCAAGAGGTCGCGCCCGTCCGGCTTCGGCGACTTCCAGTAGGTAAGGTCGTTCGAGACGAGGCGGACGATCCCCTCCTCGTTGACGTAGACCTGCGGCGGGAAGAACTTCGAGAAGATCGTGGCGAGCGGCTTTGCGGGCAGCTGCTCGCGGAGGTAGTCGGCCGCGAGCTTGCCGACGTTGCCGACCCCGGGCAGCCCCTCGACGAGCACGGGGCGGCGGAGCGCGACCTTCTCGAGCGGGCGGATGACGACGTCCTCCACGGGATTTCCTCGGACGGCGAGAGCCGGGGCGGGCGAATAAGGGTTCGGTTACGGTCCCGTAGGCAGGCGGCTACGGCGGCGTCGCGGCGTCGTCGACCTGCCAGCCCTGTTCCCGCATCTCCGCGCGGTAGATCCGGTGGAGGTCGGGCCGGTTGCGCACCTTTTCGACGGCCAGGGCGTGCTCGTAGCGGCGGCCGTGGGGGACCGACCGCAGGTCGACGACGATGTCGGCGAGATCCTCGAGGGCGCCCAGGACCCGGCCGTCGTGGGCGCGGGAGTGGACGGCGATCATCGCCTGCCCACCGATCGTCTGGCAGCGGTAGCGGATCTGGCGGGCGACCGTCGTCACCTCGTTCGGGGTCAGCACCTCGAAGAAGAAGTCGACGGAGTCGAGGACGAGCCGGAACGGGGTGTCGATGCTGGCGAGATCGCTCAGCATCCGGCTGGTGAGGCTGAAGGCGGAGCCGACCGCGCCGGCCGGGGAGGCGCGGGAGAGCTGCTCGAGCGTGAGGCCCTTCTCCCGGGCGGTGGCGACCTCGAGCCCGCGGACGAGGACCCGCTCGTAGTACTCGTCGGCGAGGTTCACGATCTGGATCGCCGTCGGGTCCCATCCGAAATCCTCGAACGCCCGCCGGACGTCGATCGTCCGCTCGTAGGTCGTGTAGAACAGGACCGGGAGGAGGCCGGTGCCGGCGTGGGCGAACTGCTTCGCCAGCAGCGGCGCACCCGAGGCGGAGCCGCCGGTGAGGAGCGCGAACCAGCCGGGCGGCAGCGCCGTCGCGACCGGGCCGTCGACCTCGGGGATGCCGAAGAGCCGGTTCCGGTCGATCACGTCACGTCCCCGCCCGGGCGACGTCGATCGTCTCGTCGACGACGAGGTTCAGCATCGCCTCCACGGACGACGCCTCCTCGTCGGCGGTCTGGAGGACCACGGTGAGCACCTGGCGCGTCTTGAGGGTGTTGATGAGGATGTGGAAGAACTCGGAGAGGAGGTCCGGCGGGTTGTGGATGGCGAGGGAGTTGACGGAGTCGATCACGACGATCGAGCGGGGGTGGGGATACTTCCGCAGCAGGTACTCCGTCCGGAGCATGATCGACTCGAGCGCCCGCGGGCTTTCGATGTACGTCGCGTTCGGGAGCCCGGCGCCGTAGTCCATCATGATGTGGCTGATCGCGTCGATGAACGAGATCCGGTCGCGGGGGACGTCGAGCGCCTGCGCGAGGCTCCAGACGAACGACGCGGGGTTCGTCACGGTCACGTAGATCGTGTGCGCGTCCGTCTCGCTGCCGACGTCCCGCAGGGTCGCGTTGAGCACGGCGAAGTAGTGGTCGGCGTACTCCCGCGGATCGAGCTTCAGCGTGACGGCGCTGCCGCCCGGCAGCGACCGAAGGCGCTCCCCGATGTCGAGCGGCACGGTTCACGCCCCGTTCTCGGGGCGCCCCCCCTTGAGATGCGGCGCGAGGAGCATCCCGATCGGCGTGAGCTCGACGACGTACTGGGCCTGCGAATGCGGCGTCCCGCGCATCTTGATCACCTGGAGGACCCGGAGGATGTCGCCCTGCCGACGGGCGTTCCAGAGCAGGATGACGCCGTCGACGATCGCCTCCTCGACCCCGTGGAGGGAGTAGCGGCCCGGGGTCGGTCCGATCTCGGAGACGAGGAGCGAGGTGCAGCCGGCGTCGGCGAGCTCCTGGCCGAGCCGGAGCATGAAGTCGCGGATCCGCTCGTCGCGGCGGATCCGGTAGCAGACCGAGGTGAGGCTGTCGAGGACGAGCCGCTTCACCCCCATCGAACGGACGAGGTCGCGGAGGGTCCGGATCAGGATCGCGATCTCGTCCGGGGTGAGCTCCTCGTGCTCGAGGCCGAGGCGGTCGTAGAGGACGGGCAGGTCGACGAACGTGAGCGACCCGTCGGTGACGAGGTCGGCGCGGAAGAACTCGAACGTCGAGAGGTTCTGGATGAGCTTGTCCGACGACTCCGTCACCGAGACGAAGAGCGACCGCTCCCCGCGCTCGGCGCCCCGGACCAGGAACTCGAGGCAGAGGGTCGTCTTCCCGGTCCCGACGCTGCCGGCGACCAGGACCATGTTGCCGCGCGGGACGCCCCCATAGAGGATCTTGTCGAGCCCCTCGATGCCGGTGGCGCAGCGGTCGAGGACCGTCGCGGGGGCCATCAATCCGCCCTGCGACGTAGTCGGAGGCTCCCGGACCGGTTCCGCCGGCGCCTCCATCGTTCGAACGAGCGAGCGCGAGCCTAAGAGGGTTGTGCTGGGACGGCATCGCCCCCGGCCGCCCCGGGGAACGCCGTCCGGAGGACCGCGGCGGCCCGCGGATCGAGACGCCAGCAGGAGCCTCCGTCCGGACCGACCTCCCGCGCGCAGACCCCTTCGCGCCCGAGACGGGAGCCGACGCGCCGGATCGCCTCGCCCGACGGGTCGGCCCCCGCGCGCAGTTCGGCGAGCGGGACGGCGAGCGAGCTCGGGCCGGCGGCGTCGAGCCGGGCCAACAGCGTCGCCACGACCCGGTCGAGCGCCGGATCGCGGCCCGGGGCGGCTCTTGCCGACGGCGCCGCCTCCAAAGCGGCCGGCGGCGGAACGGCCACCGTCGCCCCCTCGGGCGAAGGCAGGGCGGATCCGCCGGCCTCCTCCGGGGCTGTCGAACGGGGCGGCGGGCGCCCCGGCGCGACTTCGCCGAAGGGGGGGCGGGGGCCCGGCTCCGGCGGCCGGGCGGTCCGTATCCAGTGGACCTGCTCCCCCTTCCCCAGGAGCAGCAGCGCCCGGCCCCGGGGGAGGGCGAGGAGCGTCTCCGCCCGGACCGACGGGATCGTCTGCTCCAGATCGCGCGCCTCCCGGGGGGAGCCGCGGAAGACGACCAGGTCGGCGACGTTCGTCCGGACCGACTCCTCCACGCTCGGGTGCCGGAACGAGGCGATCGACTGCGTTGCCAGCACGACGTGGACGTTCCGCTTGCGGCCGAGCTTCAGCATCTCGGAGAGGCTGTCGTGCGCGAACCACTGCGCCTCGTCGAGCATCACCACGGTCTTCGACGCGCCCGGCCGCGCGAGGAGCTCCGACCAGACGAGGCCGAGGTAGATGGCGAGCAGGCGGCGGGCCGTCGCCTCGCCGACCCGCGCCGCCTCCCCCGAGAGTAGGACGATCTCCCCCGGGCCCACGAGCGGGCCGATCCGGACCGTCGGCTCCGGCGCGCAGAGCATCCGAGAGAGGGTCGGGCTCCCGACGACCTCGTGCAGCAGCCGGCGGGCGCCCTCCGCGTCGTCCGGGTGGTCCTGCATCCGGTGGGCGAGATCGGTGATCGGCCCCGCGGCCTCCGGCGGGACGGCCCGACCGAGCCGCCCTCCGGTCTCGAGGAGCAGATGGGCCTCGGTGAGCGTCCCCCGCGGAAGGGCAGCCGCGGCGCGGAGGGCTCGGGTCAGCATCTCGTCGAGCCGCGGCCCCCAGTACTCGGCCGTCTCGTACTGCGCGGAGCGAACGCGACGGAAGGCGAAGACGAGGTCGCGGAGCCGGCGCTCCCCGGCCTCGGGGTCGGCGCCGGTGCCGGGACCGGCACCGTCCAGGGCGTTGAGCGTGAGCGGCTCGGGACCGGGGGCGATGGAGCGCAGCCGGCGGAGCCCGCCCGGCGGCAGCGCGGCCCGGATGGCGGCGACGGTGTCGCCGACCGGATCGAAGACCACCCCGCCTCCCGCCTCGAAGACCCGGCGGGCGAGCGCCACCAGGAGGGAGCTCTTCCCCATCCCGGTCTCGCCGAGGACGGCGAGATGCCGCCCCTGGTGGGACTCGACGGGCGGCCCCACGACCTCCCCGAGGGCCGTTCGGCCGAGCGGCCAGAACGACCCGTCGGCGGGCGGGGCGATCCCCGGAGCGACGCCGGCCCGGCGGCTCGGCCACCAGACGGCCCATTCGCCGACCGTGGCGAGGAGACCGGTCGGCCCGCCGAGGAAGGGGAACCGGCCCGACCGGGGCCGCCGGCCGAGGTCGAGGCCGTTCCCGCGGGGGCTCCGCACCGCCGCCTCGACCGCAGCGAGTACGGTCGGCGCGCCGCTCGAATCCCCCGCCTTCGGACCGTCCACGGTCACGGCGAGCCGGCCGAGCAACGGACGTTCGAGCGGCCCGAACGACGCCGCCGGTGCCGCCGTCCGGCTCCCCGGAAGCCGGGTGCGGTCGGAGGGAGGCGCCGGGCCTGGGGCCGCGGGGGGAGTGTGCCACCACCGGTGGCGGGGCGGCGGAATCGGCTCCCACGCCCACCTAAGGCGGAATCCCGGGGGAGCCGCCCGGAGGACGAGCGCGGCGAGGTCGGCGAGCGGCG
>JAKABH010000047.1 GCA_021801925.1 Thermoplasmata archaeon | reverse complement strand
GCGGCGTCGATCGCCTGGGTGAGGGCGGGGGTGAAGTTCACGGCGGCGTAGCCCCCGCTGGTGGCGTTCTTGAAGACGACCGGGCCGAGCGGGAAGAAGTGGCCCTGGTAGGTGACGTTGACCTGCGTGGACGTGGCGAGGGCCAGGTTGGAGTCGTTGTACCAGACCTGGACCTCCCCGGTCGCCGGTCCGGCCGGGTAGAGCCAGTCGCGGGTGAGGTTCGCCGAGTCGTTCGGGGTCGAGAGCGCGTTCGCGCTCCCCGGCACGGCCACGTTCGCCTGGGCGAGGGGGGCGGTCGACGGAAGGCCGTTGAGCAGCAGGTTGTTGGCGTAGGTGTCGGTGACGTTCGAGCCGAAGAGGTTCACGACGCCGCCCGCGAGGTCGGAGATCGCGGGGGCGTATTCGGTGTCGCCGAGGATCGCGGACGGCTCGAGGAGCCCGCGCACGGCGGGGTTCGCGGTCACTTCCGACTGGTTGAGGGTGAGGACCGCGCCGCTCCCGTAGACGGTCACCCAGCCGGGGAACGCCAGGGTCGACGCCCACGCGGTGAAGGTGCCGGTGATGTTGACGGTCAGCTTGGCATAGGCGTTGAGGGCGGCGACGTCGGTGGTGATCGTCGCGTTCTCCAGGTTCACGGTGCCCGCGTCGTCGAAGCGGTCGATGTGGGCGAGGCGCGACTGGGCCGTCCCGGTGTTCGAGACGAACTCGGCGAAGGAGAGCGTGACGTTGCGGATGTTGAGGGTGCCGCCGGCCTCGACGGTGATGTTGCCGCCCTGGAAGTAGGTGTGGCCCCCGAGCGTCGGCTGGATCGTGACGGTCTGGTTCGGGCCGACGACCAGATCCCCGTGGGTCAGCGCGGGGCCGCTCCCCACGACGGCGGCCGCGGCGCCGGCGGTGGGGGCGACCGCGGGGCTCCCGCTGGCGACGAACCCGGAGCCGACGCTCCCCACCACCACCAGCGCGAGCACGAGGCCGACGAACGATCCCATGGCAAGTCGGCGCATCCGCAGCTCCAGTCCTCCGGTCGGGGAAGGATGGCCCGAAAATCGGTCCACGAGCGAATAGACGCCGGGTTCGAGTATTTAACCTTCCCGCTGCGTTCACGCCGGGCCGCGGCGCCGCGCCCGGGGGGATCGGTCGCGGCGATGCCGCCCCCGCGCCCTACGCCCCGGCGGGCACGGTGAGCACGATCTTCCCCGCGAGATCCGGGGCCTCGAACCGGCGGAACGCCTCCGCCGCCTCGTCGAGGGGGCGGACCGAGTCGATCACGGCCCGCAGGCGACCCGCGCCGAGATGCCCCAGCACCTCGCGGAACTCGCCGGCGTCCGCCATGGTGCTCCCGCGGATCGATGCCTGGCGCCAGAAGAGGGTCCGCACGTCGATTTCGGCGACGGGCCCGGCGGTCGCGCCGACGACGACCGCCCGCCCTCCCCGGGCCAGGGCCCGGATCGATCGGGGGAGCGTCGGGGCGCCGACCGAGTCGAAGACGACGTCGAACCCGCGCTTCTCGCTCGCCGCCCAGAGGACGCGGTCGAGGGGCCGGTCGGCGTCGAAGACCACGAACTCGTCGGCGCCGAGGCCCCGCACGGCCGCCTCCTTCGCCCGGGATCGGGCCGCCACGACGACCCGGGCGCCGAGCAGCCGTCCGATCTGGATCACGGCAGGCACCACCCCGCCGCCGCTGCCGATGACGGCGAGCCGCTCCCCCGCGCGGAGCGCCCCGACCGTGGCGATCGCGCGCCAGGCCGTCTGGAAGACGAGCGGCACGGCCGCCGCCTCCGCCCAGGAGAGCCGCTCCGGGCGCGGGTGGACGTTCCGCGCCGGCACGACGACGTACGGCGCCGCGGTCCCCTGGGTGTGCTCGCCGACGATGCGGTAGTTCCGGCAGAGCGCCTCGTTCCCCGCGACGCAGGCGTCGCACACCCCGTCCCAGATCCCCGGGTTCAGCAGGACCTCGTCCCCCTCCCGGACGCCGACCGCCCCGGGCCCGAGCCGGTCGACGGTCCCCGCGCCGTCGGAGCCGAGCACGTGGGGGAGGGCCACCGGCACGCCCGGTATCCCCGCGAGCGTGAACCGGTCGAGCCGGTTGAAGGCCGCGGCCCGGAGTCGGATCCGCACCTCGCCCGGACCGGGCTCGGGCTCCGGGACCTCGACGAACCGGAGCCGATCCACGTCCCCGTGTTCGAGAAATCCGAAACCGCGCATCGTCCCGTCTACGCCCGATCGGTCGTCGTCCAGCGCGTGCCCGCGGGGCCGTCCTCGAGTTCGATCCCGGCCGCCCGCAACTCCGACCGGATCCGGTCGGCCTCCGCGAAGTCGCCGCGCTCCCGGGCCCGGCGCCGCGCGGCGATCGCCGCGGCGACCGCCCCCGGGAGCGCGCCGGAAGGGCCCGCCGCGGCCCGCCCGAAGAGACCGAGGACCTCCTCGCCCCAGCGGTACGGCGCCGCGAGCTGCTCGAGCGCCGCCCCCGACCACCGGGCGAGCCCGTCCAGGTCCTCGGCCAGCGTGCGGCTCCATCCGAAGAGGAGGGCGATCGCCTCCCGGGAGGCGAAGTCGTTCGCGAGGGTCCGGTCGAGCTGTTCGACCAGGTCGTCCGCCGCGCTCCGCCGCGCCTCGGAAAGTTCCTCCCCCGCCCGCTCGGGCCCGTCCCGGGCGAGCAGCTCGTCGATCCGGTCCGCCGGCCGGGCGAGCCGCCCGTACGCCTCGACCGCCTCGGCGAGGCTCTTCGCCTCGTCGAACTCGAGGGGACTGCGGTAGTGGGCGTTCAGATAGTAGAACCGGAGGACGTCCGGGCCGACCGCCTCGAGCGCCCCCTCGAGAGAGGAGGTGTTGCCGATCGACTTCGACATCTTCTCCCCGCGGAGCGTGAGGAGCCCCCAGTGCATCCAGTAGTTCACGAGGGGCGCCGCGCCGGTCGCCGACTCCGCCTGCGCGATCTCGGCTTCGTGGTGGGGGAAGATGAGGTCGAGGCCGCCGCCGTGGAGGTCGTAGCGGGGGCCGAAGATCCGGCTCGTGATCGCGGTATCCTCGATGTGCCACCCCGGGCGGCCGGGCCCCCACGGACTCTCCCAGGCCGGCTCGCCGGGGCGGGCCGCCTTCCAGAGGACGAAATCCTCGGGAGCCGCCTTCCGCTCGTCCGGCGCGAGCCGGGCGCCCGGCTGGAGCGCCTCGACCTTCTGGCCGGAAAGCCGTCCGTAGGCGGGGAACTTCGCGACGGAGAAGTAGACCGAGCCGTCCGCCGCGACGTAGGCGAAGCCGCGGTCGAGCAGCTGTCCGACCTGGGCGAGGATGTCGGGGAGGTGGTCGGTGGAGTAGGCGTAGTAGTTGACCGACCGGATCCGAAGGCGCTCCGCGAGCGCGAGATACTCCCGGAAGTTCCGGTCGGAGAGCGCCAGCGGGTCGGCCCCGGTCGCGGCGGCGCGGGCGATCACCTTGTCGTCGATGTTCGTCACCGACTGCACGTACAGGACCCGGTACCCCCACCGCCGGAGGGCGCGGGCCACCATGTCGAAGATGACGAATCCGCGGCCGTGCCCGACATGCGCCCGGTCGTACGGGGTAAGTCCGCAGACGAACAGCCCCACGCGCGGCGGGAGCATCGGGGCGAAGTCCCGGGTGGTCCGGGTCATCGAGTCGTAGAGGGTCACGCGGCGCATCCTACACCTTCGCGAGGGCGAGCCGCACGTCCGCGGCGAGATCGGCGGGATCCTCGATCCCGCAGGAGAAGCGAAGGAGGCCGTCCGAGATCCCGTGGGCCTCGCGCTCGCGCCGGGGCACGCTTGCGTGCGTCATCGACGCCGGATGGTCGACCAGGGACTCGACGGCGCCGAGGCTCTCCGCGAGCGTGAAGATCGCGAGCCCGCGGAGGAACCGGCGGACGCCCGCCGCCGTCGTCGCGAGGTCGGCGCTCACGATCCCGCCGAAGCCGTCCATCTGGCGGCGGGCGAGCGCGTGCTGGGGGTGGCTCGCCAGCCCGGGGTAGTGGACGGTGCGGACCTTCCGATGCGCCGAGAGGACCTCGGCGACCGCCCGGGCGCTCTCGGCATGGGCGCGCATCCGGATCGCGAGCGTGCGGATCCCGCGGACGACCAGGTAGCAGTCGAACGGGGACGGGACGGCGCCGACGGCGTTCTGCAGCCAGGCGAGCCGCTCGAGCCGTTCGGGGGTCCGCACGACGAGCGCCCCCCCGACAACGTCGGAGTGCCCGCCGAGGTACTTCGTGGTAGAGTGGAGTACGACGTCCGCCCCCGCCTCGATCGGCCGCTGGAGCGCGGGAGTGGCGAACGTGTTGTCGACGACCGCGACCGCTCCGAGGGCGCGGGCCCGGCGGACGATCGCGCGGAGGTCGACCAGGTGCAGGAGCGGGTTCGTCGGGCTCTCGACGTAGATGACGTCCGCCGGCGCGGTGAGCGCCGCGTCGCGGGCCGCGGGGGAGGCGAGGTCGGCGTAGTCGATCGTGAGGCCGAACTGCCGGCGGTGGTGCTCGAACAGCCGCCACGTCCCCCCGTAGACGTCGTCGACGGAGACGATCCGGCTCCCCGACGGCAGCGACTCGAGGAACGTGGCGAGCGCGCCGAGGCCGGAGGAGAAGGCGAGCGCCCCGGCGCCGCCTTCGAGACGTCCGAGCGCCCCTTCGAGGAAGGCGCGGGTCGGGTTTCCCGACCGGCTGTAGACGTACCCCTGGTGGACGTTCGGGGCCCGCTGGCGGAAGGTGCTCGAGAGGTAGATCGGCGGCGCGACCGCCCCGGTCGCCGGATCGACCGGCTGGCCGTCGTGGATGACCCGGGTGCTAAACCGCATGCGCGCCTCCCTGCTCCGAAAGGAACCCTACGACGTCGTGCCGCGTGAGCACCCCGACGGCGGCGCCGGTCACCGGGTCCCGGACGAGGATCGTGCCGGCCTCCTTCATCCGGTAGAGGACCTCCGAGACCGGCGCGTCGGCCGCGATCTCGGGGAACGGCGGTTGGAGGATCGACTGGACGGTCCGCAGGAGCGCCGTCTCGTCCGCGAGCCCCCGGCGGAGGATCTCGTCCTCCTGGATGCTGCCGAGGTTCTGGAACCCCGACAGGACGGGCATCGCGCTGATGCCGTGGTGGCGCATCAGCTGAAGGGCGTCCCGGACGACCGTCGTCGGATCGGCGGCGACCAGCGGCGCCGTCGACTTCCGCTGGAGGAGCTCCCGCGCGGTCGCGCCGACATCCAAGAGCCCCTTCTCCCGCATCCAGTCGTCCGAGTAGAACTTCGAGAGATACCGGTCCCCCGAGTCCGGGAGGATCACGACAACGGTTGAGCCTTCGGGGATCGGCCGGCGCGCGAGCCACCGGAGCGCGCCGACGACGGCGGAGCCGGAGGAGCCGCCCACGAACATCCCCTCCTCGCGGGCGAGCCGGCGGGCCATCTGGAACGACTCCTGGTCGTTCACCTCGACGAAGTCGTCCATGTACTGCAGGTGGATCGATCGGGGGACGAGATCCTCCCCGATCCCCTCGACCAGGTACGGCGTCGCGGGAGCGAGGGCACGGGTGCGGAAGTACGGGCCGAGGACGGAGCCCGCGGGGTCGACGGCGACGATCTTCACCGGGGGCCGCCGCTCCTTGAAGTAGCGGCCGACGCCGCTCATCGTCCCGCCGGTCCCCACGGTGCCGACGACCGCCGCCAGTTCCGCGCCGCCGTCCCGGTCGATCTCGGGCCCGGTCGAGCGGTAGTGGGCCTCCGGGTTCGCCTGGCTCTCGTACTGGTTCGGGTAGTAGGCGCCCGGGATCTCGGTCGCGAGCCGCCGGGCGACGGAGTAGTGGCTCATGGGGTGGTCGGGGGGAACGCCGCTCGGGGTCACGACGACCCGCGCCCCGTAGGCGCGCAGGAGCCGGATCTTCTCCGTGCTCATCTTGTCGGGGAGGACGAAGACGAGCCGGTAGCCGCGGACGGCCGCGACCAGCGCGAGGCCGACCCCCGTGTTCCCGCTGGTCGCCTCCACGATCGTTCCCCCCGGCTTCAACCGCCCGGAGCGTTCCCCCTCGTCGATCAGCGCGGGGCCGATCCGGTCCTTGACCGACCCGCCGGGGTTAAGGTATTCGAGCTTCGCCAGGAGACGGTACGGCAGCCCTTCGGCGACGCGCCGCAGGGGAACGAGCGGCGTCCCGCCGATGAGATCGAGGACGCTCTCGGGGGGACGCGACCGTTCCGCCATACCGGACCGAGGTGGGAGCGCGGATAAACGCTTCGCGCGGACCGTCCGACCCCCGTCCGGACCCCGCCGGGTCGGTGCGGGTATGTATCGGTTCGTTCGCGTCGGCCGGATGGCTTAAGGTGGGGTCCGGGCTAGTTTAGCTTAGGAGACGCCATGCTCGGTCCGCTCGAGTCGGAAGTGATGACTTCCTTGCGGGGGCTCGGCGAGGCACCGGCCCGGGAGGTGCGTCGGGCGCTCCAAGGACGGGGGATCCGGGTCGCCTACACCACCGTCGCCACGATCCTGGGACGGTTGTTCGAGAAGGGGCTCGTCCATCGCCGGCGGGAAACGTGCCGAGGCGGGGGCCGCTACGTCTACCGCTCCGCGGACGTCGAGCAGAAATACCTCCGTTCCCTCCTCCGCGGCGTCGTCACCATGTTCGGGCCGGCCGGGGTCGTCCACCTCAACGAGGAGATCGCGAAGCTGAACCCCTCGGAAGAGCGCGAGCTGCGCCGCCGGCTCGGCCTCAAGTAGACGGTGCGGAGCCGAGCATGGGCACGGCGCCGGTGGCGCTCCTCGACCTCCCGATCCTCGTCTGGGTCGCCGTCGGGATCGGACTGCTGGCGACCTACCGCGGGGCGCGGGGACCGGTCGTTTTCCGGCTCGCGGCGCTGTTCCTCGCCTGCTGGGCGATCTTCGCCACCACCGGCCTCGTCTGGGTCGTGAGCCACGGGGGGTGGCCGGCGGTCGTCGATCTCGCCCACGCCCCGCTCCTGTTGTTCGCCCCGCAGGATGCGCTCTGGTGGGCGGTCGGGGCGCTCGGGGCGTTCGTCGTCTTCCTGACGGCGTTCGTCCTCAGCCAGGCGGTCGGCCGCGGGTTTGTCGCCCTGTTCCGGACCCGTCCGCTCCCGTGGCCGACGCGGCTTTCCCGCCCCGGGGCCCCGACCGCGCTCCTGGCATTCGCCTCCGACGCCTCGAACGCGTTCACCTTCACGCTGCTCGAAGTCGCCCCGCCCCTCGGTCTCCGCCGGCGGGATGTCATCCTGATCTCGGAGGGCCTCCTGGCGCGGCTCACCGAGGCGGAGTTCGAGGCGGTCGTCGCCCACGAGGCCGCCCACGTCCGGCGGCTGGACAGCCGCTACCTCACGTTCTTCCGCACGCTGGCCCGGATGATGCGGTGGGACCCGATCCTCGCCGTCTGCGCCGACCGCCTCACCTTGCGGGAGGAGTTCCGTGCCGACCTGGACGCCGTCGCCTCGACGGGCCGTCCCCGGGCCCTCGCCCGCGCCCTCTACAAGGCGTCCCGCGCCGGGACCGGAGCGGCCTCGCCCCTCGGGGGACAGGGGTTCCTCGGGCGCGGGGGCCGATGGGGCCGGCGTGACGCCGACCTCCGGATCCGCCGCCTCGTCGAGCTCGCCGAGAGCGGACGGTACCCGGAGGAGGCCGGTGGCTGATCGGGACCGCCGGGCGTACCGGGGGACGACGGCGGTCGCGGCCGTCCTCCTGCTCGTCGCGGCCGGGGCGGCCATCGCACCGGTGGCGCGGGCCGCGGGGTATCCGCCGCTGCCGCTCGCCGACGACCGCGGGTTCGTCGAAGGGCTCCGGGGGGCGTCGCTCGCCCCCGGCGGCGCGGGGGCGATCTCCCTCGTGCTCCACGACCCGCTCGCCTCGGCGCTGCAGTCGCTCGTCCTGACGGTCGGGGTCTACGCGTTCTCGCCGTTCCCCGGGAATGGGACCGGTCCGGTCGACCTGGGGGCCGCGCCGGTCCTGTCGAACGCCTCGGCCTCGGGGCTGCAGGTCGCCGTCTTCGTCCCGGGCCTTGCTGCCAACGCCAGCCAGGCGGTCGACGTCCCCGTCGCGGTCGCGGCGTCGACGCCGTCGGGGACGTTCGCCGTGCGGCTGGCGCTCGGGTTCCGCTCGAACGGGGCCGCCTACAACCTCTCCTCGCGGGGATGGTTCTCGGCGGCCACGTGGGCCGCCGGCACCGAGGGACCGAACGGCTCCCTCGCGGTCAACCTGACCCGCCTCGGCGTCTCGGGGATCCTGCCGGAAACGACCGTCTACGTCGCGACGAACGGCTTTGCCGATCTCCTCTGGGTCGTCTTCGGGGTCGGGGTGGTCGTCGTCGCCGCCGGGGCCTACCTCTACTTCCGGCGGTCGAAGTCGAGCTCGGGCGCGCGCCCCTCGCGCGACGAGCCGACCCACGCGCCGAGGGCCTTCGGGACGAGGCGGAGCAGGGACGGCGACTGACGGAACAGCTGCCGCGCGACGTGGGTCGGGAAGTCGATGTCGCCGAACGCGACGATCGTCCGGGCGAGCTCCGATCCCTGGAGCGCGTCGACCACCCGGTCGAGGTCGGCGTCGTCGAGGCGGGCGAAGAGCCGCCGCAGGTAGAGCGCGCGCCGGAACTCCTCCCCGAGCTCCGCCTGCCAGCGCCGGTCGTAGTCGGCCAGGGCCGCCGCATCGGTCCGGCCGGCGGCGAGCGCCGAACGCGCGACCTCGGCGGCCATCTCGGCGCAGCGCATCCCGGTGAAGATCCCCCCGCCCGAGAGCGGCTTCACCTGGGCCGCGGCATCGCCGACGAGCAGCACGCCGTCTCCGTGGGTGCGCGGGACGTGCCCGATCGGGATCCCGGAGGCGAGGAACGCCGTCGCGTTGCGGAGGGGACGGCCGAACCGGCGGACGAGCTGGGCCAGCAGCCGTTCGTAGTAGATCCGCGCCGGCGTCCCGTCGGCGTCGACCGCGACGCCGACGCGCGCGCCCCCGGCGCCGTCGGGGATCCACCAGCCGAAGAGGCCGGGGGAGATCGAGCGGCCGAGATAGACCTCGACCGTCTCGACGTCCCCGGGACTCTCCGGGAATTCGGCCTCGAACGCCGGCAGGATCTCCACGGGACGGCGGAGGCGGAACGCCCGCGCGACGCCGCTCGTCACGCCGTCGGCGCCGATGACGAGCCGGGCCCGCACCTCGCGGGGTCCGTCCGGTCCGGTGAGACGGACGGTCGTCCGGCCGCCGTCGGCGCCCGTCCGGCCGTCGAACCGCGTCGCCGTCCAGAAGTCGGCGCCGGCCCGCGCCGCCCGGTCGGCGAGATGGACGTCCAGCGCCCCCCGGTCGATGACGTGCGCCCGCGCTTCCTCCGCCTTGAAGGCCACCGCCCGGAGCGACGGGCCGAAGACGCTCGCGCCGCGCACCGAGCAGCGGACGAAGGCGCGCGAGCCCGCGAGGGCGAGCACCCGTTCGGAGACGAGCCCGGCGCACTGGACGGGCGTCCCGACCCGGGGATGCTCCTCGACGACCGTCACGCCGAGGCCGGCGCGGGCGAGCCGCTCGGCGACGGTCGATCCCGCCGGGCCGGCCCCGACGACCAGGACGTCGGTCTCCACGCCCCCGCTCCGATCAGCTGCCGCGCCACGGGGCCGCGACGAGATCGGTCCGCTGCCGCGGCGCGATGACCGACTCCTCGACGGGGATCGACCCGCCGGCTTCGTAGGCGAGGTGGCCGGTCCAGGCGATCATGGCGCCGTTGTCGACGCACAGGGCGCGCGGCGGCGCGAACGTCGTCCCGCCCCGCCCCTCGACCATCTCGCGCACCATCCCGCGGAGGCGCTCGTTGCAGGCGACCCCGCCCCCCAGGACGACCGCCGAGCCGCGGCGGTGGGCGAGCGCCCGTTCGGTGATCTCGGTGAGCATCGAGTAGGCGGTGACCTCGACCGAGTAGGCGAGGTCCGGCCGGCCGATCCCCTTCCCCGAGAGCGCCAGCGCGGCCGTCAGCATCCCCGAAAAGGCGACGTCCATCCCGTGGACCGAGTAGGGGAGAGGATGAAGCTCGGTGCCGCGCTTCGCCTCCGCCTCGAGCTGGGGTCCGCCGGGGAACGTCCCCCCGAGCTCGATCCAGAGCTTGTCGAGGAAGTTGCCGATCCCGATGTCGAGCGTCTCGCCCAGGACCCGGTAGCGGCCCCGGGCGTAGGCGATCACCTGGGTGTTCCCGCCGCTGGCGTAGAGCAGCATCGGGTCGTCGAGCCCGCTCAGGACCCGGGCGATCTCGACGTGGGCGACGCAGTGGTTCACGGGGACGAGCGGCCGGTCCCACGACAGCGCGAGCATGCGGGCGACCGTCGCCCCGGCGCGGAGGCAGGGGCCGAGCCCCGGGCCCTGCGAAAAGGCGACCGCGTCGATCTCCTTCGGCGCGACCTTCGCTGCGGCGAGCGCCTGCTCGACCAGGCGGGGAAAGACCTCCACGTGGTGGTTCGCCGCCTCGCGGGGATGGATGCCGCCGGCCGGGGGGCGGTACATGTCGGAGGCGACCCCGAGAACCTTCGCCGTGTCGTCGACCAGGCCGACGGAGGCCGTATGCGCCGTCGACTCGATCCCCAGGACGACCATCGGCCGGACGAGGCGCGGTCGGGTTATAACGGGGGCCCGTCCGCCGGCCGGCGGAGGGGCTACGCCTCGGTCGATTCGATCCGGAAGCAGACCCGCTTGCCGCGCAGCGACAGCTGGATGCGGTCGGCGAAGGAGAGGGTCTCCTGGACCGTCACGTCCCGCCCCCAGTCGTAGACGAAGTCGTACCCCTCCGTCTCCTCGCGGAATCCCATGTTCTCGAGGACGTCGGCGATCTCGGAGTATGGGGCGCCCTCGCTGTCGAGCTGCAGGAGAAGGAACGTCTTCGTCATGGGGGGTCGGGTCGACCGCCGAAGACGGCCGGCGAGGATAAAGCCACCGCGCGCGCCGGGCCGGGCGCCGTCACTCCGGCTCGGGAGGCCAGACCGGTGGCTCGGGTTCCTCCTCGGGCGACGGCGGGGACGCGGCATGACCGGTGACCCGGGCGGCGACCCCCCGGGCGAGCCGGGGCATCTCGTGCGGAGCGAGCAGCAGGCGGCCGACCGCGAGGAACCGGTCGTCCCGGTCGACGAGCAGCGCCCCGTGGCCGGGCCGCAGCCGAGGATCCGCCGCGACGACGAAGCGGCTGAACAGGGTCCGGCCGGCGGCGACGAACGGAACGGCGTCGTCGGCGACCACCACCCGGCGCAGCGGCGCCGGTAGCGCCCGATGGATCTCCGCCCCGCCCCGGAACGTCGGGAACGGGGCGCCGTCGGTGGAGACGACGAACCACGGATCGGCGCCGCCCGCGATCCCGCGGAGCCGCCCCGTGCGCCGCGACCGCTCCCCGCGGGCCCGCGGCGCCAGCGCCGCGGCGGCCGCCCGCCCATACTCCCACTCGAGCAGGCTCGCAACCTGCAGGGCGGTCCAGCGTTCCGTCCAGTCGCGGGCCGCGGGCGCAGCCTCGGCAAGCTGGCTCGCCACCTCCTCCCGGACGAGCCGGGGGGGCCGGTGGCGAGGGGGATCGGCGAACTCCTCGATCCCGAGGTACGGTCCCACGGGATAGACGTCGGTGAGCTCCACGGGGACCGGGCCGAGCGGGGTCGGCGTCTCCCATCGGAGCGGGATCCCGCGGACGTCCTCGAGGGGAAGGTGCTGGAGGT
>JAKABH010000046.1 GCA_021801925.1 Thermoplasmata archaeon | reverse complement strand
ACCGGGGTGAGGACGGCGTGCGGCGCGCCCTTCTCCGGGTCCGGGCTGATGGCGTAGAGCGGGGTCCTCGGCCGGATCCCGTAGAGGCACGGCGCGTTGTCGATGTTGATGATCCGGAAGTACGTGTCCATCATGTTCAGGATCTCGCTCGAGACGAGCAGCCCGGGCTTGAGGAGCCCGATCCCCAGGTTCCCGACGTGCTTCGCCCGGGAGACCCCCTGGAAGTAGAGCCGGATCGCGACCTGATCGCCCATCAGGCTCTCGAACGTGTCGAAGGCGGTGTACTCGACGAACGGCTTGCGGTCGGGCCCGCCGACCGCCTTCTCGGCGGTGACCATCGCCCGGAGCGCCTCCTCGCGGCCGTACCGGGCCATCGGGAGGATGTACGGGTCCTCGGTCTCGTTCGCCGCGTAGTCGGGGATCCGCACGCGCGTGTCGAAGACGTTCGGTGGGACGTGGCGGACGAGCGTTTCCCGCAGCTTGTCCGGCGACTCCCCGGCGGCGAGGACGGCGATGATCCCGCGTCCCTGGGAGAGGAAGTTGAGGAACGTCGGCGTGAACAGCATGTAGTAGTCGTCGATCCCGACGTTGACGTCCACCTCGAAGGCGTTGAAGCTGCCGCGGCGGAATCCGCCGCCGAGCAGCGTGTCGAAATCCGGGATCCCCGTCGAGTAGAACCGCTCGGGGTCGGCCAGCGGCTTCCACGGGCCGTGGGGCGGCGGGGCCGAGAGGCGGTCGTTGATCCCGAGCGCCTCGAACCGGCCGCCGTTGAGCGTCACCGCGTAGCGGGCCCGCCCGATGTTCGTCGCCCGGAGCTTCTCGAGGCGGAGGTGGCGGATCCGGCGCTCGTCGAGCTCCTCCCGTTGGATGGAGATGAGACCGTCGACGAGATACTCGATCCCCCCGGCCTCGGGCTTCTCCAGGATCATCACGACATCGGCACTGGACCCCTCGACGAGGTCCTTCTGCAGCGCCATGACGAACTCCTCCATCTCGAGTCCGTACTTGTGGGTCACACCTTCCAAGGAGTCGATGACGAGGAGCGACTTCTCGGGAAGGGCGCGCTCGATCCGGGTGTAGACGTTCTCGACCTCGGGCATCGGGCTCCGCTGGAGGAGCGCCTGGAGGTGGGTCCGGTCGACGCGGGTCGGCGGGCCGCGCTCCTGGCCGAAGCTGCCGAGGACCTCGCGGCCGGCCCGGATCTTCCGCTGCTCGGACTCGGGCAGCGGCTGCTCGCCGCCCTTCGCCGCCGCGCCGATCGTGTCGAGGAACAGCTTCGCCGCATCCAGGACGCGGGTCCGCATCTCGCTCGTCTTGAGCCACGGGAATTGGCGGTAGAGCGCCTCGTCGCCGACCCGGGTGGAAAGGTAGTAGGAGCGAGCGGGCTGGCCGACCCGCTCCAACAGCTCGAGGCCGAAGGTCGTCTTCCCGGTACCGGCGCCGCCCTTCACGATGAGCGAACGGCCTCCCTTCCCGCTCAGGAAGCCGATGACCTCGGGAGGAACGCCGCCGACCGTGCTACCTTCGTTCGCCGTCATGCTGTCCACGTGGTCCCGGGCCGGGGCGACGGGCCGGGCGCCCGCCTCCTCCTCCCGTGTCCCGCTCGACGGATGGGGGGGTTCGGAAAGTAAAGCTTTCCGTTCGGCGGCGGCGGTCGGTCCCCCATCGTTACGCCCCCTTCCGCGCGGCGGCGCGGGCCGCCTCGACCGCGGCGGCGAGCGGCGCCCCCGGTTCGCCGGCCGCCGTCGCGGCCGACGGCTGGCCGCCGCCGCGGCCCCCGAACGCGGGGCGGGCGACCTCGAGGAGCGCCTTCGCCGAGCGCGTCGGCGCGCTCGAGCCGATGAAGAGGAGACCCTGGCCGTCGTGCTCCGCCGCCAGGATCGCCACGTGGTCCGGGGCCCGGGTGAGGCGGCGGGCGAGCTCCTGCAGGCCGGCCCGGTCGAGGTCGACCCGCGCGGCCGTGATCGTGATGCCGTCGGCGACGTCGGTCGCCGACGGGTCGGCGAGCAGGCGGGCCGCCGTCTGGCCGATGTCCTCGCGGGCGCGGGCCTTCCCCGCCCGGCGCCCCTCCTCGATCTCCCCGAGCAGCCGGTCGATCCCGTGCGGGAGCTCGGCGACCGGGACCCCGAGCCGGCGGGCCGCCTCGCGGAGGATCTCCTCGTGCTCGTCGCGGACGTCGAGCGCGCGCTCCCCGCTCACGTAGGTGAGGCGGACGATCCCGTCCTGGATCCGCTCGACGTTCAGGATCGCGAGCGCCCCGACCTCGCTGGTGTGGGTACAGTGGGTCCCCCCGCACGCCTCCACGTCGAAGCCGGGGACCTCGATGATCCGCAACTCCTTCCCCGGGACGGCCCCGCCCTGGTAGAGGGTGAAGCCGAACCGCCGCTCGGCCTCGTTCCGCATCTCGAAGTAGCTCTTCACCGGGAGGTCCTCGCGGACGACCGCGTTGACCCGGCGCTCGACGCGATGGAGCTCCTCCCGGCTGAGCGCCCGGTAGTGCGTGATGTCGATCCGGGCCGACTCGGGGCCCTTGTAGGCCCCCGCCTGCCAGACGTGGGGCCCGAGGACCTCGCGCAGCGCGCCGTTCAGGAGGTGGGTCGCGGTGTGGTGCTGCATCAGCTGCAGCCGGCGGCCCCGGTCGATCCGGCCGTGGACCCGCTCGCCGGGCTGCCACGCCGGCGCCCCGGCGACGCGGTGGAGGACCCACGGTCCCTTCCGCGCCACGTCGACGACGTCCAGCCCGCCCAGCTCGCCGCGGTCGGCGACCTGCCCGCCGCCGGTCGGGTAGAAGTAGGTCCGGTCGAGGACGACCCACGGCCCGTCGACGTGCGCGACGTGGGCGTCGAACGTTTCCACGTACGGCTCCTGGTAGTAACGAACCTCCGTCGGCGGGACCGAAACCGGCGGTTCCGGAACCGCCTCCCCCCGCTCGGCGTAGTCGTTCGTCGGGGTCTCCCCGGCGTGGCGCGCCGCGACCTGGGCGTAGAAGTCGTCGGGGACGGGCGGCGGGTCGCGGAGCTCCTCGACGGCGACCTCGGGCGGCACGCCGAGCGAATCGTACCAGGCGAGGAGATCCTCGGGGACGACCCGGCCGCCGGTCGCCCGGATCCGTTCCTCCTGGCGGCGGATCGCCACCCGCGCCCGCGCGATCGCCTCCCGGTACCGCTCGACCTCGGCCTCGACGACGCGGTGGAGGTCGTCGCGGTTCCGGCCGATCTCCGGATAGACGGCGGCGAGGTCCCGTGCGGTCCGGTCGAGGATCGCGAAGATCGTCGGCGCCTCGGGGGTCTTGTCGAGGATCCGCAGGGCGCGCCGCAGGAGGAGTCGGGCGAAGTACCCCTCCTTGCTGTTCGACGGGACGACCCCGTCGGTGAGCAGGAAGTTCACCGCGCGCGCGTGGTCGATCAGGATCGCCGTCTCCCGCGGGGGGAACGTCCGCCGGAGCTCCTCCCAGGCGTCGCCGAAGACGGCCTCGTAGGCGGTCTTCGTCCCGCGGCTCGCCCAGACGAACCGTTCGAGCCCGTAGCCGGTGTCGACGACGGTGAGCGGCATCGGGCGGAGCTGCTCCCCGTCCCGGACGTACTCCATGAAGACGAGGGTGGCGAGCTCGAGCCCGGCGGCCCCGACGCTGACGGACGGGCCGAGGTTCCCTCCGCCCTCCCAGACCTCCTCCTTGTAGGTGATCGACGCGGGGTCGGCGCCGAGCTCGACCGTGAGCAGTTCGTGGCAGAGGGCGACGCACCGGTCCTTGAAGTAGACCTCGTGGCCCGGCCGGTTGAAGGCGTGGTGGGCCATCATCTCGAAGACGGTCAGGTGGCGCCCGCTCCGGCCGACCTCCTCGAGATCGATGAACCGCAGGCACGGCTGGCTGATCGCGAGGGGGTTCGCCGGCGGCGGGATCGCGCCGCTCGTCACCCACGGCTGGAAGTCGTAGATCGACGCCTGGGTGAAGAAGACGTCGTTCCGCCACCGGGCGACGGTCGGGTAGCGGGCGATGCGGGTGTGCCCGTGCCGCTCGAAGAACCCGAGGAACGCCTCCCGCATCTCGTCGGTCGAGTAGGGGCGCCGGAAGATCGGACGGCCGATGAACCCGTAGTCGCGGCACGGCGCCTCCTGGCACCGGTCGAACGTCCCGAGGGACCAGAACCATGCGGTGCAGACGACGCACCGCTGGCGGCGGAACCCGTGCTCGTGGAAGAACGGCAGCGAGTACTCGCCCTCGTCCATGGAGCGGCGCGCCGACGCCGCGCGGCCCCTAAAACGGTTTGGTAGCGCGGGCGCCGCCGGCCCCGGGCCTGCCGTCTTAAGCGGGGCCGGTCGTGGGAGGGGACCGGGTCCATGGAACCGCTCCCGCCGCGCGCGGCGCACCGGGCGACGGGGGTGCTCGTCGCCCTGCGGGTCGGCTACGCCTACAACTGGTTCTCGGTCGGTCCGGCGCTGCCGGCGATCGGGGCGACGTTCTCGGTCGGCCCCGCCGCCTGGGGGGTGCTGGTCGCCGTCTTCCTGGCGGGCGCCGGGGCGATGCAGCTCCCCGCGGGCCTGCTTGCCCGGCGATACGGCCCGCGGCGCATCTCGCTTCTCGGGGTCGCCCTGCTCTCCGTCGCGGCGCTCGGGAGCGCGGCCGCGCCGTCGTTTTCCGCCCTCCTCGCCGCGCGGCTCCTCGCCGGGGTCGGCGCGGGCCTCTTCTTCTCCCCGGCGATCGGCCTGGTCGCGAGCCTCTACCCGGACGGACGGCGCGGCGTGCCGGTCGGGATCTTCAGCTCGGCGTTCAGCCTCGGGGCGGCGCTCGGGATCCTCGGGAGCTCGCTCCTGGTCCCGGCGTTCGGCTGGCCGGTCGCCCTCGCGGCCGGCGGCGCCGCCCTCGGGGTCACGACGCTGCTGGCCGTCGGCACGCTCCCGGCCGCCGCGGGGGCGCCCGAGCCGGCGCGGCCGCCGCCCGGGATCCCCGCCGCCTTCCGGCTCCGGGCCGTCTGGGCCGTCGGGGTCGCGTTCGTCGGCTTCGAGGGGGCGACGTTCGCCGCGACGCAGTTCGTCGTGCCGTGGGGGGAATCGGTCCTCGGCTGGTCGGCGCTCCTCGCGGGGGCGGTCGGCATGGTGTTCGTCCTGCCGAGCGTCGCCGGCGGGCCGGTCGGCGGATCGTTCGCCGAGCGGTTCCACCGCCCCCGGACCCAGTTCGTCGTCGCCGCCGTCGCCGCGGGGGCGGTGCTCGCCGTGCTGCCGTACGGCGGCCTCCTCGCCGCGGTGGGGGTCGGGAGCGTCTTCGCCTTCGCCTACGGCTTCGTCTACGCCGTGATGTACGTGATCCCGTACACCTGGGCCGGGCTGCCGCGCCGGGAGGTGCCGCTGGCGATCGGGCTGTTCAACGCCGTCCAGCTGGCGGGGGGCGCCGGGATCTCCGCGCTGTTCGGCTGGCTCGTCGCGGTGCGGGGCTACGCGGTCGCCTGGCCGGCGCTCGGGGGGATGGTCGTCCTGACGCTCGGGGCGCTCGCGGCGCTCCCGCGCGGGACGCCGGCGGCCCCCGGTCGGCGGGCCGCGGCTCGGGCCGCCCCGCCGCCCGGGCCCGGCCCGTAGCGCAGAGATCGGCGATCGGGCAGACGTCGCACCGGGGGCGGAGCGGGCGGCAGAGGTTCTGGCCGTGCTGGACCAGGAGCGGGTTGAGCGGCATCCAGTACTGCGGCTCGAGCGTCCGGCGGAGCGCCGCCTCGGTCTCCTCGGGCGAACGCGTCCGCACGACCCCGAGCCGGTTCGCGATCCGGTGCACGTGCGTGTCGACGGGGATCGCCGGGACGCCGTAGCCGAACAGGAGGACGCAGTTCGCGGTCTTCGGGCCGACCCCGGGCAGCGCCGTGAGCGCCTCGAACGACCGCGGCACCGTCCCGCCGTAGTCGTCCCGGATCGCCCTCGCCACCCGGCCGAGGACCCGGGTCTTGGTCCGGTAGAATCCCGTGGTGCGGATCCGCCGCTCCACGTCCTCGGGCGGCGCCCGGGCGAGGGCGTCCGCGTCCGGGTAGGCGGCGAACAGCCGCGCGCTCGCGACGTCCGTCGCCTCGTCCCGGGTCCGCTGGGAGAGGATCGTGCCGATCAGGACCTGGAACGGGGTCTCGGCGTGGTCGCGCAGGTACGGGACCCGCCAGTCGCCGGTCCGGTAGAAGGCGCTCAGCCGGTCGAGCACCGTCGCCCACGGGACGGCGGCGCGGCTCACGGGCGGACCTCGGCCCCCGGAGCCGGACGCTCGACGCCGGGGTCGGAGAGGTCGGGTTCCTCCGAGTTGTTCCCGCGGAGGAGCTCCGCGACGAGGTAGTCGCTCCCGACGACGAGCGTGAAGCCGCCCGG
Organism: Thermoplasmata archaeon; assembly: GCA_021801925.1. GTDB lineage: Archaea > Thermoplasmatota > Thermoplasmata > Lutacidiplasmatales > UBA184 > Lutacidiplasma. The sequence goes on along the minus strand of JAKABH010000046.1, from coordinate 5,360 downwards.
CCCGGTCGCCGCGCGCCCCAGCCGGACCCCCTCCTCGGCCGACCGCGCGACGACCAGACGGGGAAATCGCCCCGCCGCGTGGGCCCGGATCTCGGCGGGGGGGACCGACCGGTCGGAGCGGACCGGCACCGCGACGAGCGTCCGGGCGAGCGGCTCCAGCGCGGCCAGGATCCGGTCGATCGCCTTGCCGCGGAGGAGGCCGAAGACGATCGCGCACGCCGCCGGGTCGGCCCCGGGGTAGAGTTCGCCCAGGCTCTCGGCGACGGCCCGGGCGCTCTCGGGGGTGTGGGCGACATCGTAGAGGAGGTCCGGTGCCCGCGCCACCGCCTCGAGCCGACCCGGCCAGCGGACCGAGGCGATCCCCGCGCGGGCCCGTTCGGGGGAGAACGGCCGCTCCTCCCCCGCGAGGAACCGCTCGGACGCGGCCACGGCGAGGGCGACGTTCGTCGCCTGGAACGTCCCCGCCAGCGGCACCCGGAGCCGGTCGAGCCGGACGCCGGGCAGGTCGATGTCGACCTCCTGGCCGTCCGGGCGGACGGTGCGGCGCGCGAGGCGGATCTCCCGGTCGAGGTCCCAGAGCGGCACCCCGGCCCGGCCGGCGGCGGCGCCGACGGTCGCCCGGGCGTCGGGCGGCAGCCGGCCCACGACCCCGACCATCCCCGGGTGGAGGATCCCGGCCTTCTCGCCGGCGATCGCCGACACGGTCGTGCCGAGGACGTCGGTGTGCTCGAGCTCGATCGTGGTGACGACGCCGACCCGGCTCCTCAGCACGTTCGTCGAGTCGAGACGGCCGCCCAGCCCGACCTCGACGACCCCGACGTCGATCCCCCGCGCCCGGAACCAGTCGAACGCCACGACGGTCGTCACCTCGAAGAACGTCGGCGGCCGGTCGATCGCCCCCGTCGCCTCCAGGCGGGCGGCGGTCGCCTGCACGCGCGCGAGGCCGCGGACGACCTCCGCCCGGTCGATGGGGACCCGGTCGATCTGCATCCGCTCCCGGTAGGAGGCGAGGTGGGGGGAGGTGAACAGCCCGGTCGTGAGCCCGTGCGCCCGCAGGATCGCCTCCACGAAGACGGCGGTCGATCCCTTCCCCTTGCTGCCCGTGATGTGGACGGCGGGGAACGCCCGCTCGGGGTGGCCGTGGGCCTCCAGCAGCGCGTGGACGACCTCGAGGCCGGGGCGCAGGCCGAACCGGCGGCGGGCGAACAGCCCGTCGAGGGCGGCGCGGTAGGCGGCGGCGTCGCCGTCGTCGGGCGGGCGGACGGCCGCGGCCCCGTCAATACGTCGACCGCTCGCGGTACGACCCATAGACGTCCTGGAACGCCCGGACGATCTCGCCGAGCGTCGCGCGCGCCCGCAGCGCGTCGAGGACGGCCGGCATGGTGTTCCCGTCGTCCGTCTGGGCGACGGCGCGCAGCCGGTCCAGGGCCGCCGACCAGCGCGACGCGGAGCGGCGGGCGCGCAGCGCCCGAAGCCGCCGGGACTGGGCGCGGCGCGCCGCCTCGGAGATGCGGAGGCGGGGGACCTTGATCGGGGCGTCGACGGTATAGGCGTTGACCCCGACGACCTTCTGCTCGCCCGATTCGACGGCGCGCTGGTAGCGGAACGACGCCTCCTGGATCTCCCGCTGGAAGAACCCGCGCTCGATCCCGGCGATCACCCCGCCCATCTCGTCGATCCGGTCGAAGTAGCGGTGGGCCTCCTCCTCCATCCGGTCGGTGAGCCACTCGACGTAGTAGCTCCCGGCGAACGGGTCGACCGCGTCCGCGACCCCGGTCTCGTGGGCGATCAGCTGCTGGGTCCGCAGCGCGATCCGCACCGCGTCCTCGCTCGGCAGCTGGAGCGCCTCGTCGTAGGAGTTCGTGTGGAGCGACTGGGTCCCGCCCAAGACCCCCGCGAGCGCCTGGACCGCGGTCCGGACGACGTTCAGCTCGGGCTGCTGCGCGGTGCAGGAGCAGCCGGCGGTCTGGGTGTGGAACCGCAGCCACGTCGACCGCTCCTTCTTCGCCCCGAACTCCCGCGTCATCACGTCGTACCAGAGGCGGCGCGCCGCCCGGAACTTGGCGATCTCCTCGAAGAAGTCGTTGTGGGAGTTGAAGAAGAACGACAGGCGCGGCGCGAAGTCGTCGACCGAGAGGCCCCGATCGATCGCCGCCCGGACGTACGCCCGGCCGTCGGCGAGGGTGAAGGCGAGCTCCTGGACCGCCGTCGAGCCGGCCTCGCGGATATGGTAGCCCGAGATCGACACCGGGTTCCAGCGGGGGGTGTGGCGGGTGGCGTACTCGATCGTGTCGGTGACGAGCCTCAGCGCCGGGCCCGGAGGATACAGGAACTCCTTCTGGGCAATGTACTCCTTCAGGATGTCGTTCTGCGTCGTGCCGCCGAGCCGGTCGGGCGCCACCCCGGCGGCGTCGCCGGCGAGGAGGTACATCCCCCAGACGATGTTCGCCGGGGCGTTGATGGTCATGCTCGTCGTCACGCGGTCGAGCGGGATCCCGCGCAGGAGCCGCCGCATGTCGTCGAGCGAGCTCACGTTCACGCCGCACTTGCCGACCTCGCCGAGCGACTCGGGATCGTCCGCGTCGAGCCCGTAGAGGGTCGGGTCGTCGAAGGCGATCGACAGGCCGGACTCCCCGTGCTGGAGGAGGTAGTGGAAGCGGCGGTTCGTATCCTCCGGGGAGCCGAACCCCGAGAACATCCGCATCGACCAGTGCCGGCCCCGGTACATCGTGGGGTGGATCCCGCGGGTGAACGGCGGCGCCCCCGGGTAGCCGATCCGGTCGAACCCCGACCGCGGCGAGCGGGGGGTGTAGAGGGGATCGACCGGGATCCCGCCGAGGGTGGCGAACCGCTCCTTCCGCTCCGGGCTCTTCGCCCGCGCCGGCTCCCACACCTCCGCCGTCCAGCGCCGGTGCGCCTCGCGGACGGGGTCGTCGGCCGTCGGGGGGTCGGGGCTCCGTGCGGACGGGGGGGTTCCGGTCCGGCTCGCGGACATCGCAGCGAGAGAACCGCGGGGTCGGATAAGCCCGGGGGGTCAGGGGCCCGGCGAGAGCGCCGCCGGGGTCGCCGCCCGCCGGTGGCGCGGCAGGCGGGCGCCGACCAGGTCGCTGGTGCCCCGCCGGTAGACCCGGGCGCCGACCGACTGGGCGAACGTCGGGAACGCCGCCCCGGTCTGGGAAGTGTTGTCGGCGAGGACGATCGCCCCGGGGAGGAGCTTCGGACCGACCGCGGCGAGCTCGAGAGCGAGCCGGTCGGCGGTGTGGAGGTCGTCGTGCAGGAACAGCCCGATCCCGGGCAGCTCCGACGCGAGCCGGGGGACCTCGATCGCGGAGTCACCGATGCGCAGGTCCCAGCGGGCGGAGCGGAACGGGACGGCCCAGCCGCTTGCGAGGCCGGGGGGGATCGCGACCGGCGACTCGTCCGGCGCCAGGACGGCGCCGCGCTGCGGGGTCGGCCGATCGACCGAGTGGAGCGTGCCGGCGCGGTTCTTCTCGAGCGCGAGGAGCAGGTGGGCGGAGGAGACCCCGCTGCTGACCCCGGTCTCGACGACGTGCTCGGGCCGCAGCAGGCGGACGAAGGTGTACAGCTCGAACGGCGCCGAGAAGTGGGCGTAGTTGGCCCGCCCGCCGGCGACGTGCCGCCGGTGGATCTCCTCCTCGACCGGGCGGAGGTCGTCGAGCTCCCCGAGGACCGCAAGGATCGACTCGACCGAAGCGCCGCTGACCGCGCGCAGCCAGCGGAGGTTGACGGCGGCCCGGGGGTCGCCGAGCGCCCGTCGGGCCCGGGCGGCGAGCGTGCGGGCCCGGGCCGAGTTCGGGGGGCCCTCGTCGGGCCGGTCGGACGGAGGATCGGGGGTCATCGGGAGCCGGTCGGCCGGCGAGGCGCGTCGAGCAGATGGGCGTTGCGGACGGTGAGCCGCGCGGTCGGGGGCCGCACCGTCCGCTCGACGTCGTCGAGGACGATCGGCCGCCGGAAGAACGGGGCGTCGACGACGAGCGTCTCGTACTCGCCGCCCTCCCCCGCCACGTGCACCCCCGCCCGGCGCAGCGGGCCGTCGGTGAGGCGGGCGAGCCGCTCCGCGTCCAGGCGTTCGCCGAGCCACGCCGGGTCGAGCGCCTCGGCGGCGAGGTGGACGAACCGGATGTCGAGGCCGGCGGCGATCTCCTCTCGGACGACCCGTTCGGGCGGGCGCCGCCAGAGCGGGGCGTAGACCGGCCGCCCGACCGCGTCGGCGACGCGCAGTACGCGGGCCCACTGGTACGACGACTCGATCGCCCCCACTACGATCCACCCGCGGCGGCCCGCGAGGGCCCGGGCGAGCGCCGCCTCCTCCGCCGTCTCGCCGCCGGGGCCGACCTCCACCGCGCGGTACGACGTCCCCCAGGCCTCGGCCTGGAGCGCGACCAGGTCGAGGTTCGGGGTGTGGAACATCATCGACTCGGGGTCGGACGGCCGCAGGACGACGAACTCGTCGACCGGGCGGCCCTGGGTCTCCGCGAGGCAGGCCGCGTAGATCGAATCCTTGCCGCCCGAGACGAGCGCCGAGACGGTCATGCGGCGTCAGCCGGGGAGCCCGAGGCCCGTCCGCCACCGCTCGGCGAGCGGCCCGAGGTCGATCGACTCGAGGGCGTGGTCCCCCCAGCGGAGGACGAGGTCGCTGGGGGCGACGATCCCGAGGCGCGCCACCGGGATCCCCCGCATCGCCCGCTCGAACGCGGTCCGGTGCGCCGCGCGGACCTCGACGACGAAGCGGGAGCCCCCCTCGACGGCGAGCGCCGCCCCCGGGCCCGAGGCCCCGACCGCCCGGAGGTCGACGTCGGCGCCGAGGCTCCCCCCGAACGCCATCTCCGCCAGGGTGACGGCGAGGCCGCCGTCGGCGACGTCGTGGGCGGCCGCCAGCCAGCCTCGGGCCCCCGCCCGGAGCAGCGCCTCCCCCGCGGCGCGCAGGGCGGCCGGATCGGCCGGCGGCACCCGGAGGCCGCGGCGCTGGTGCCGCCGCGCCCAGAGGGAGCCCCCGAGTTCCGGCCGGGTCGACCCGACGAGGTAGAGGACGTTCCCCTCCTCCTTCAGGTCGGCGGTCGTCGCGCGCCGAAGGTCCGGCACGAGGCCCGTCGCCATCAGCACGGGGGTGGGGGGGATCCCCGCCCCGAGGCCCCCGTTGTAGAAGCTCACGTTCCCGGACGGGACGGCGAGGTCGAGCGCCGCGGCCGCCCGGGCGATCGCGCGCGTGACCGTGGCGAAATCCCCGAGGACCGCGGGATCCTCGGGGTTGCCGAAGTTGAGGCAGTTGGTGAAGGCGTCCGGCCGGGCCCCGACCGCGTAGAGGTTCCGGGCCGCCTCCTCGACGACCGCGGCGCCGC